>JASLEG010000282.1 GCA_030151225.1 Burkholderia sp. | reverse complement strand
GCCGTCGAGCCGGTAATCGATCACGCTCTGCATGAGGCCGGCGGTGGTGCCCGAACTGACGACCAGCCGCACGTCGGGCCAGGTGCGCGCGAATTCGGTCAGCAGCGGCGAGAGGCGCAGCGCCATGGTGGTTTCGAGCGTGCCGAGCGTGAGCGTGCCGGACGGCTCGCCGGTGTCGATGGCCGCCGCGCGCGCCTCGGACACCAACTGCGCGATCTTGCCGACGAACGGCAGCATCCGCTGCGCAGCCGGCGTGACGGTCACGCCGCGCGCATGGCGCTGGAACAGCGTCACGCCGAGTTCGTCCTCCAGCGAGCGGATGCGCGCGGTGACGTTCGACTGCACGGTATGCAGTTCGGCCGCGGCCTTGTTCATGCTGCCGTGGCGGGCAACGGCTTCGAGGGTCTTGAGATCGGCCAGGTCCATGATCGGTGACGGCCATGCCGCCGCAAAGGATGATCGACGCCACGATTGTAGCGATGCGCCCGGCATGCCGGGAAACGAGAAATCAGCATAACAGCTATCTGCATTGCAGATAGCACCTATCTCGACAATTCAGTTCTGTGGATCAGTGATGGCGCGTAACCTTCAGCTATCGAATCGAGTGAAGGAACCCCCGCCATGCAACGCGCCGCCGACTCCTCCGCTCACGCCACGCGCGCGGCGCGCGGCGCGAGCGTCGCCCGGGCTACCCTGTCCGGCTTTTGCGCCAGCCTGATCGGCATCGGGCTGGCGCGTTTCGCCTATACGCCGCTGCTGCCGGCGATCGTCGACGCGCACTGGTTCGCGCCCGCGCTCGCCGCCTATCTCGGCGCGGCCAACCTGGCCGGGTACTTGGCCGGTGCGTTGACGGGCCGCCAGACCGCCGCGAAATTCGGCGTGACCGCCACGCTGCGCGCCATGATGCTGCTGGCCACGCTTGCGTTCGCGGCCTGCGCGTTTCCGGTGTCGTTCGGCTGGTTCTTCGCGTGGCGCTTCCTGGCCGGCGTGGCGGGCGGCGCGCTGATGGTGCTGGCCGCGCCCACCGTGCTCCAGCATGTGCCGGCGGCCCGGCGCGGGCTGGCGGGCGGCGTGATCTTCATGGGCGTGGGCGTCGGCGTGATCGCCTCGGGCACCGTGGTGCCGCTGCTGCTGCAACGCAGCCTGCAGGATGCGTGGCTCGGCCTCGGCGTGCTGTCGCTGGCGCTGACCGCGATCGGCTGGACCGGCTGGCCGCGCGACGGCGCGCCGCGCGCCCGGCCGGTGCAGCATCGTCCGGTCAAGGCCTCGCGCACGCTGCGCGCGCTCTACGCCGAATACGCGCTGAACGCGGCCGGCTGGGTGCCGCACATGATCTTCCTGGTGGATTACGTGACGCGCGGGCTCGGCCAGAGCCTGCAGGTGGGCGCGCAGTACTGGGTGCTGTTCGGCATCGGCGCGACGCTCGGGCCGGTGCTGGCCGGCGCGCTGGCCGACCGGATCGGCTTCGGCAACGCGCTGCGGCTCGCCTTCGTGCTCGAGATCGGCGGCGTGGCGATTCCGGAGCTCGGGCTCGGGGCGTTCTGGCTGATGGCCTCGAGCGTGGTGGTGGGCGCCTTCGTGACCGGCACCGTGCCGCTGGTGCTTGGCCGCCTGCACGAGCTGCTCGCGCATCATCCGGGCCGGCAGGATCCGGCCTGGCGCACGGCCACCGTGGGCTTCGCGCTGTGCCAGGCGCTGGCCGCCTACGGGCTGTCCTTCGTGTTCTCGATGAACGGCGGCAACTACCGGATGCTGTTCGCGATCGGCGTGGCCGCGATGCTGCTCGCGCTCGCGATCGACATCGTGGCGGCCGCCGGCGCACGAGGCGAGTAGCAAGGCGAACCGCCTCGCGCCCCTTCCCCCTTCCCTCGTCACAGGAGCCCGGCGATGTCCCGTTCCGCCCCTGCCGCCGCTGCCGCGCCCGGCAGCTATGCCGAACGCAACGCGCACCACTGGAAGCGCAATCTCGCCGTCTGCGTGTTCGGCTCCTTCACCACGCTGGTGAGCCTGAGCATGCTGCTGCCGTTCCTGCCGCTCTACGTCGAGCAGCTCGGCGTGCATGCGCAGGCCGGCATCGTGCAGTGGTCCGGCGTGGCCTTCGGCGCGACCTTCTTCGGCACCGCGATCACCGCGCCGCTGTGGGGGCGCCTGGCCGACCGCTACGGCCGCAAGCCGATGCTGGTGCGCGCCGCGATCGGCATGGCGATCGTGATGTCGCTGATCGGCATCGCGCACAGCGTGGCCGAGCTCGTGGCGCTGCGGCTGGCGGCCGGCCTGATCGGCGGCTATGCGTCGGCCTCGATCGTGATGGTCGGCACCCAGGCGCCGCGCGAGCGCGCGGGCTGGGCGCTCGGCGTGCTCTCCACCGGCGCGCTGGCCGGCAACCTGGTGGGGCCGCTGGTGGGCGGCTTCCTGCCCGGGCTGGTGGGCACCCGCGGCACCTTCTTCGTGGGCGGCGCGGTGATCGCCGTGGCCGCCGTCGCCACCATCGTGCTGGTGCGCGAGGATTTCGACCGCAGCCGCGACCTGCGCCCGAAGCGCGCCGCCCGGGCCGGCACCGCCGGCGATGCCGATGCCGATGCCGATGCCGATGCCGATGCCGATGCCGATGCCGACGCCCGCGCCGCTGCCGCCGCGGCCGCGCGTCGTGCCGCGCTCGGGGCGCTGCTGCTGACGGCGATGATGGTGCTGCTCGCCAACATGTCGATCGAGCCGATCATCACCGTCTACATCGGCCAGCTCGGCGTGGCGCACGGCGAGCTGGCACGCATGGCCGGCATCGTGATGGCCGCCTCGGCCTTCGGCAGCATGCTCACCGCGCCGCGCCTCGGCGCGCTGGCCGACCGTATCGGCAGCTGGCCCGTGATCATCGGCTGCCTGCTCGTGACGGGGCTGGTGATGCTGCCGCAGGCCTTCGTCTCGCACTGGTGGCAGCTCGCGCTGCTGCGCGGCGTGATGGGCATGTCGCTGGCCGGGCTGCTGCCGTCGATCGCGAAGCTCGTGCGGCACACCGTAGACGAGCACGACTCGGGCAGCGTGCTCGGCTACCTGCAGTCGGCGCAATTCTCGGGGCAGGTGATCGGGCCCCTGATCGGCGGACAGATCGGCGCACACGTGGGCCTGCACGCGGTGTTCTTCGTGACCGGCGCGCTGCTGGTGGCCTGCGCGGCGCTGAACGGCTGGATCGTGGCGCGCGGCAAGGCGGCGGGCGGGCTGCCGCGCTGAGGGCCGCAGGCGGCGCGCCGATGCTGCATCGCAATGAGGGTGCAATCCCTTGCCCCGCGCCGGATCCGCGCTGCCCGGAGATTTATTTTTTTCGACTTGGCGCGCGACTATTGACGTGCGATAACAGGGTTATCCCTGATCAACCGGAGCCCGACGATGGCCACGCTTGAAGCGTTCCGCTCCGTGCTCGACGACCCGCGCACGCCGGAAATCATCCGCAACCACATCATCGATTCGCTGCAATATTCGCTGCGCAACTACGGCCAGGTGTTCACCGCCAAGGAAGTGGAATGGCTGAGCACGTGGGACGACCCGCGCATCCCGCTCGCGGCCCGCAAGGAAATCGCCAAGCGCGAACCCGAGCACGCCTGAGCCCGCCCGGCCCGCCGGCCGGTCGAACCCGACGCCCGCACCGTTCACCGGCGCGGGCGTTTGCGTTTACTTCAGCCCGAAATCCACGCGCGTGGTCGCGCCCTTGTCGTCGATGCCCTTCGCGTCGAGCTTCGGCGCCACGATGAACATGCGCCCCGCGTCCACCTTGCCGTCCAGATACTGGCGCACCGCCTGCGCACGCTGCTGGGCCAGCTCGCGCAGGCTCGCGTCGTCGGCCGGCGCGTGCGCGGCCAGCGCCTGCTTCATGTCCGCCTCGGGCAGCGTCTTCTGCATGCCGATCAGGTTGCGCGGCTTCCTGAAGTCGGCGGCCTTGTAGGCCTGGGCCAGATACTTCGCGTATTCGCCCGGCGCCACCTGCACGGCCGAGGTGTCCACGCTCTCGCCCTGCCCCACCACGTCCTTGAGCTTCTGCTGGCGCACCAGCCGGTCCACGTAAGCCTCGCGCAGGCCCGGCGTGTCGAGCGCGGGATCCACGCGGCCGGTCAGGTCGAGCCGGATCGACGGCTTCCGGGCCAGCAGCCTGGCGATGGTGTCGAGCTTGCCGCGATCCGCGTCGCTCAGCGTGGCGCGGCCCGGCGCGAATTCCACGTAGCCGAGCGCCTCGCCGTTGCCGCCGAACGCGCTCGCGAGCAGCGAGAACGGCGCCGTCACCGCCTTCTTCAGCAGGTTCAGCACGGCGTGCCAGATCAGGCCGCCGATGCTGAATTCGGGGTTCGACAGCGAGCCGGACACGGGGATGTTCACGTCGATCTCGCCGCGCGAGTTCTTCAGCAGCGAGATCGCGAGCCGCACCGGCAGCTTCGTGGCCGTGTCGTTGTCCACGTGATCGCCGAACGTCAGCTGATCGATGAAGATGTGGTTGTTGGCGCTGAGCTTGTCGTCGGCCAGCGCGTAGTGCAGGTCCACGTTGAGCTTGCCCTTGGTGATCGGGTAGCCCGCGTACTTGGCCGAATACGGCGTGAGATTGGTCAGCTCGATGCCGTGCGCCGAGGCGGTCAGGTCGAGCGCCGGCTTCGCGATCAGCGGATTGACCGAGCCCCTGATCGAGATCGGGCCGTTGCCGGCCAGGTTCGCCGCCACGTCCACCGGCGCGCTGGCCTGCGACTCGGTGCCGAAGGCGCCCACCGTGCCCGCGATGTCGACCAGCTCGGCCGTGTAGTTGGGGCGGATGAAGTTGTCGGTGTAGGTCACGCGGCCGTCGCGCAGCACGAGCTGGCCGAAGCGCATGCGCACCGGCTGGCTCGGCGGCGCGGCGGCCTTCACGATCACCGGGGCGGATGCCGGTTGCGCTGCATCGGCGGACGACGCAGCCGACGCAGCCGGCGCGCTGGCCGCGGCGATGGCGGCCGCGCTCGGCGACAGCGGCACCGACCGGGCGCCGCTCGCGTCGCGCGTCAGCGATTGCGCGGGGCCGGTCTGCTTCGCCACCACGTCGCTGAGGTTCAGGCGCCCCTGCGCGTCGAGCAGCACGCGGCCGTAGAACTTCGCGAAGGTCACGCGCGCGGCGTCCACGTCCACGCCGCCGGCGCTGTCGTAGTTCGCCTTCAGGTTCGACAGCGCGAGCGTGCCCCAGCCCGCGAACGGGTCGGAGGTGGCCTTGTCGAGCATGCGCACGTCCACCAGCGCGAGGTCGCCGCGGTAGTTCGCCTTCGTCGCCGCCTTCGCCTGCGACACGGCCAGGTTGCCCTTCGCGTTCAGCCGCGCGCTGGCGATGGTCGCGTTCAGCGCGCCGCCGAAATACGGCTCGAACGCGGCCGCGTCGATGCGCTGGCCGTCGATGCGCAGGCGCGCGTCGAGCGGCGTGGCCGTCACCTGCCCCGTCACGGCCAGCGAGCCCTTGCGATTCAGCGTGGTGCGCAGCTCCACCGGCAGCGGCTTGCCCGGATCGTCGGTGAGCGGGCCCAGCTTCAGCTGCAGCGGCGCGAAGGCCAGCCTCACCGGGCGCGGCGTGGACAGATCGCTGACGGTCGCCTTCGCGTCGGTCAGATTCAGCGCGCCGATGCGGTAATGCCACGGCGCGGCGTTCGCTGCCTTCACGGCCTTGCCGTGCGCGGCGCCCGGTGCCTGCGCGAGCGCGGCCAGGTCGATCGTGCCGTCCTTCAGGCGCGCGGCATCCACCTCGAGCCCGTCCACATCGACGCTCGCCACGTCCGCGTTGCGCGCGTCCAGATCGAGGCGCTGCAGCTGCACGGTCGCCTTGCGCACCGCGATCACGGCCGCCTTCGCATAGGGCGCGCCGAGCTTCAGCGACGACAGCGTGAGCGTGCTCGGCCCGACGTTCGCGGCGAGCGGTGTCTTCGACCAGTCGGCGAACGCATCGACCGACGCGCCGAGCTTGCCGTCGAGCAGCCTGGCCGAGGTGGCACCGGCCAGATACGGCGCGAGGGCGGGCAGCGCCAGCGCGTCGATGCCGAGGTGGCCGCCCGCCTGCTGCTGCGCGAGGCTGATCGCGCCGGCCGCGCTCAGCGCGCCGCCCTGCGCGAGCGTGGTCGAGACCCCGAATTTCGCCGGCTGCCGGCCCTGCAGCGTGAAGCCGGACAGCGTCGTCCGGAAGTCGTCGAGCGTGAGATTCGCGGCGGGCGCGACCGAGGCGTCGCTGACGTGGATCGTGCCGCCGTCGATCGCGAGCCGCGCGATGCGCAGGTCGAGCGGCGCGGCGGGCTTCGCGGCCGTTCTTGCGTCGGCCCCGGAAGCACCGGAAGCCGGCGCGGCCGCCGCCGGCTCGGCCGAAGCCGCCGCGAGCTTCTGCACGTTCAGCACGCCGGCCGCATCGCGCGCGAGCGTCACGACCGGCTGGCCGATGCGGATCTCGTCGAAGTGCAGCACGTTGCGCAGCGGCTCGAGCGAGGCCGCGGCCACGTGCACGTCGTGCGCGGCGAACAGCGGCCGGCCGTCGCGATCGGTCACGTTCGCGCCGGCCAGATCCACGCTGCCCGACACGCGCAGCGCGGGCGCGTCGCCGTCGATCGCGAAGCGCACCAGCAGGTCGCTCGACAACCGCCCCGACTGCACCGCCACCGGCAGCCTCGCCGGCGAATACGACAGCAGCTTCGGCACGTCGAGCCCGTCGAACTTCAGCTTGATCTCGGATTCGCGCGACTGCGCGAACGGCTTGGTCTTGCCGTCCACGGCGATCGGGCTGCCGTCGAGCCGCAGCCGCAGCGTGGGCTGCACGAAGATGTCGGTCTTCGACGGCAGCGTGGCCACGAAGGGCACGCCGAGCGTCCACTGATCGACCGTGTGCGTGACGCCGAGCAGGCGATCGTCGAAATCCACCCGGCCGTTCAGCACCTGGATGTTCGACACGGAAAAGCGCGTCGGGCCGGAGGACGCCGGCTTCGACGGCGTCGAGAACTTGTCGATCAGATCGCTGAAATTGAAGCGCTGCGCGTCGTGGCGCACCACGTGCAGGCGCGGCGACTCGATGCGCACCTCGTCGACGATCGGCGCGCCGCGCAGCAGCGAACTCCACGCGGGCCGCACCACCAGCTTCGCGATGTCGACGAACGGCCCCCGGCCGCCGCGCTCGCCGATGTGCACGCCGTCGGCCTCGAGCCGCAGCGTGTAGGGATTCAGCGCGATGCGCGCGATGCTGGCCGGGCGGTCGAGCTGACGGCTCAGCTGCTGTTCGGCGACGTGGCGGATCAGCGGCGGCGCGGCGAAGAAACCGAGCAGGCCGAACACCGCGAGGCACACCACCACGCCGATCGCGATGCGTTTCGCGCGGCGCGAGCGCAACGCGCCGCCGAGCCGCTTGCCGACGGGAGGACGGGCATCGCCCGGTTGTTCTTTCCGGATACTGGCCATGCGCAATGCGATGAATGCGACGGCTCGCGCCGCCGTCGGAATCGGGACGGGATGTCCGGCTGACTGGAGTATAGGTGCCCGGCGCGGTTCGGCGATGTACGCCGCCACGCGCTGGGGCTCCGGCCGCCGCCCGCGTGAGTCGCGAAATTATCATGGGAATCGCGGATCGCGCCAACCATGCGGGATCCTGACCGAATCGCGCGGCGTGCCCCACAGCGAAAACCCCCGGGCCGCCCGCACCGAGGTGCGAACGATCCGGGGGCGGATGCCGGACGGTGCAGGCGGCGCGAACGGCGTCGCGCGCCGGCTCAGCGCTTGATCGCGGCCGGCGGCTGCCAGCTGCCGTCGCCGGCGGCCGGCTTCGGCGCGTACAGGCGCAGCGCCAGCTGGAAGTCGGCGCGCGGCGCGGGCAGCCAGTTTGCGGCGTGCGCGCGGCCCGGCGAGGCCGCCGACACCACGATGTCGACCGAGCCGTCGCGGTTGCGCTGCAGGCGGTCGACGCTGCCGATCGTGCGGCGGGCGCGGCCCACGTCGGGCAGCGCGCCGTCGGCCGTGTACGGCGTGATCGACCAGAACGCGCGCACCGGCGGCAGCTCGCGCGCCCCGAAGTGCAGCACGTAGCGGTTCGCGCCGTTCAGCGCGTTGCCGTCCTGGTCGGCCGTGGCGATCGCCAGCGTGTCGTCGTCGAAGCTGCCGGCGCCGAAATGCGTGGCGGCCGTGTAGGCGCGCAGCGTGTAGTCCTGCGCGTCGTGGCCCGCGTCGGCGCCGAGCCAGTGCCAGCCGTTGGCCGCGAGCAGGTTCGACGGCGGCGTGGTGAGCCGGGCGCGCGCGTCTTCCACGCCGCGCGTCGCGGCGGCCAGGCGCTCGCCGCTCCAGTCCACGTCCGCGCCGGCCTTCACGCCGATCTCGTCGAGCACCTGATCGACATGCGCGTCGGCCTGCGGCGCGGGGTTGTCGCGCAGCGCGGCGGCGAACCGCGCGAAGAACGCCTTCGCGTCGAGCCCCGCCACGCGATCGGCGGCGGTGGGCGAGGTGGCGGCCGACTCGGTCACCGGCGCGGCGTCGGCGGCGTGCTTCGGCTGGCCGCGCTTCGCGCGCACCGGCTTGTCCGTCCACGCCGACAGCGGCACGATGCGCACCGCGCGCTGCCAGCGATGCGCCTCGGCCAGATCGCGGCCGCCGCTGGTACGCACGCGCACGCCGAACCACGCGTTGCGCGAGGGCAGATCCACGCGCGTCACGCCGTCCGGCAACGCGCCCTGGAAGCCCGGGCCCACCAGCGCGATCACCTGGCCGCGGCTCGCGCCGTTGCGGGTCCTGGCATTCGCGCCGGTCGACCAGGCCACGTCGGTCCACATGTCGAGCACGCGGGCGTCGAGGTAGCGGCCGTGCGTATCGGGCAGCGACACGATCACCGGCTCCGTGCCGACGTCGATCCAGCCGCTCGCATCGAGCGTGTCCACGCCGGGCAGTTGCGGATTGATCGCGCCGGCGGGCGGCAGCGCGGCGTCCACGCGCAGCGTGTTGAACGGCGCCTGGCCGGGGCCGGTCGCGTCGCCGCCGGTGGCGGCTTCCTTCGCGACGTCCATCATCACGAGCGGATACGCATAGACGTAGGAATCGGCGACCTCGCTGCGCATCCAGCCCGTCTTGCGGGCGTCGGCATCGGTGTCGGCGGGCTTCTGCGCCGACGGCGACGAAGCGCAGCCGGCGGCGAGCAGCACGAATGCGGCGGTGGCCGCGCCGGCTGCGAGCCGGGCGGCGGAAATTTGGCGAAAGATTGTCATTGGTGTAGGCGCGCGGCGCAGCGTGGGCTGCGCATGTTGACCGGCAGCCGGAACGCGCGGGTCTTCCTCGTTGCGTATGGCAGGCTGCATTCGAAGCGTCGAACGGCGAGCATCGTACCGCGCGCAATGAAACAAAAACAGTGGAGATGCGCAGCGCGTGAAGGCTGTGGCGAGATTGCATCCGCGCCAGCAACAATCCGATGAAATATCGATGAATTATTGAAGCGCGCACGCGCATCGGCCGGTTCGGCGAGGTGGCTCGGCGGCCCGGCCCGGCTCGAGGAAGCGCCCGGCGAAATCGCGCACAATAGGCGCTCGGCCACTCCGCGGATTCGTTCATGACCCTTCTCGACCCCGCCAGCATCGACAGCTGGCACGCGCACGTGTATTTCGACGCGTCGAGCCGCGACGCCGCCTGGGCGCTGCGCGAGACGATCGAGGCGCAGCTCGGCCCGCGCATTCAGCTCGGCCGTTTCCACGAGCGGCCGGTCGGCCCGCATCCGATGTGGTCGTACCAGCTCGCGTTCGGCGCCGAACAACTGACGGCCGTGTTCGGCTGGCTCGCGCTCAATCATGGCGCGCTCGACGTGTTCCTCCACCCGAACACCGGCAACGCGCTGCGCGACCACCGCGATTCGGCGGTCTGGATCGGCCGCTCGCACACGCTGCGGCTCGAGGTATTCGGCTGAGCCGCCCCCATTTTTCCACCGAAGAGGAAACCACGATGTCATCCGAAATTCAGGTTGTGGCCGTGCTGCAGGGCACGCCCGGCAGCGGCGACGCACTCGCGGCAGCCGCCACGCGCTGCGCCGGCCCGAGCCGCGAGGAGCCCGGCTGCCTCGCCTACACGCCCTATCGCGACACCGATCGCGCCGACCGCATCGTGTTCGTCGAGCGCTGGGCCGATCGAGACGCCATCGCCCATCACGAGCGCACGCCGCATTTCATCGCCTTCGTCGAGGCCGTGAAGCCGCTGCTGTCCGAGCCGCTGCATCTGTCCTTCCTGCAGGACCTCGATTGAGGGCGGCATCGTGATGAACGGTCGGATCGATGCAGCGCTTGACCTTGCCACCATGGGAAGGTCGATACTGCGTGCTTCTTCGGCTTCGGCCGAGCCCGACCGGCTTTCATCATGAACGATCTGTCCCATCCCGCCGCCACTCCGGTCAGCCCCGTTGCCCTCGTCGCGACCGAGTTCGATGTCGAGGGCATGACGTGCGGGGGCTGTGCGCGGCGCGTCGAGACCGCGCTTGCCGCCGTGCCCGGCGTCCGTGCCGCGCATGTCGATCTGGCTGCGAAATCCGTTTCCGTTCAGGCCGCGCCCGAGGTTGCCGTGGCCAGCCTCGTCCAGGCCGTCGGC
Organism: Burkholderia sp.; assembly: GCA_030151225.1. Lineage (GTDB taxonomy): Bacteria > Pseudomonadota > Gammaproteobacteria > Burkholderiales > Burkholderiaceae > Burkholderia. The sequence goes on along the minus strand of JASLEG010000282.1, from coordinate 3,872 downwards.
GCCGCCGGCTATCGGGCCACCGAGCGCGTCGATGCGCCGGCGGAAGCCGTCGTGCTGAAGGTCGAGGGCATGACCTGCGGCGGCTGCGCGGGGCGCGTCGAGAAGGCGCTCGCCGCGGTACCCGGCGTCGCGGCTGCCAGGGTGGATCTGGCCGCTTCGCGCGCGACGGTCGAGATGGCCGGCGGCGCTGCCGTCGATGTCCGAACCCTGGCCGATGCGGCCACCGCCGCCGGCTATCCGGCGCAGGCCGCCCCGGCCGACACGGGCACGCGCGAGGCGCCGCCCGCGCCCGTGGCCAGCGCGCCCGCCGTGCCGATCGCCTTCGCGCCGATGCCGACGCCGCGCGCGAAAGAGCCTGTCGTTGCGGCTCCCCCGCCGGTCATGTCGCCGGAGGAGATCGAACTCGACATCGGCGGCATGACCTGCGCCTCGTGCTCGAGCCGCGTGGAAAAGGCCCTCGCGCAAGTACCCGGCGTGAGGCGCGCCTCGGTCAATCTCGCCACCGAACGCGCGAGCATCGCGGCCGAAGCGTCGGTCACCGCCGCGCAACTCGTTTCCGCCGTCGAGCAGGCCGGCTATCGCGCCACGCCACTCGCGGCCCCCGCATCCGGGCCCTCCCCCACCAACGCCCCCGCCTCGGCCGACGCCCGCAAGGCGAACGAGGCGCGCCGCGACCGGCTCATGCTGATCGGCTCGGCCGTGCTCGGCGCGCCGCTCGTCGCGCCGATGCTGGCGGCGCCGTTCGGCATCGCGCTCACGCTGCCCGCGCCGCTCGAACTGGTGCTCGCCGCGATCGTGCAGTTCGGCTTCGGCGCGCGCTTCTACCGCGCCGCCTGGCACGCGCTGCGCGCCCGCGCCGGCAACATGGACCTGCTCGTCGCGCTCGGCACCTCGGCCGCGTTCGGCCTGAGCGTCTGGCTGATGCTGCGCGCGCCGGGCCACGCGCCGCACCTCTATTTCGAGGCCGCCGCGGTGATCATCACGCTGGTGCGCTTCGGCAAATGGCTCGAGGCGCGCGCCAAGCGCCAGACCACCGACGCGATCCGCGCGCTGAACGCGCTGCGCCCCGATCGCGCCCGCCTCGTCGAGCACGGCGCGGAGCGCGAGGTGCCGCTCGCGCAGGTGCGCGTGGGCGCCCAGGTGGCGGTGCGGCCCGGCGAGCGCATTCCGGTGGACGGCACGATCGTCGAGGGCGCCTCGCACGTCGACGAATCGCTGATCACGGGCGAGAGCCTGCCCGTGGCGAAGGCGCCCGGCGAGCGCGTGACGGCCGGCTCGATCAACGCCGAGGGGGCGCTGACGGTGGCCACCACGGCGATCGGCGCGGAAACCACGCTCGCGCGCATCATCCGCCTCGTCGAATCGGCGCAGGCGCAGAAGGCGCCGATCCAGCGGCTGGTGGATCGCGTCAGCGCGCTGTTCGTGCCGGCGATCCTCGCCATCGCCCTGCTGACGCTGGCCGGCTGGCTGCTGGCCGGCGCCGGCGCGGAGACGGCGATCGTCAACGCGGTGGCGGTGCTCGTGATCGCCTGCCCGTGCGCGCTCGGCCTCGCCACGCCGGCCGCGATCATGGCCGGCACCGGCGTGGCCGCGCGCCACGGCGTGCTGATCCAGGACGCGCTCGCGCTCGAACTCGCGCAGCGCACCGCGGTGGTGGCATTCGACAAGACGGGCACGCTGACCGAAGGCAGGCCGTCGCTGACCGCGTTCGACGCGATCGGCGTGACGCGCGACGAGGCGTTCGCGATCGCCGCGGCGATCCAGCGCCGCAGCGAGCATCCGCTGGCGCGCGCGCTGGTGGCCGCGTTCGACGCCGCCGCGGCCGAAGCCCCGCGCGGCGAGGCGCGCGCCGTGCCGGCCTCGAGCGACGCGAAGGCGGTGGCCGGCCGCGGCGTGGAAGCGCGCGTCGACGGCGTGCGCCACGCGATCGGCAGCTCGCGCTGGCTGGCCGAGCTCGGGGTCGCGCTGCCGCCGCATGCGAGCGAGCATGCCGCGCTGCTCGAGGCGGCCGGCAACACGGTGTCCTGGCTGATCCGGCTCGACGCGCCGCGCGCCGCGCTCGCGCTGATCGGCTTCGGCGACACCCTCAAGCCCGGCGCGCGCGAGGCCGTGGCGACGCTGCACGCGCTGGGCATCCGCACCGCGCTGGTGACCGGCGACAACGCCGGCAGCGCCGCGGCCGTGGCGCGCGAACTCGGCATCGACGAGGTGCACGCGCAGGTGCTGCCCGACGACAAGGCGCGCGTGATCGCCGAGCTGAAGGCGGCGACCCGGGGCAAGGGCGTGGTGGCGATGGTGGGCGACGGCATCAACGACGCCCCGGCGCTGGCCGCCGCCGACATCGGCATCGCGATGGCCACTGGCACCGACGTGGCGATGCACACGGCCGGCATCACGCTGATGCGCGGCGATCCGGCGCTGATCGCGGCCGCCATCGACATCTCGCGGCGCACCTATCGCAAGATCCGCCAGAACCTGTTCTGGGCCTTCGCCTACAACGCGATCGGCGTGCCGCTGGCGGCCGCCGGGCTGCTCGATCCGATGATCGCCGGGGCGGCGATGGCGCTGTCGAGCGTGAGCGTGGTCGGCAATGCGCTGCTGCTGCGGATGTGGAAGGGGCAGGCCGACTGACAGCAAAGGCGCGGAGGCCGGACGCAAAAAAGCTCGCGCACCGCGAAGGCGGTGGCGAGCTTTTTCGTTGGATGCTGCGGACTGCGGCCCGTGTGCGGCCGCGAGGTTCAGCGACGCAGCAGGCCGAAGCGCGAGATCTGCGACTTGCGCTGACGTTCGGCTTCCGCGTGACGGGCGGCGTACGAGTAATCGCGATCGAGCGGCAGGTGCGGCGACACGAACAGATCGTCGATCTTTTGAAACAGGGCGAAGATGAGGGTCATGTGCGGCTCCTGGCGGTCGGTGTTGATCAGGGTTTTCCCCTAGGAACAAATCTTAGGGGTTTTCCCCAGGAAAATCTAGTGCGGTGCAGCATCGTGTGCCGCAAATACGACGCGACACGGCGCCGCACAGGATTCCACCCCAAAAGAAAGGGCCGGCACGTCGCGAGACGTCCGGCCCGTTCGATCCGCCGCGTGGCTCAGTGCGCGCGGCGCTCGCGTTCCCGCTCGCGGCGCGAAGCCGGCGCCGACGACGGCGCCGTCGCCGGGGCGCGCGAGGCCACCGCCGCGCGATTGGTCAGGCGCTGCACCTGCGCGCCGAGTTCGTCGGCGCGCTGCTGGGCGGCCGAGAGATTGGCCTGCTGGGTTTCCTGCGTGGCCGTGAGGTGATCGACGCGACGCTGCAGGTCGTCGGCGTCGCGATGCACGCTCGACAGCGCGACCGTCTGCAGGCCCAGCGCGACGATGCCGATCAGCACCACCACCGCCAGCGCGAGCAGCAGGCGATTCACGCGCCGCATCTCGCGATCGGCGGCGCGGCGCAGTTCCACGGTTTCGAGCTGCAGCGCGCGCAGGCGCTCGGCGAGCGGCCGCAGTGGCGCGTCGAGATCGGCGGCGGGCGCGGCGGGCTCGGCCGGTGCGGGGGCCGGCGGCGCCTCGTCCACCGGCGTCGCGACGGGCGCGGGCGCCACCTCCGGCACGGGCTTGCGGCGCGGCGCGCGTTTCGCGGCAGCGGGCTTCGGCGCGGCGGCAGCATCGTCGACGGCCGGGGGCGGCGGCACGTCGTTCTCGACCTCCGCCGACAGCCCATCCACGGCTTCCTGCACCGCCGCGGCCACTTCCGTGACGTCCACGGCCGCGACGGGCGCCGCCCTCACCGGTAGCGGCTCGGCCTCGATCCCGTCGAAGAAGCTGCCCTGCCGGGCATCGGGCGCCGCCGCATCGGCGGCCTGCGCGGCGTGGCCGTCCTCGCCGGCGTGG
>JASLEG010000390.1 GCA_030151225.1 Burkholderia sp. | reverse complement strand
ATATTAACATTTCTGCCTGTTCCAGCAGTTGCAATCCTATAAACACCACTGCCCAATACAAAGCTTGTATTTCCAAATTTTGCAAATGCCCCATCCATTGTTTTCATTGGATAAAGCATAGAGCCATTACCTGTAGTATCGTTTCCAAAAAGAGCAACATAACACCAACCAGAAGGCCTAACATTATTTGCCGCTGAAGGTATATTTCCACCCAAATAGACAGAATACTTATTTGTAGTACCTGGCGTAAAGGACCAATTATATGTAGCGCTCATTACGGTGTTAAATTGTTAGACTTCAGCATGTACCTGAACTGCATGTGCTTTGTGTTTATCGGCCACTCCTTGCCGGTCCCGCGAACGTAGGCGGGGTCGCCGTTTCCCCTGACAACGGCGCCGGTCCTCACGTCACCAACGTTGTTCGTGGTGGGCTGGAAGGCGGGGTCATAGTGCTGAAACGGAAGCGTCGTCTCGTCCGGCATGGCAAGCTCGACAGTCGCCGTGCCGGACCACGACGACGTGTCGTCGGCGAGAAAGTACGAACCGGCGGAATACGTATTCGACTTGTAAACGGCGGAGCCCGTAACGACAAAATACCAATTGCCCGAGACAAGAGCATCTGTAGAAAGCACCATTGTTCCACCATCATTAAAACGAGCCATTATTGTATGACGCTCGGGCGCCTCGGTAATTTCAATAAGTATACCGCTTGCACCCGTGGTAAAGGTGGTTTGGCCGGTTACGGTTGTAAGCCTATCACCAGGCTGGTATGTTGCGCCATTGTAAACTATGGCACCCACCTTAACCAAATATGACACCGGCACAGACAGCGTATCGCCTGCGTTTAGTGTTGCGCCAAGATCAGCTATAGTGTCAACGTATTGACCATTCCTGTCTGAATTAAAACCAAAAATTGGGAATTTCTGAATTATTCTACCAAGCTGATTTAGTTGAGGCTGTGTGTCTATCTGTGCATTTTGACTTGGGTCAGTAAAAGTTATACTGTCATCGGCTATTGTCAAATTTACGGCCGATGCAAAAACGAATGAACCAGCACTTTCCGTTGCTCTTGCTAATATAGCAAGCCCTATGCCAAGTCCGCCAATAAATGTCCCAAAATAAGACATATTCTTTGCCGGGCTTGATGATTGAAGTGCATAGTTTTTAAGACCTGAATTTATGAAAAGTGGGTCACCAAAAGCACAACCACTATAACCATTTAAACCATATTGTGTGTTATAAGCAGATTTCAAAGAATTTATATCGGAATAATAAGTATAGCCCGCTGGCGTTGTCGGCCTGAAAGCCCCAACAGAACCCAAACCATTAAACTTAAAATTGCACTGGTAAAACAACGAATAGCGAATATTGCCCATTACGCTCGTATTACCTGCAATATTGCAATAATAAAAAATTGCGTTTGTGAACAAATCAAGAGTTCCGTTATTGAAGGAAATATTGCAATAGGCAAAAGTAACGTTCAAACAACCGGCGCCAACCCTTGAATAACCAGGCTGCATAACCCCTGCAAAATTCATAAAGACAGTGTTTCGCACATCTTGAAAATCGCAATAATTTCCTGGTGGAATTGCAAAACAACCATCAAAAATACAATCGTACGCTATCAATCCATTAAAAGAACCGCCTGGTACTATATAACTTGAAGAACCATCCCCGATAATTGTTATATTATAAAATCCCATACTATCAACAACAAAGTTGAATAGATAAAAATTGTATGATATATCAATTTTTACATCACCGTCACCAACAACTCTAACGGAACCCCTGTTAGAACCCTGTATTACAGCAGCTTCTCTGTATGTTCCACCACCCAAAATTAAAGTATCCCCACTCGCAAGCAAAGAATATGCCTTTGTGATTGTTCTGTAAGGCTTTCTCCTTGAACCGTTTCCGGTTGCATCATTGCCAAAAAGAGCAACATACCAAACATTAGCAGGGCGAACATCGTCTGCTGTTGATGGTATGTTAATACTATATGGATTTGAAGAACCTGGTTGATAGGTCCAATTGTAGGTTGCGCTCATGGTTTAGCTGTCCCTCCCTATCAGCTTGAAGTTACCGCGGAGGTTGTTAGCGTCCGAAAAGGTGTAAGTCACAAGCAGCACATCGCCGTTGCTGTACGAAAACGGGTATGTCTGGGCGCCCGTAGGGTAGGTGCCGGCATAGCCAATCTTTAGCTTCAAGTTAGTTATGTTGTCAACAAGCGCCGAAGTGATTGTTCCTGCCGAGTCCATCAGTATAGAGACCTCGTTAAGCGAAACAGGGTTCATCGCCCATTTGCGATTTTTCTGATTATCGAGTATGGCGGAAAGCACCCCGAGCGCGGTCATCGCCTTCAGGTTGTCCGTCCCCGCTATGGCCTCAGCGACCGTCGCCAATGCAACGACACCAGGCGAGGCGTTGGACGCGGCTGCGGGAGTTCCCCAAACGTAGTCACCCGAGGCGTTCGACGACTTTACGAGAGTCTGGCCCGCGTTGCCACCCGTAGGAACGGAGAGTATATTGTTTATTTGGTACTGTATCTTCCCGAAAGCAGCAAGCACTGTGTCAGTGAAGACAACCGAGCCGCCCGTCAATGTCGAAAGTCCCGAGAGCACCGTCGCGAGAACCCTCGCAGTCTTGAAGTACAGCGAGTTTCCGCTCGTCCCCTCGACCAGGTCGTCCGTCGTACCCGGCGATTTCGACAGTTCCACGTAGACGCTCCCGCTCCACCTGTACTGCTGGTCAGTGTCGGTGTTTACGTATATCTTGCCCGTTTCGCCGGTTGTCGGGGGAGGCGCGGCGTTGGTGAACTCAACGACATCGTCAACGTAGGACGGCAACTGCGCGGCGGCAGCCTTTCCGGAACCGTCAAGCTGAAGCCACCCGTTTGGCTGGTTCGCGTTCGCGGCCGAAACAAGCCCTGAAACCAGGGCGTTGACCTCGGACTTAGTGTAGTAGTTACCGAGAGGCACGGAGTCAACCCACGCCAAACCGTTCCACGCCCTGAGAGAGCCAAGAACGGTGTCATAGTACAGCTTCACCACGACAACACCGCCAATTTCCTCTGGTAGAGGCACATTTGTCGGCGCTGTATCAAACGTGGGAATGCCGAGCTGACCAAGCACGGCAAGAAGTTGGTCCGATTGGCCAACCACGGAGGACCTTTTCTTAGTTATTGGTGCCATCAGGATAGTATAATTATGGCCGCAGCCTTGCTAAGTTCAATGTTGTAGGAAACCGCCTGCATCTGTGTATATACACGTTCAATGTCCGATGGATTTTCACCGTAGTCAATGTCAAATATCGCAAGGTTTCCGTCGTCATCCAAATTTATGTGATACTCAGGACCTGTAGTAAGCAGCGTCTCTGAGTAAAGCCGCAGAACCAACCCGTCAGGGTAACTGGACGCGAGCAGGTTGACAATTGCGCTCGGCGTGGCAACGGCAACGGTATCAACATCGGCGAAAACGAGCGGGCCACCTGGAACATCGTTTGCAGCCTGCAGTTTCCAGCCGGTCAACTCCGCCGCCTGGGCGATGACAGTGAAGTTCGCCTGCCAATTCGAGCCGCTAACGGCAAGCGTAGTGTTGTCGAGGTCAATTTGGGGAAGAGTGGCATCCAGACTGTCAGCGTTCTTAAACCTGGTCACCACCTGGATTGGCAGGCTCTCCTGCGACCAGCGGTTCTTTGAGTACATCTGGTAAGCCTCTATTTTTGCGAAGTCACCGTAGCCAAGAACCCAATCAGCCCAATCCAGGGTAAAGTTGTCAAAGCCGGCCTTCAGGTAAATGAAGGTTTTAAGGCCCTGCTGCACTGTCTGCTGTATCTGGTCGCGCAGGGCGCTCGCCGAGGTTGTCGTTCCATCGGCCAAAAGCAGGTCATCCGCCGATTTCCCCGTAATTGAGTAGCCTCCCGCCAGAACGGCGACACCCGCCTTTGTCACTCCGAACAAATTCGACCTTGATGCGTTGGAAGTGCCATTACCTACAAGGAACCCGTACGTAGAGCCTGGGGCAGCATTGAAATTGCCGACTATCGCAACATTGTCACCGTCGGCCAAAACGCCGTTGCCCACGCCGACAACACCCGAATTTATCGAAGAGAAATTGTTGCCAAGCGCAACGCAATTTGGGCCCTTAACGGTTGAACCGTTGCCGATGGCTATCGACCCATCGCCGTTCACCACCGTGTCGTCAAAACCGACGGCGATCGACTTCTCGCCCAGGGCAACCGTAACCGCCGAGGACCTCAGAACGAAATCGAACACCGTGTCGGGGAGCCTCGCGAAGGCGGTGCCGTAATACGTTGGGTCATTGTCCCAAAAAATGTACTGTCCGGCCCCAACCTTCTTTGAGAAGCCATGCTGCGAGAACGATGCGAAGTCGGTCTTCGAAAGGAGGCCCGTCTGGGCGGCGGTCGCTATGGGTATGGAGTTTGCCGATGTCGGGGTCCAAACGCCCGCAACCTTTGTGTAGAAGAAGCCCGTCGCAATAACGTAGGTGGTGAAGCCCTCGTTGCCCGCCAAATCGGGAACAGTCGCCACTGGGTCGGTCCAGTACTTTGTGACGCCAACCAGGCTATTCCAGTTGGCAATCTGGGCATCCGTGACAAACCTGTGGGTCGCATCGGTTATGATGTCGGTTGCCGGGTGGGTGTGCACCGCCTTGCCGACCTGCTCCCACGGGTTCCATGTAACAGCGCCGTTCCCGAAATTCGAGACGCGCTCCCAGGTAACCGAGTGGTAAACGTACGGAACGCCGGCCCCGTCGCCGGTCACTGTGAAGGACTTCAGGCGCTGAACAACCTGGCGAGATGCCGGTATTCCGGCGATGTCGAACAGAGGCGCGACCTCAAGCTGGAACGCGCTCAGAACTCCGGCCGGCAGCGACGAAAGCGTGCCGATGTCCGAAGTGTTGCTGTATTTGTAGAAGCCCGGGAAGGCAAAATTGTCAAGGTTTGAGCCATCAGGTATGGCCGAGGCCTTCATCGGCGAGTAACCGGTGGTTGTTTTGTCGATTGGGCCTAAATTCGTGTAGCTTCCAACGCAATCGAAGAAAATGTCTTTTGACGTCGCGGTCGTATTGTCGCCGACCTTGTTGGCAACTGAGGCGGGGAGGGCAAAAAAGAAGTTTCCTATCGAGTCACCTGAACCATCAGTAGCAGGCATGATATTATCCCAATGTAATTTCGACACTGAAGATATAAAATGTCTCGAGTTTATCGTGCCGGTAGCGGTCAAGTTTGAGAACCTTGCGTAAACGGCAAGAACCTGGCTGCCAGTATATTGGCGAACAAGCTCGATTGTCACGTTGACGCCCGGATTGTCAACGGTTGCGAAGTGCTCGCAGTCAAGCTGCCATGGCTCGTCAACTACGCCAGCGTTCGCCTTCTGTCCGTTTACCGACTTGTACGAGAGCTTGAACGAGAACTGGTTTGTATCGTTGTATAGCTGGAATGTGTGCTCAAGAACATCCGTAAATGAGTCGCCTCCAAAATCGACAATACCAACCAACTGGTAGGCAAGCGACGAGTTGACGAAATTCAGTGTGTTGCCCGCAACAGGGAACTTTGAGCGCGATACCTTGAGTGACTGCTCCGAGGTGACAACGCCAGCTTTTCCGCGAACTGTCGGGGTGTCGTCGGTTGCGTACATTGCCGACAGAACGTCGCACATCGTCAAATTCTCGTTGTCGGCACTCTGCGACTTTGAGAAGGACTCCATAAAAGTGCCTGAAACACCAACAGGCGGAACAGCACCAAAATCAAGGAAATTTTTCCAGCTGCCGTTCGCGTCCAATTGCTGGACAACGACAACGGGGTACTTTGTTGATGCGACGGTAACGGTCAGGGGCTTGCCGGCATACAGGTTTGGCGAACCCGATGAAACGACAAAAGGCAGCAGGTTACCAACCGCCGCCGCAAAGGTCAAATTTATTTGGTTTGCCTGAATATGCCGATTAGGCGACAATAGACTCATCTTAGTTCAAGGTTTCTTTTGAAATTATGTTGAGGTCAAAGAAAAGCTGCACCGGATTGTAGTTTTGGTCCGATACAGGGAAATCTCCCCTGAGTATTGGCAGAACACCGTTCGCCCCTGTTATTATATATGGCGTGTCAGGCCCGTCTGTTTTTATCGCGAGCTTGGTCGCCTCATCCGATTGGCTGAACACCGACCACGTAAAGTTTGTGCTGTTCGCCTTCATAAAATCAGAGAGCACAAGCTCAAAATTTGATTGATACGAGCGGTCCCACAGAAACTTCGCGAACTCGCCGTACACGGCCTCCTTCAGGTTTGACATGTTTGTAAGCCTCTGGTCCTCAGTGTCAAAAATGAACTGGAAGGCGAAGTGGTTCATGTCGGGGTCAAACAGGTTGTGGCTCGAAAGAGCAAACTCGTTATCCGACAAATAGCCGTCAAGCAAAGCCTTTTGGTCCGCTGGCATAAGGAACGACTTCAGCCCAATTATCTCTTGGTACTGCTCCGAAACAGGAACCGTTGTTGTCGGGTCAATGTACGTCTTTACCGAAACATAGATATTGCTTATCTGTCTTTGGTTCGGGTTAGGTACAACCTTCTGGAGAAGTATCGTCGAGTACTTGTTGATGAAGGCGGTGTACGAAACCGTGTCAAAGAGCAGCGTAACCCCGTGGTTGAAACCAATAGCGGAGCGCAAAGAGTTCTCGTCCGTGCCGTTTGAGCCAAACACGAAGCCAGACACAACACTTATTTGGAGCTCGTCAGACGAAGCATTCACCTCAAGCCCCTGGGTTGTCAAAAGGTCGTTGGTCGTGAATATCGCCCCGGGCACAAGGTTTCCGCCCTCGCCCGCGCAGGTCCTGTAGCCTATCGTAACAACATCGTTAAGAGCCGTCCCCATAACGTAAACGATAACCGGCATGTCAGCGCGGTTACTGTACTTTATCAGGAACAGCTTGCCGTCGTTCACGTTTGCATTGTCGGCGAAGGACTTAACCAACCGGTAGGGAACCGAGTCGACCGCTATCGTCACGGAACCGTCTGTTATGTTTGCCGCCGGCAGGTAAAAGCGCTCAACCTTTTGACCGGTCGAAACCTGGGTTGTCGAAACAACGGAGCCCTCCGTCAAGACGATTAGCGCCGCCGAGTTGTCAATGCGGAGCACCTTGTTCGAGTCAAAGTAATAAGTAAGCCCGCTGTTTTGCTCGGTAAACTCGGCGTAAGGGGGCAGATAAAGCGGGAAGCCCACCCTACTGAAAAGCTTGGGCGTTGCAACCATTGAGGCAATGCCTGTCGCAGCGATGAGCAGCTCAGGCTCAAAGCCGTTGTATGCGGCAAGAGACCTCAGTGAACTTATCTGGTTCGCCGTCAGTATGTTGCGCTCCTTACGGAAAAATTTGAGCAGCACCTCGAACTGCGCAAAAACGGCATCCACACCATTGAATAAAGACCAAAACACGTTTGTCTGTTGCTTTGGAATGTTGTCAGGTATAAATCTTTGGAAGATTTTCGTTAACGTATTGTTTCCGGTTGCCATTTATTTCTTAATTACGATTATATCGCACATGCCCTGTTAATTATTGCCCGCGCCCAGCAGGTACTTCTGAATGAATGACTTGTCGTAGCCACCCGGCGTGACGCTCAACTGTATATATATCAGGTCATTTCCGTCAACATTCAAAATTTCCGCGGTAAGGGTCCAGGGGAAGTAATTCGCCATGGAGCAGTAAGCGGAGATGAATGAGCTAATTTCGTTCTGAATGTTGTTCACCGTAACGTATTGATTGAAAATGTACTTGCTAATCGAGATACTGTCACGGGCACCCCAGGTGCCTTGAGGTCCAACGGAAATCGCTATCTGCACCTCCTGGAAAAACAGCTGAAGCTGGTTGGTGATAACGTTATCCGATATTCCAGTACCAGCAAGGTTCAAATCAAGGTAACCGCTCTCAGCGCTCATTCCTCAGGCCCTCAATTATCTTTAGGTATTCATCAGAGAAAAGCACCTCCTCGTCGAAATCGGGCAATGGAACGTTCTTGCCTGCGAACCCGTGCGTGCTGTCGCCGCAATACGATATGAACCCGTCCACCACGAAAAGGTGACAGATGTGGCCCGGCTTGTTTTCGCCACCAATAACCTTGATTGAGGGCGATAGCGAAGGCCTGTCCCAATTGTTGTTAAATTCCCAGCATGACCTCGGGTCCGAGGGGTCAACTATAGGCACCGAATGGTTCTTCTTGCAGGCGGGGCAATAGAACGAAAACTTTACCATGTCGGAATTTTCGAATGTTTTGCGAAGTGCTTTCATGCCTATCCTATGGGTGTCGTGCCCTTCATCTGCAATTCAAGGAAAGAGTTGAAGTTCGAGAGGCTCTCGAAGTATGTATTCCAGTGGCTTCCGTCTGCGTTGTAGTCCTGGACAAGGACAAGGCTCGCGGTATTGTTGCAGGTCTTCACGTTCAGCTTGAACTGGAAACCAACCGAGGTGGCCTTGTTTGAGAACTGGGTGTTAACCGGCAAATCCCAGTAGGTTACCTTATTTTCGTATGGGGCTATGAACTGGATGCCGTGGAGCTTGTCAACCCCATCAGAGTCCTGGTAGAAAAACAGCAGAGCGTTAAAGTCGAAGCTCTCATCGGTGACACCAGTATCGAAAACGAAGTTATCAAAATCAAGCACCTGCTTCGCCAAAGGGTCGGTGAAGGTGAACTCCTTGTTGCCTGTGTCGAAAAGCCCATCCTGGTCGTTTTGGGGGTCCGAAGTAACAACGTCTGGAACGCCGGTCTCTGGTTTCCAAGCAGTCGTCAAAAGGGCGCATTGGTTGGGAATAACGCCCACAATCTCACCCCAACCCCCGTTGTTTTGGATAGTTATGAAGTTTGACGTTGCCACCTTATTGCTGAAAGTCACGCAATTGTGGATGTCCGCGTATGACATACCGCACCTGTTCAGGAATTTCCAGAAAGCGAGCTCGGCAACCCTGTCGGAGCCCACCGACTGCCTTATGATGTTCTCCATGTAATACTGGATGCCCTTGGGCATTATGGTATTTGGACTGTTCGATATGACCCCCATCCCAGACAAATCCAGAAAGAAGTTAGGCATTGCGTACTGCGGCAGGTTGATGGCAACCATCTTGGAAAAGTAGTAGCCGGTACCGTACTGGTAGGCCTTGTCCAAATCCAGCAGCGCTGTGCTGAAGCTTATGTAGGTACTGGAGTCCGTCAATAGCGGGCCTATCTGAGGTAAATTCATTCTTGTCTTTTCTCGTTTTTAATTGTATCCGTTCTGAACCAACGGAAAAAGGTCGGCGTACACCAAGCATATATACTGGAGAGGCGCGGACGAAATTTTGCCACGCGAAAAAGCAAGGTTTGAAAAATTTTCCCCAAAGCTAAACCCGAGGGGGCGGAAATTTTCACAAAATACACGCCGGATATATATCAAAGAATAACAGCACCAAATTTTATTGGGAATAAAAAGGAGAAAAATCATGTCAGCAACACCATCAGCCGGGTATACGCAACTCGGCAGGTACCAAGAGTACGTGACCGGCGAGCTTCGCGCCCTTACGCTTCCGTCGTACCACGACCCACTCTTCGTCTGCTTTAAGGTAGTTTTCGACTACACAAAGCCTTACGGGCTTTTGGCGGATGAGTCAAACACGGACAGCGCACTCGCCTACCTGAAGCGGATAGGCGACGACACCAGGTACACCATGCTGAAGCAGTGGATTGCGGTGTGGAAAAACTTCTGGTCTGACTACGATTTCCTGATACAGCAGGTGGACGGTCTCAACATCATTGAAAACGCCAAGCCGCAGGACGCTTTCGTCGAGTCGGAAAAAATCACATTCCAAATACGCGAAACTGCCGACATGCTCTTCACTTCGCTTCTTGCGACATACAGACACATTTGGCACGACGACATTAGGGTGGTTGAGGTACTGCCGGCAAATTTGCGCAGGTTCGACTTTTCCGTCATAGTCTACAACAACGGCTACTACAACATGTCCGTTTACGATAACCCCGACGGCAACGTAAACACGGACAATATACCGCTTGACCAAATCGAGCAAGTTGTGTTCCCGACGCTTAGGAAACTTTCCGACGCGCAGTTCAGCTTGGACGGGACGGCTAAGCAATTCAACCACGTATTGTACAAAATCCAGGATGCCTCCATAGTGACCGAGGAGTCCTCAAGCCAATTTTCGTCAACTTTCAGCAATGAAAATTCGGGGACCATGCTTATGCAAAACCTGGTCCTGCAATTCCGTTTTGGTTCATACTCAGGGCGCTTCAATAACATCATGGGTAACATTGACTTTACTGGAATTTTGGCAATGATGGCCGCACAGAACAAGGCGGCTTCACTCGGCGCCAAAACGCAGGCAATTCAGCAAAGTTTCATATCTCAAATGGCGAACAGCTTTAAGAACCAGGCCATTGACAAATTTAAGCAAAGCGAGGCAATCATTAAAAATGTGCTGACGAGCAATAATCAGTTTTTGGGCAACCTGATAAATAATCTCAATGAGCAGAGCGCCGCCAACATGCTCAACAATTTGTTTGCAGACGGCCTCAACTACGCACAGACGGTACTTGTCGTGAACCCGCTCGCAAGAGTTGAAAACCTGATAATGAACAACTTCAACAGTTTGGTAAATTCGGTGTTTGGCCCAACCTCGCAGCAGGTTGGTTTGTTTCCAAAACAAGTTATACCAGACGCCCCAGCTGGGGTCCCTTACGTTGCGGCTTCAAATGGCGCGATACTTAAAGGCTCTCTATATGGCGAATATATCGTCGCCCAGCAGAGTGGTCTTATTGGGAAAGCGGTATCTTTCGCAGAGTACAAGGTCCAGCAGGCTGCAAGTCAGGCTATAAAAGGTGCGACACTGGGGGAATACGTTATAACACAAAGGAAGGGCTTTTAGCGAATGCAGAACGTTTCAATATTTTTTGGCAAAGTTGTCGAGGTTGCGGATGACCAAAAGTTGTACCGCATAAAGGTGACTATTGCCGGATATACAGAACAGATACCGGTGGAAAATTTGCCATGGTATTATCCTTTCTTTGGGGTTAAGTTTCTTCCCGTTAAGGATGATTGCGTTCCTGTATTGATTTTCAACGGAAACTTTACCACCGCGTTCTACAACTACAAGGTTGACCCAGTGGCTTCCACACTTTCCGATGACGATTACGTGAACTACCTCGAAATCTTCAAAAGGACCATTGACGACAAAAATGTCGAGTTGTCGTATACGCCAAGCCTGGGCATAAACTTCATAAACGGCAAAGGCAAGGTGAACATTCAGGACACCCAAGTGCAGAACATTCTCAACGAAACCCAGGTTTTGATAACTGATGGTAGGGTTGACATTGGCAAAACACCAAAAAATGGGCAGGCAACAATTCTTGGTGATGATGGTGTAACTGCACATCAAAATGCTTTGAATGAAATCTCGACCTTGCGCAAAACGGTCTTTCAGCTTTTCAATGTAATCAAAACAGCATCAACATCGGGCTTCCTGGCACCCATACGCATAGCTTTGACAGCGGCGATACCACCCGCAGAGGCGCCGCTTCCACCCCAGGAACAAAGCGACATGAACTACACCAAGACAATTCAAAGTAAAATCACTTTCATCGAATAATTAGCATGGACAGGTTCCCAGTATCACTCCTTGACGCAGACGGCAACCCCGTTCAGCTTAACGCAATAGCGAAGTCAAACAGTTTTTTCTTTCGGGCAATTCAGAAGTTCGACATATCAATCTCTGAAACGTCAGCGACCCAAAACACCATATATTCCGTGCTGAAAAAGGACGTTGCGACCGGAACTGACGTAAACGGAATTTTTGACATAGTTAACTCCAAGTCACACAGTGGGCTGCTGAATTTCGCTTACACGCTGATACTGTACTCCGACTGCACCATAAACGTTACGGGCATCGACGGGATAACACAGGTCTACAACATACGCTTCAGGCCGGACAACGTTCTTGAGGCTTACCAGGAACAGTACGCCGACCTGCTACAGAACTACAACCTGCCGACTTTCGCCGAATTGGAACCCGCATACATTGGCTCTGACATGGCGGACCTGATTAAGCGACTGCTTTTGGACTACAAAACCATCCTGCGCAACCGTGGCAAAAAGAGCGGCATCGTTAAGTTTTTGGACTTTATCGGCTTTGACCCTGAAAGCATATTCGTCTACGATGAATGGCGGAAACCTGACGGTACACTGACCTTGACGCCAAACACTTTGACAGACGTTAAGTCCGGGTACTACTACCTGCTGTTTGACAACTGGACAACGCCAGATGACAATCCGTTTACGCCTGAAAATATGCCTTTGCGCAATATAACGGTGCAGGACCTTACTGATTTTTTCAAGAAGCTTTTCTACGCCCTTTCGCTCGCCAACGTTTACTTTACCCTTCCAGAGCAGGAAATCAAGTTTTTCGGCATTGTCAACTCTGTGAACGACCCGTCATACCTTTCGATTACGGGTGTCAAGCACATGACGCACTATAACGAGGTTTACGGCTGGAGGAAGCAAACCGCCATTAACGTTTGGTATGCAAGCAACCTTGCCGGGCCAAAGACATGGGTTGTCTACAACAATATCCAGAGACAGACAAACGTCGACAAAACATCGGGGCGGGTATACGGGATTTCGCCGGACTTGTCCGATGAGCTCTACACGGTCCCGCGCGAGATTTTTGACGACGAAGCAATCACACCTGACCTGGACCTAACATTGCTTGAAACAGTTTTCTCCTCGTTATTGCACCTAAACATCTCTGGGCCAGTTGGCTACTATTGGACCTATGAACTCGTGAACGCTGCAAACCCAATGGTGTATCTGAAGCCGCTGAACAATTTCATATTTGACAACCCAGACAGCAACAATATCGGTCATGACGAGGTGATATTCGTCACCAACATGAACGGCACATACAACCTGAAAATTACGGTTTGGGATTTGTGGAATAACCGCGACGTCTACAACTACCAGTATGTAGTGAACAACGTTTCAACGAGAATTGACATCGAGGCCTTCGACAGTTCAAAGCTGTCAGTTGACATTGAGGACATTCCAGGCTGGTACAATATGCAGATTACCTCACAGGCTAACAACGATGACCCAACGAGCACCGCAAAGCTGCTCATTGTCGCCAACGATGGCTCGCAAATAATTCTGCCATTGACAGCTTTGGGCGACACAGGCGTCATACAGAAATTGACCACATTGGTTCCGTTCCAAATAATGGCAGTCGGAAAGCAGGCGACAAGTTTCCGGCTGAAGGTCAACGGGTTTCTTTACGATATTCCGGCCTTCAACAATATCGTGCCTCACGTTCTCGTTTACAGTAACGATGACGGCTCGCAAT
>JASLEG010000259.1 GCA_030151225.1 Burkholderia sp. | reverse complement strand
CGCAGGAGCCTGTTGTGCGGCGGCCCGGCGGGCGGCGGCGAGGCCGGCCGCGTAGCCGGCGGCGAAACCGTTGGCCTGGGCGGCCTGATCCACGGTGGCCGGCACCGCGCGTGGCGCGCCGGCCGGATTCGCGTTCTGGGCGGGGTTCGCCGCGGCACCGTTGGACGGATACAGCGGCGGCTCGGCCGTGGCGGCGCGGCGCATGGCGGCCTCGCCGCCCGTCACCACGCCGGTGTTCGCGTTCGGATCGCCGGTCAGCACCACGTCGTGCGACGGCGTCGGCCCCTGGGCCGCGCTGCCGCCGCCGTAGGCGCCGCGCAGGTCGGCCGAACTGTAGGCGTTGATGCTCGACGGCCCGGCCGGCCGGCGTTCGGCGATGCCGTGCGCGGTCGCGTTCGACAGCGCCGATTCGGCCGATTCGCCGCGCCCCGGGATCACGATCATGCCGTCGCCGCCGGCGGCCGCCCCGCTGTCTTGGGCGAACGCGGCGGCCGGCAGCGCCGCGCCGAGGGCGGCCGACAGCGTGGCGAGCGCGAGCGCGGCACGGCCGGCGCGAATCGCGCCCGTCCTGCGTGCCAAGCCTGCCTGTTTCGCCATTACCGCCTCCGTGCATCCATTGACCATTGCCACGGAAACGAATTCTAGGGAGCCGCGGCCGATGACAAACGATGAATAGAGGGGGGCTTTGCCGGCTATTCCGTCGATTGCCCGTTGCGCCGCGCGCCTACGATGCATGCCATGGAAAAGCGTTTTCGTTTCCGCCGTGGACCACGGCAGGGGGCCGGAACGCCGGGCACCGCTTTCGTGGAGGAAAGCACGATGCTGGACAAACTCGACTCCGAATTCGCATTCGGCCGCCAGGCGCTGGACGTGCGGGCATATCGGCAGGAATTGCTGTCGTCGAACATCGCCAATGCGGACACGCCGGGCTATCAGGCGCGCGACGTCAATTTCGGCGCCGCGCTCGGTCGCGCGCTGAAGCAGGACGGCCAGACCGGCACCAGCAACGCCACGCGCCTGCCGCTGGCGCAGCCGGCCGGCGTGACGAGCGGCATGACGATGGCCTCCACCGAGGCCGGCCACATGAGCGGCAACACCCAGCTCACGGCCACCGGCGGCCCGGGCGAGGATTACGGCCGCGCCGCGTACCGGATCCCGAGCCAGCCCTCGCTGGACGGCAATACCGTCGATCTGGACGCCGAGCGCGTGCAGTTCGCCGACAACACGGTCCATTACGAAACCGGCATGACCGTGATGACGAACCAGATCAAGGCGATGCTCGCCGCGATCCAGTCCGGCAGCTGATCGGCCCCGCCGCCCAGACACCGCAACCCCAGACGCAACCGCGGCCGCCCCGGCACCGATGCCCGGGCAGCCCACGAGGAGCTTCCATGCCTTCGCTGATGAATATTTTCGATGTCGCCGGCTCGGCGATGTCCGCCGAATCGCAGCGCCTGAACGTCACGGCCTCGAACCTGGCCAACGCCGACAGCGTGACCGGCCCGGACGGCAAGCCGTACCGCGCCAAGCAGGTCGTGTTCGAGACCCAGCCGATCGGCAACGCGCGCACGAACTCGGGGCAGGGCGTGGGCGGCGTGCAGGTCAAGAAGGTGATCGACGATCCGACGCCGATGAAGACGAGCTACGACCCGTCGAACCCGGCGGCCGACGAGAACGGCTACGTCACGATGCCGAACGTCGATCCCGTGCAGGAAATGGTGAACATGATCTCGGCCTCGCGCTCGTACCAGGCCAACGTCGAGACCCTGAACACCGCCAAGCAGCTGATGCTGAAGACACTAACGATCGGCTCCTGATCCAGGCGTCGCACGACCACACCGTACCGCGTTCCCCAAAACCCAGATTCAGCGTTATCCGCGAGCGTTATCGCGAAAGGTATCCGGAGATGACTTCCTCCAGCACGACGATCGGCAGCAGCGGCACCACCACCACCACGCTGCCGACCGACACGATGAGCACCAACAGCGGCACGTCGGGCACGTCCGCCGCGGACCTGCAGCAGACCTTCCTGACGCTGCTCGTCACGCAGCTGCAGAACCAGGATCCGACCAGCCCGGTGGACAGCTCGCAGATGACCTCGCAGCTCGCGCAGATCAACACGGTGAGCGGCATCGCCCAGCTCAACACCACGCTGTCGTCGCTGTCCACGCAGCTCTCGGCGAGCCAGTCGGCGCAGGCCGCCTCGCTGGTCGGCTCGAACGTGCTCGCCCCCGGCAGCACGATCAACGTGTCGAGCGGCGGCACCACGGCGTTCGGCGTGCAGCTCTCGACGGCCGCGCAGGACCTGAAGATCACGGTCAAGAACTCGGCGGGCCAGGTGGTCAACACGATCGACGAAGGCGCGCAGGCGGCCGGCACGGTGCCGTTCACCTGGACGCCGGTGGATTCGAACGGCGCGACGCTGCCGGACGGCTCGTACTCGATCAGCGCGACCTACACCGATTCGACGGGCGCCTCCGCCAGCGGCACCACCATGACGGTGGCCCAGGTGCAGGGCGTGATCATCCAGGCCGACGGCACGCCGGGCCTGGCGCTGTCGACCGGCTCGACGGTCGGCCTGTCGGCGATCGGCGCGATCTTCCCGGCCGCTTCGTCGTCGGCTTCCACGTCGACCTCGACGTCGACCTCCACTTCTTCCTAACGGGATTGTTCCGGCCACGCGCCAACGGAGACCAAACATGGGTTATGAACAGGGCTTGAGCGGCTTGCAGGGTGCGTCGAACGATCTCGACGTGATCGGCAACAACATCGCCAACTCGAACACGGTCGGCTTCAAGGCCGCCACCGCGCAGTTCTCGGATCTGTACGCGAACTCGGTGTCCACCGCCGTCGCGAACGGCATCGGCATCGGCACGCAGCTCGCCGCCGTGTCACAGGTGTTCCAGCAGGGCGCCTTCACCACCACCGAGAACCCGCTCGACATGGCGATCTCGGGCAACGGCTTCTTCCAGATGTCGACCGGCGGCACGACCACCTACTCGCGCGACGGCGAATTCCACGCCGATGCGAGCGGCAACATCGTGAACAGCGCGGGCGCGAACCTGATGGGCTACGGCGTGAACGCCGACGGCAGCATCAACACCGCCTCGCTGGTGAAGATGACGGCGCCGCAGGGCAACATCGCGCCGAAGGCGTCCACGGCGATCACGGGCCAGTTCAACCTGAGCCAGACCGACACGACGCAGACCAGCTCGCCGTTCAACTACGCCGACTCGACCACCTACACGCTGCGCCAGCCGGTGCAGACCTACGACTCGCTCGGCAACGCGCAGAACGTCAACCTGTACTTCGTGAAGTCGAGCACCACGGCCAACACGTGGGAAGTGTATGCGGGCGCGGACAGCACCACGCCGACCGACGTCGGCTCGGTGACCTTCGACTCGTCGGGCAAGATGATCAGCTCGACCGACGCCTCGAGCGGCGCGGCGAGCACCTCGATGGGCAAGTTCTCGCTGAGCATCCCCAACACCACCGGCGCGGTCACGCCGCAGACGATGTCGCTGGACCTGTCGACCTCGACGCAGTATTCCACCAGCAAGAGCGCGTCCACCAACCTGGTGGCCGACGGCTACACCACCGGCGCGCTGACCTCGTACTCGGTCGGCTCGGACGGCACGCTGAGCGGCATCTACTCGAACGGCAAGACCATGACGCTGGGCCAGGTCGTGGTGGTGAACTTCAACAACCCGAACGGGCTGACCAGCATCGGCGGCAACCAGTACATCCAGACGGCCGCCTCGGGCGTGCCGCAGATCGGCACGCCGGGCAGCACGAACCACGGTGCGCTGAAGGGCGGCACGACGGAAAACTCGACCACCGATCTGACCGGCGAGCTGGTGAACCTGATCACGGCGCAACGCAACTACCAGGCGAACGCGCAGACGATCAAGACCCAGCAGACCGTCGACCAGACGCTGATCAACCTCTAAGGCGCGGCGCGCGACTACCTGACGGACGAACATGGACCGACTGATCTATACGGCGATGACGGGTGCGGGGCAGGCACTCGACCAGCAGTCCGTGATCGCGAACAACCTCGCGAACACGTCGACGACGGGTTTTCGCGCGCAGCTCGCGACCTACCGCGCGGTGCCGATGAATTTCGGCGAGCAGAGCAATCCCGCCACCACGCGTACCTACGTGCTGAGCTCGACGCCGACGGCCGACTACTCGGCCGGCCCGATCACGCGCACCGGCAACCCGCTCGACGTGGCGGTGCAGGGCTCGGGCTGGCTGACGGTGATGGCCAAGGACGGCAGCGAGGCCTACACGCGCGGCGGCAACCTGCACGTGGACGAGAACGGCCAGCTGGTGAACGCCTCGAACCTGCCGGTGATCGGCACGGGCGGCCCGATCTCGGTGCCGCCGAACGCGAAGGTCACGATCGGCAACGACGGCACCGTGTCGGTGCTGGCCGCCGGCGACCCGCCGCAGGCCGTGGCGATGGTCGATCAGCTCAAGCTGGTCAACCCCGACCCGGCCAGCATGACGCGCGGCGATGACGGCCTGTTCCGCGTCAGCGACGGCAACCCGGCCGACGCCGATCCGAGCGTGCAGGTGACGCCCGAATCGCTCGAAGGCAGCAATGTGAATCCGGTGTCCGCGATGGTGTCGATGCTCGACAACGCGCGCGCCTTCCAGCTCCAGTCGCGCCTGATCTCGAGCGCGGACCAGAACGAACAGTCGGCCAACCAGATCCTCAGCTTCAGCTGAGCCGGCGCGCCTTCAGGAGAATTACCGTGAATCGATCCCTTTACATCGCCGCGACCGGCATGAATGCGCAACAGGCGCAGATGGACGTGATCTCGAACAACCTCGCGAACGTGAGCACCAACGGCTTCAAGGGCTCGCGCGCGGTGTTCGAGGACCTGCTGTACCAGACCGTGCGTCAGCCGGGCGCGAACTCGACCCAGCAGACGGAACTGCCGTCGGGCCTGCAGCTCGGCACCGGCGTGCAGCAGGTCGCCACCGAGCGTCTGTATACGCAGGGCAACCTGCAGCAGACCGGCAACTCGCGCGACGTCGCGATCAACGGCCAGGGCTTCTTCCAGGTGCTGATGCCGGACGGCACCAACGCCTACACGCGTGACGGCTCGTTCCACACCAACGCGCAGGGCCAGCTCGTGACCTCGAGCGGCTACCAGGTGCTGCCGGCGATCACGGTGCCGCAGAACGCCACCTCGATCACGATCGGCTCGGACGGCGTGGTGACGGTGACCCAGCAGGGCAGCGCCAACTCCACCCAGATCGGCGCGATGCAGGTCGCCAACTTCATCAACCCGGAAGGCCTGCAGGCACTGGGCCAGAACCTGTTCGCCGAGACCTCCTCGTCGGGCACGCCGAACGTCTCGACGCCGGGCCTGAACGGCACCGGCACGCTGAATCAGGGTTACGTGGAATCGTCGAACGTGAACGTGGTGCAGGAACTGGTCAACATGATCCAGACCCAGCGCGCGTACGAGATCAACAGCAAGGCCGTGACCACGTCCGACCAGATGCTGCAGACCGTCACGCAGATGAAGAGCTAACGGGGTCGGCAGGTCGTCATGATGCAGGTTCGTCCTTTCCGTTTCGTCGCGCTCGCCATGGTGGCCGCGTGTGTCGGCTGCGCGCAGATTCCGCGCCAGCCGATCACGCAGCAGCCGATGACGGCCGTGCCGCCCGTGCCGCCGCAGATGCAGGCGCCCGGCTCGATCTACAACCCGGGCTATGCGGGCCGTCCGCTGTTCGAGGATCAGCGCCCGCGCAACGTCGGCGACATCCTGACGATCATGATCGCCGAGAACGTGAACGCCACGAAGAGCTCGGGTGCCAATGCCAATCGCGCCGGCGCCACCGATTTCAACGTGCCGACGGCCGGCTTCATGGGCGGCCTGTTCAACAAGGCCAACCTGTCCGCCACCGGCGACAACAAGTTCACCGCCACCGGCGGCGCCACCGCGGCCAACACCTTCACCGGCACGATCACCGTGACCGTCACGAACGTGCTGCCGAACGGCAACCTGGTGGTGAGCGGCGAGAAGCAGCTGCTGATCAATCAGGGCAACGAATTCGTGCGTTTCTCCGGCGTGGTCAATCCCACCTCGATCACGGGTGCGAATTCGGTGTACTCCACGCAGGTGTCCGACGCCCGCATCGAGTATTCGGCGAAGGGCTACATCAACGAAGCCGAGACGATGGGCTGGCTGCAGCGCTTCTTCCTCAATATCGCGCCGTGGTGATGATGATGCCCCGCCGTTCACACCTCCGTTTCTCCTCGCAGCCGCGCGGCCCCCGCCTGGCGCGCCTGCCCTACCTCGCCTGGCTCGTGCTGGTGGCGCTGGCCTGCGCGATGCTGCTGCTGCCGGCGCGCCCGGCGCATGCCGAACGCCTGAAGGATCTCGCGCAGATCCAGGGCGTGCGCGACAATCCGCTGATCGGCTACGGCCTGGTGGTGGGCCTCGACGGCACCGGCGACCAGACCACCCAGACGCCGTTCACCACGCAGACGCTCGCCAACATGCTGGCGAACCTCGGCATCTCGATCAACAACGGCACCTCGACCGGCGGTTCCGGCTCGCTGTCGAACCTGCAGCTCAAGAACGTGGCTGCGGTGATGGTGACCGCCGTGCTGCCGCCGTTCGCGCGCCCCGGCGAGGCGATCGACGTGACCGTGTCCTCGCTCGGCAACGCCAAGAGCCTGCGCGGCGGCACGCTGCTGCTCACGCCGCTGAAGGGCGCCGACGGCCAGACCTACGCGCTGGCCCAGGGCAACATGGCCGTGGGCGGCGCGGGTGCGAGCGCCAACGGCAGCCGCGTGCAGGTCAACCAGCTGGCGGCCGGGCGCATCGCCGCCGGCGCGATCGTCGAGCGCTCGGTGCCGAACGCGCTGGTGCAGATGAACGGCATGCTGCAGCTGCAGCTCAACGACATGGATTACGGCACCGCCGAGCGCATCGTCACGGCCGTCAACTCGAACTTCGGGCCCGGCATCGCCACGGCGCTCGACGGCCGCACGATCCAGCTCACGGCGCCGGCCGACCCGCAACAGCAGGTGGCCTTCATGGCGCGCCTGCAGAACATCGAGGTCAGCCCGGACCGCGCCGCCGCGAAGGTGATCCTGAACGCGCGCACCGGCTCGATCGTGATGAACCAGATGGTCACGCTGCAGACCTGCGCGGTGGCGCACGGCAACCTGTCGGTGGTCGTCAACACGCAACCCGTCGTCTCGCAGCCCGGCGCGTTCTCGAACGGCCAGACCGTGGTGGCGCAACAATCGCAGATCCAGCTCAAGCAGGACAACGGCGCGCTGCGCTACGTCCACGCCGGCGCCAGCCTCGCCGACGTCGTCAAGGCACTGAACTCGCTCGGTGCCACACCGGCCGACCTGATGTCGATCCTGCAGGCCATGAAGGCTGCTGGCGCGCTGCGGGCCGACCTGGAGATCATCTGATGGCCAATCTTCCCGGCGCCAACGGCGCAGACATGACCCAGCGCTTCGCGCTCGACCTGCAGGGTTTCGACGCGATGCGCCAGCAGGCCGCCGCCTCGCCGCAGGCCGGCATCAAGCAGGTCGCCAAGCAGTTCGACGCGATGTTCACGCAGATGATGCTCAAGAGCATGCGCGATGCGACGCCGCAGGACGGCGTGTTCGATTCGAGCACCTCCAAGACGTATACGTCGATGCTCGACGAGCAGCTCTCCCAGCAGATGGCCTCGCACGGCGGCCTGGGCGTGGCCGACGCGCTGATGAAGCAGCTGATGCGCAACAGCGGCATCTCGGCCGACGGCAGCAACGGCGCCGCCGGCGGCGCCGGCAGCCTGGGCGCGGCGATGAACGCGCTCGGCAGCGACGAGGGCGGCATGGCCGCCACCAACGCGCTGGCGCAGGCGCTGGCCGGTGCGCGCGCCAACGGCCAGCTGGCCGGCGCGAACGGCTATTCGGCCGCGAGCGCGCTGACGCCGCCCGTGAAGGGCAACGGCACCTCGGCCGATCAGGATGCTTTCGTGGGCAAGGTGGCGAACGCCGCGCAGGCCGCGAGCGCCGCCACCGGCATCCCGGCGCGCTTCATCGTCGGCCAGGCGGCGCTCGAATCGGGCTGGGGCAAGCGCGAGATCCGCGGCCGCGACGGCTCGTCGAGCTACAACGTGTTCG
The DNA here is from genome assembly GCA_030151225.1 of Burkholderia sp. GTDB lineage: Bacteria > Pseudomonadota > Gammaproteobacteria > Burkholderiales > Burkholderiaceae > Burkholderia. Next base: position 4,734 of record JASLEG010000259.1, on the reverse strand, counting down.
GCATCAAGGCCACCAGGAACTGGACCGGGCGCACCGTCTCGGCCGTCACGACCGAGTACGTGAACGGGCAGCCGCACCGCGTGGTCGCGCAGTTCCGCGCCTACGATTCCTACGAGCACGCGATGACCGACTACGCCACGATGCTGAAGGGCAACCCGCGCTACGCGAGCGTCGTGACCGGTTCGACCACCGCCGAGAATTTCGCGAACGGCATGCAGCGCGCCGGTTACGCCACGGATCCGCATTACGCGAAGAAGCTGATGTCGATCCTGCGTCAGATCGTGTAAGGCCGGGGCAGGCCGCCGGGTGCGGCCGGTCACGAGAACGCCGGGATCAGGGTTAACCCATGGTGATGGGAAAGTCGGCAAGATTTGCCGGGGGTTTGTTGCTTCGTTGTTTCGAATTTACTTTTAACCTGCGAACTTAACTCGATTTCGATCTACACTCTGCGCTGACGTCATGCCCGCCAGAGGCGACCGTCGAGAACGAAGCGGCCCCGCGTGCCGCACACACAAGCCAAGCGTCGGGGGGAAGCCGGCACGAGGCGCACGATATCCGGCTATCGAATCATGAACACCGAAGCACTGACCGAAACCGAAGGGGACGACGAGCTCGTTTCCGATTACGGCCGACGCAACCCGCTCGAAATCGGCGTGCAGTTGCGCAACCTCCTGAATCGCGGGGATTTCCTCACGATTCGCTATCCGGGCGGCCAGCTCGTCACGAAGATCCTCGAGGTCGACGTGCACGAGGGCGGCTTCACGTTCGACTGGGGTGCGCTCGAAGCGCAGAATGCCCAGTTGCTCGCCGCGCCGTTCGGCGCGTTCGAGGCACGACCCGACGGCGTGCGCGTGGAGTTCAAGGTGTCCACGCCCGCCAAGGTGAATTTCGAGGGGCGCCCGGCGTTTTACGCGAAATTCCCCGAAGTGCTCTATTTCGTGCAGCGTCGCGAGTATTTTCGCGTCGACACGCCGGTGCTCGAGCCCTACGTGGCGCGCGGCCGGCTGCCCGAGGGCGAGAACTTCGTGTTCGAGATCGACAACATCTCGCTCGGCGGCATCGGCCTGCGCACGCTCGACGAGCGCGCCGCGCTGATCGAGCCCGGCTACTCGATGCCCGACGTCGAAATCAACCTGGCCGGCCACGGCCGGCTGATGCTGGACCTGCAACTGGTGTCGCAACGCGCGGCGGAAACGCCGAACGGCGTGCGCCGCTACCACCTCGGCTTCCGCTTCGTCACGCTGCCCGGCGCGGCCGAGAACACGCTGCAACGCCTGATCACGCAACTCGAAGTCAAGCGCCGTCAGCTCGCCCGGGCCTGAGACGCGCGGGTTCGCCCGCCGCCGGCCGCGCCACCGAAAATCGCGCGCGGGCTCTCAATTTCCGGCGGCGGCGGCCGTTATACCGGTGTTCCTTCAAGGAGGTCGTTCGCGGCCGGCACTCATGACCAGCAATCTTCTGAACATCGGACTCAGCGGCCTGAATGCGGCCCAGTGGGGCATCAACACGACCGGTCAGAACATCAGCAATCAGGCGACCGCCGGCTATTCGGTCGAGCGCCCGGTGTTCTCCGAGACCGACGGCCAATACACCTCGAGCGGTTACCTGCCGAGCGGCGTGACCACCGTGACGGTGCAGCGCCAGTACAGCCAGTACCTGTCCGACCAGCTGAATTCCGCGAACACCACCAACAGCGCGCTGAGCTCGTACTCGTCGCTGGTGGCCACGCTGAACAACTACGTGGGCAGCCCGACGGCCGGCATCGGCTCGGCGATCTCGACCTACTTCACCGGCCTGCAGGGCGTCGCCAACAACGCGGCCGACACGGCCACGCGCCAGACCGCGATCAGCGACGGCCAGACGCTCGCCAACCAGATCCAGTCGGCCGGCGCGCAGTTCGACGCGCTGCGCACCCAGGTCAACTCGCAGCTGCAGACCTCGGTCACCCAGGTCAACGCGCTGACCTCGCAGATCGCGCAGCTGAACCAGCAGATCGCCGTGGCGAGCTCGGGCGGCCAGGCGCCGAACCAGCTGCTCGACAGCCGCGACCAGGCGGTGGCGAGCCTCTCGCAACTGGTGGGCGTGCAGGTCACGCAGAGCAGCGGCAGCTACACGGTGACGATCGGCAACGGTCAGCCGCTGGTGGTGGGCAACAACGCCTACACGATGACCACGGTGGCCTCCGCCTCGGACCCGAGCGAACTGTCGCTCGCCGTGCAGAGCAGCAGCACCGGCAACAGCACGCCGCAGGTGCTGGCCGACGCCAGCGTGACGGGCGGCTCGATCGGCGGCGCGCTGCAGTTCCGCACCCAGACGCTGGACCCGGCCGAAGCCCAGCTCGGCGCGATCGCCGTGAGCTTCGCCGCGCAGACGAATGCGCAGAACGCGCTCGGCATCGACCTGAACGGCAACGTGGGCGGCAACCTGTTCACGGTGCCGACGCCGCAGACCATCAGCAACACCAACAACACCGGCAGCGCCACGGTCACGGCCGATTTCGCCGACGCGACCCAGCCGCCGACCAGCGACATGACGTTGTCCTACGACGGCTCCACGTACACGCTGAAGAACAAGACCACCGGCGACGTGGTGGGCACCGCCAGTTCGCTGCCGGCCACGCTCGGCGGCCTGAAGCTGTCGGCCACCGGCACCATGAAGGCCGGCGACTCGTTCACGATCGAGCCGACCCGCAACGCGCTGGACAACTTCACGGTGGCCACCACCTCGGCCTCGGCGATCGCGGCGGCCTCGCCCGTGCAGGCCGCGGCGGCGTCCACCAACACCGGTGCCGGCAAGATCACGCAGGGCACGGTGACGGCCGGCTACCAGATGCCGTCCACCACCACCACGCTGACCTACAACGCCAGCACCAAGACGCTGTCGGGCTTCCCGGCCGGCACCACGGTGACCATCGGTTCGTCGACCTACGCGATCACCGGCAGCACCACGGCGGTGCCGTACGATTCGAGCACCGGCGCGGCGATGACCATCTCGAGCACCACCCAGCCGGCGCCGTCGGGCGTGATGAACAACGTGTCGGTGACGCTTTCGGGCACGCCGGCCGACGGCGACTCGTTCACGATCGCCACCGGCGGCGCCTCGAACGACGGCCGCAACGCGCAGCTGCTGTCGGGGCTGGCCAGCTCGAAGGCGATCGACGGCGGCACCAGCACGCTGACCTCGGCCTACAGCTCCTATGTGAACAACGTCGGCAACACTGCGGCGCGCCTCAGCGCGGCCAGCTCGGCGCAGGCCGGCGTGGTGAGCCAGATCACGACCCAGCAGCAGTCGGTGTCGGGCGTAAACGAGAACGAGGAAGCCGCAAACCTCGTGCAGTACCAGCAGATGTACCAGGCGAACGCGAAGGTGATCCAGACCGCCTCGACGCTGTTCAGCACGCTGCTCGGCATCTTCAACTGACGGAACGATCATCATGCGCATCGCGACCTCGCAGTTCTACACGCAGAACATCGAGCTGATGAACAATCAGGAATCGCAGATCTCGACCCTGTATCAGCAGGTGGCGAGCGGCAACATGCTGCAGACGGCGGCCGACAATCCGCTGGGCGCCGCGCAGGCGGTGCAGCTGTCGGCCACCTCGGCCACGCTGTCGCAGTACTCGTCGAACCAGTCGACGGCACTGACGGCGCTGCAGCTGGAAGATTCCACGATGTCGAGCACCACCAGCACGCTGAACCAGATCATCACCAAGCTGAACAGCGCGATCAACGGCACGCTGTCGGACAGCGACCGCGCCGCGCTCGCGCAGCAGCTGCAGGGCCAGCGCGACACGCTGCTGAACCTGGCCAACACCACCGACGGTGCCGGCAACTACATCTTCGCGGGTTTCCAGAGCTCGGCGCAGCCGTTCACGAATTCGCCGGCGGGCGGCGTGACCTTCGCCGGCGACACCGGCGAGCGCGACGTGCAGATCTCGGATACGCAGAGCGTGTCGCAGGGCGACAGCGGCGTGAACGTGTTCCTGTCGGTGCAGTCGGTGGGCAGCCAGGCCGTGCCCTCGGCCGGCACCAACACCGGTTCGGGCACGATCGGCACGGTCACGGCCGGCAAGCCGGGCGACCCGACCAACGCCCACAGCTTCACCGTGACCTTCGGCGGCACCACGGCCGCGCCGACCTACACGGTGACCGACAACTCCACCACGCCGCCCACGGTGGGTGCATCGCAGTCCTACACGGCCGGCACGGCGATCACGCTCGGCAGCCAGACGATGGTGATCTCGGGCACGCCCGCGGCCGGCGACACGTTCTCGCTGAAGCCGGCGCCGCAGGCCGGCACCGACATGTTCGCGGCGCTCGACTCGGCGATCGCCGCGCTCAAGCAGCCGGTGGGCAGCGATGCCTCGGCCAACGCCGCGCTGCAGAACTCGATGTCCACCGCGATCACCAAGATGCAGAACGCGCTGACCAACATCACCACCGTGCAGGCCTCGGTGGGCGGCCGCGAGAACCAGGTGAAGGCGATGCAGACCATCACCAGCACCAACTCGACGGTCACGACCAACGCGCTGTCCGACCTGACGCAGGCCGACATGACCACCGCGATCTCGAACCTGCTGCAGCAGCAGAACGCGCTGACCGCCGCGCAGAAGGCCTTCTCGAGCGTGTCGAACCTCTCGCTGTTCCAGTATCTGAACTGATCCGGCGGCCGGGGCGGCGGGGCCACCGGCCCGCCGCCCCCGCCGTTGCGCCGGCGCCGTTCCCCGCGTCTTCC
>JASLEG010000213.1 GCA_030151225.1 Burkholderia sp. | reverse complement strand
GTCGCGGCGCCGGCACCGCGCGCCGCGACCACCTCTATTTCGCGCGGCGCAAGGGCTTCCGCGGCCACGATGGACGCGGCCGGCTCGGCCTCGACGACGTCAGCCGCCGGCTGGGCGAGCGGCGCCGCTGCCGACACCGCTTCGGGTTCGTCGAGCCACGGCGCGAGCGGCACTTCGGCAGCAGCGACCGGCTCGGCGACGACCGCCTCGACGGGTGTATCGGCCTGCGACGGCTCGGCAGGCTCGCTCGTCATGACGACGACAGGCGCGACCAACAATTCGGCGGCCGCCTCGACCACCGACGCCGGGACCGGTGCGACTTCTTCGGCAAGCGCCTCGACGGGCGCCGCAACCGGCTCGGGTTCGGGCTCGGCCGCCTTCGGTGCCGCTGCCTTGACGACCGGCGGCATCGCACGCGGCGCCGGCGTAGCCTCGGCGCGCGCGGCACGGGCCGAGGCCCCGCCGGTGGAAGCAACGCGCGCCAGTGCATTGCCGGCTCTGGCCGGCGACACGCCCGGCACGCCGCCAGCCCCGCCCGGGCCGGCCGGCGCGAAGGCCAGCATGCGCAGCAGCGTCATCGTGAACCCCGCGTATTCGTCCGGCGCGAGCCCGAGCTCGCCACGGCCGACCGTCGCGATCTGGTAATAGAGCTGCACCTGCTCCGGGCTCAGCAATTCGGCGAAGCGGCGCAGGTCGGCCGCCTCGGGCCACTCCTCGAGCACCGAGGCCGGCGCGAACTGCGCCCAGGCGATCCGGTGCAGCAGCCCCGCGAGATCCTGCAACGCGGTGGAGAACGACAGGCTGCGCAGTGCCATCTCGTCGGCGATCGAAAGAATCTCGGGGCCGTCGGCCGCCGCGATCGCATCGATCAGCCGCACCATGTAGGTCTGATCCAGCGCGCCTAGCATGCCGGACACGGCCGCTTCGGTCACCTCGTTGGCCGAATAGGCGATCGCCTGATCGGTCAGCGACAGCGCATCGCGCATGCTGCCCTGCGCCGCGCGCGCGAGCAACCGCAGCGCCTGCGGCTCGAACGCCACCCGCTCCTCGCCAAGAATCCGCTCGAGGTGCATGACGATATGGCCGGCCGGCATCTGCTTCAGGTTGAACTGAAGGCAGCGCGACAGCACGGTGACGGGAATCTTCTGCGGATCGGTGGTGGCAAGGATGAACTTGACGTGCGGCGGCGGTTCCTCGAGCGTCTTCAGCATTGCGTTGAACGCGTGGTTCGTCAGCATGTGCACTTCGTCGATCATGTAGACCTTGAAGCGCGCATCGACCGGCGCGTACACGGCGCGCTCGAGCAGCGCGGCCATTTCGTCGACGCCGCGATTGCTCGCGGCATCCATCTCGACGTAATCGACGAACCGGCCTTCGTCGATCTCGCGGCAGGCGCGGCACACGCCGCACGGTTGCGAGGTGACGCCGGTTTCACAATTGAGTGCCTTGGCGAAGATCCGGGACAGCGTGGTCTTGCCGACGCCGCGCGTACCCGTAAACAGATAGGCGTGATGCAAACGCCCGCCGTCGAGCGCGTGCGTGAGCGCCCTGACGACGTGTTCCTGGCCGACGAGCGAAGCGAAATCCTTCGGACGCCACTTGCGTGCGAGAACTTGATAGGTCATCGGGAAATTGTATCAGTAACGTGCGGTGCCGCCGACACGCAAACCACGCGCTCGGCCATGCCCTTGCGGGTTCCGGCAACGCGCCGCGAGGCACGCGAGCCGGTCGAGTGCGACGCGACGAGACATACCGTCACCACACACAACGGGCGATCGGCGACACGCGAAACGATGGGAAACACAGCGAACAACGGAAGGAAAAGCGGAGGGTGACGAGCCTGACCCTCGGCACTGGCGGAAAACGGCTGTGGCTGCTTCGTTCCCGACCTGACCAGGTTCACCGGCCCACCATGCGAGGAGGCCCGTCACGTCGCATTCTAACACCGCTTCGGCGCGAATGCGACGGATTTATCGATCGACGGGCGTTCATGGCACTTTTTGTTGCGCCGGGCGGTGCGCACCGCCCCTGCATCGCCGGCAACCCGCCCTCTTGTATTCGCGCCTTGCGTCCTCACGTTTCGAGCATCGCTCGTAGCGGGACACATCCCTACTCGCGAAGCGGATACTATCGCCGCCGACGACAGATAGCAATTTAGGCTAATATGACGCCCGAGTGACCCGCGAGCCACGGTTTGCAGCGCTTCACGCCACCGTTTCCATGCGGGGCGGAGCTGCCTGAACCGGCGGCCGGCGCACCTGACCGGCGCCCGCAGGCAGTCCCCGAAACGAATGAGGTATTGACCCAATGAGCGAACAGATCAAACACATCAGCGACGCATCGTTCGAACAGGACGTCGTCAAATCCGACAAGCCCGTCCTGCTCGACTTCTGGGCGGAATGGTGCGGCCCCTGCAAGATGATCGCCCCGATCCTCGACGACATCTCGACGGAATACGCCGACAAGCTGCAGATCGCGAAAATCAACGTCGACGACAACACGGCGACGCCCGCAAAGTTCGGTGTGCGCGGCATCCCGACGCTGATCCTGTTCAAGAACGGCGTGGTCGCCGCCCAGAAGGTCGGTGCGCTGTCCAAGTCGCAACTGACGGCATTCCTCGACGGCAACCTGTAATCCCCGTATCATCGAGAGACAGGCGCCTGTTGCCGGTTGGCAACAGGCGCCTGTCACATCGGCAGAAGCTCCGGGCAAGCCCGTTTTGCCGTGTGCTAGAATTTAAATCGACGTCGCCTGCCGACGCATTAAGTCTCTGAGCGTTTCCGCTCGCCCTCCTCCCTATATCTTTCGTCACATCTCCTCCCTGGCGGGTTCTCCGTATGCATTTATCCGAGCTCAAGTCTCTGCACGTCTCCGAATTGATCGAAATGGCCAATGGTCTGGAGATCGAAAACGCGAACCGCCTGCGCAAGCAGGAGCTGATGTTCGCCATTCTCAAAAAGCGCGCCAAGACGGGAGAGACGATCTTCGGTGACGGGACGCTCGAAGTCCTGCCGGACGGCTTCGGCTTCCTGCGCTCGCCCGAGATGTCCTACCTCGCGAGTACGGACGACATCTACATCAGCCCGTCGCAGATTCGCCGCTTCAACCTGCACACCGGCGACACGATCGAAGGTGAAGTGCGCACACCGAAGGACGGCGAGCGCTATTTCGCGCTGGTCAAGGTGGACAAGGTGAATGGGCAGCCGCCCGAGGCCTCGAAACACAAGATCATGTTCGAGAACCTCACGCCGCTGCATCCGAACAAGCCGCTTTCGCTCGAACGCGAAATGCGCGGCGAGGAGAACGTGACGGGCCGCATCATCGACATGATCGCGCCGATCGGCAAGGGCCAGCGCGGCCTGCTGGTCGCCTCGCCGAAGTCGGGCAAGACGGTCATGCTCCAGCACATCGCGCACGCGATCAAGCAGAACCACCCGGACGTGATCCTGTTCGTGCTGCTGATCGACGAGCGCCCCGAGGAAGTGACGGAAATGCAGCGTTCGGTGGCGGGCGAAGTGATCGCCTCGACCTTCGACGAACCGGCCACGCGCCACGTTCAGGTCGCCGAAATGGTGATCGAGAAGGCCAAGCGCCTCGTGGAAATGAAGCACGACGTGGTGATCCTGCTCGACTCGATCACGCGTCTGGCACGCGCCTACAACACCGTGATCCCGGCCTCGGGCAAGGTGCTGACGGGCGGTGTGGACGCCAACGCGCTGCAACGCCCGAAGCGCTTCTTCGGCGCGGCGCGCAACATCGAGGAAGGCGGCTCGCTGACCATCATCGGCACCGCGCTGATCGAAACCGGCAGCCGCATGGACGACGTGATCTACGAAGAGTTCAAGGGCACCGGCAACATGGAAGTGCACCTCGAGCGCCGTCTCGCGGAAAAGCGCGT
>JASLEG010000173.1 GCA_030151225.1 Burkholderia sp. | reverse complement strand
CGGCCGCGCGCGGGCCGGCCGGCAGCTCGCCGAACAGGTCCGGCGTGGATTCGTCGTGCGCCGGCGTCCCGCCCGCGGCCGGCGCCAGCTCCGTATCGGCCGGATCCGGCTCGCGAGGCTCGCCGTCGGCGCGCACGCTGGCGCGGGCAGCCTGCTCACCGCCCGCGGCGGCGGCGCTGCGGCGGCGCGAGGATCGGTTCGAACGGGGGGAACGGGGGCGGGAGGGCACTCGGGATTCGATCATGGAGCAATGGCGGCGGACATCGCGACCCGTCACGTGGCGTGGCGCCCCTGCCGGGCGGCGGCACGCGTGCGGATCGACTCTGACACCCGACGGAATACGGTCTCGGAGACGAAAGACGGCATTGTCTCACGCCCGTTTGACAATGCCGTTCGACGCCAAAAAGGCCGCGGCGGCCCGCCTACTCGGCACCGCTCGCGCCCTCCTGCTCCTTGAAGATCTGCACGCCAGGCAGATGCCGCAGCAACCGGGCGATGCGCTCGTATTCACCTGGCGAGACCTTCGACAGCGAGATCGTCACGTCGTCGCATTCGGGGTTCTCCTCGCTCTGCTGCACGATGAACTGCTTCACGCGCGCGCTGTCGGCGCCGCCGAGCGCCGCGTGCAGCGACGCGAAGGTCAGCACGCCGCGCTCCACCAGCAGCTGGATGTGGCGGCGCTGGCGCACCGTGATGTAGCGCTTCTCGAGCGGCTTGATGCCGGCCAGGATCACCAGCACGATCACCGTGGCGGCGATCGCGGCCACGTACAGCCCGCCGCCCACGGCCAGGCCCACGGCGGCCACCGACCACAGGCTCGCGGCCGTGGTGAGCCCGCGCACGATCTCGCCGCGCATCAGGATCGAGCCCGCGCCGAGAAAGCCGATGCCTGACACCACCTGCGCGGCGATCCGCGACGGATCGAGCACGACGTCGGGCTTGCCGAGCACGTCGGCGAAGCCGAACGCGGACACGATCATGATCAGCGCCGAGCCGACGCACACCAGCATGTGGGTGCGCAGGCCGGCGGCCCACGACAGGCGCTCGCGCTCGAAACCGATCACGCTGCCGAGCGCGGCCGCAATCACGAGCCGCGAGACGAGTTCGACGTTGTCGAGCATGGGTTTTCTCCTTCCTGTTATTGTGTCGGCGCCGTGACGCGCGATGCGGGTGCCAAGCCCGACCGCCCGGCTCGCGCCGTACCTGATAGATCAACGAGTTCCGATGATGTCCGCTACCCGATCCGCCATCGACCAGGCCGCCGACCTGCGCCGCCATTTCGCGGAAATCGTGCTGCCGCTCTGGCGCGGCCCCGGTTTCGACCCGTCGCCGCGGCTGCCGTTCGAGGCCATCTCGCCCGATACGCATGCGCCGCTGCCGGTCACGCGATATCGCGCGATGGCCTGCGCGCGGCAGCTGTTCGTGTTCGCCGATGCGGGCGACCTGGCGCACGCCGACGTGCTGTTCGAGAGCCTGTGCCGCCACTTCCGTGATCCGCGCCACGACGGCTGGTTCTACAGCGTCGATGCGGGGGGCGAACCGCTCGATCGTACCAAAGACCTCTACACGCACGCATTCGTGGTGTTCGCGTGCGCCGCGTATCACGCCGCCTCGGGCAACCGCGACGCGCGCCGCGTGGCCGAGCACACGGCCGCGCTGGTCGAGGATCGTTTCGCGCCCGCGCCCGGCGACGCCTGCCTCGATGCCGCGCGCGCCGACGATTTCGCGCGGCTCGACGGCGTGCCGCTGCAGAACCCGCTGATGCACCTGACCGAGGCCTGGCTCGCGGCCTCGGACGCGTTCGGCGACGCCGGCTTCGACGCCGCGCTGCGGCGCACGGCCGGCGCGATCGAGCGGCACTTCGTCGATCCCGGCACCGGCTGCGTGGCGGAACTGACGCTCGGCTCGGCCGGCAACCGCTTCGAGCCCGGCCACCAGTTCGAGTGGTTCTACCTGATCCACGCGGCGGGCGAGCGGCTCGCCGCCACCGGCCTGGGCGACGCGATCGAGCGCGCCTGTCGCTTCGCCGAGCGCCACGGCGTCGATCCGGTCAGCGGCGCCGTGTGCGCGGCGCTCGACGCGCAGGGCGGCTGCCTCGACGCCACCCAGCGCATCTGGGCCCAGACCGAATATCTGCGCGCGCTGGCCACCCGCGGCGCGCAGCCGGGCTCGCCCGAACTCGCCACGCAGATCGAACGCTTCGCCACGCGCTTCCTGCACGCGCGCGGCTGGATCGAGGCGAAGCACGCCGACGGCGCGATCGCCCGCGCCGACATGCCGTCCACCACGCCGTACCACCTCGCCACCGCCTACGCGTCGCTGCCCGGCGCACGCTGACGGTGCGCGCGGGCGCGGCGTGCACCGCCGGCGCCCGTGCGCAAGCGGCGTGCCGCGCCGTCACACACGCATTCGCGCGCATTTCGACGCAGCGCTCGAATCTCCTTGCGTATCGGCCGGTCGCTTCCTAGAGTGGAGCGCAGATGCGCCGACCCCATCGGCCGCCGGGGCACCGCCCCATTCTCACGAGGGAAAGTCGATGACGGACATCGTGGATCACGCGCGTGGCGCGCTTCGGGCCCAGCCGTTCAGCATGCTGCTCGGCACGGAACTCATGACGATCGGCGGCGACGAGGTCGCGCTGAGCCTGCCGATCCGCGACGACCTGAGGCAGCAGCACGGCTTCGTGCACGGCGGCGTGATCAGCTACCTGGCCGACAACGCGCTGACCTTCGCGGGCGCGCTCGCGCTGGGCCCGCGCGTGGTGACCGGCGAATACAAGATCAACTATCTGCGCCCGGCGATGCACGGGCGGCTGCTCGCGCGCGCGAAGCTGCTGCACGGCGGCCGCAATCAGGCGACCTGCCAGTGTCAGGTGTTCGTGGTGGATGGCCTGGAAGAGCGGCTGGTGGCCGTGGCACAGGGCACGATCAACCGCATCGGCGAGGCGCGCGCGGAGTTCGCGCACGTCGCGGCTCAGGCGTCGGCCGCCTGAGCTTTCGCCGCGGGCACCGCGCCGGTATGGCGCGCGCCCCTCGCGGCATTCAGAACGCGTCGCCCGGCACCCGCACCGCGCCTTCCATCAGCACGCGCGCGCTGCGGCTCATGATCGCCCTGGTCACGACCCATTCCCCGCCCGCGTTGCTGGCCTGCGCGCCCACCCGCAGCGTGCCCGACGGATGCCCGAAGCGCACCGATTCGCGCTCGCCACCGCCGGCCGCGAGATTGACGAGCGTGCCCGGGATCGCGGCCGCGGTGCCGATCGCCACGGCTGCCGTGCCCATCATCGCGTGGTGCAGCTTGCCCATCGACATCGCGCGCACCAGCAGGTCCACGTCCGCCTTCTCCACCTGCTTGCCGCTCGACGCCACGTAGGCGGCCGGCCGCGCCACGAAGGCGATCTTCGGCGTGTGCTGGCGTTGCGCGATCTCGTCGAGCGAGCGGATCAGGCCCATGCGCACCGCGCCGTACGCGCGGATCCTCTCGAAGCGCGCGAGCGCGGCCTCGTCGCCGTTGATCGCGCCCTGCAGCTCGGTGCCGGTGTAGCCGATCGCCTCGGCGTCCACGAAGATCGTGGGGATGCCCGCGTTGATCATGGTGGCCTTCAGCGTGCCGATGCCGGGCACCTCGAGATCGTCCACCAGCTGGCCGGTGGGGAACATCGCGCCGCCGGCGCCATCCTCGTCGGCGGCCGGATCCATGAATTCGAGCTGCACCTCGGCGGCCGGGAAGGTCACGCCGTCCAGCTCGAAATCGCCGGTTTCCTGCACCTCGCCGCCCGAGATCGGCACGTGCGCGACGATCGTCTTGCCAATGTTGGCCTGCCAGATCCGCACCACGGCCACGCCGTCGGCCGGCACGCGGGCCGGATCCACGAGCCCGCCCGCGATCGCGAACGGCCCCACCGCGGCGGACAGGTTCCCGCAGTTGCCGGTCCAGTCGATGAAGGCCTTGTCGATCGCCACCTGGCCGAACAGGTAATCGACGTCGTGGTCGGCGCGCGTGCTCTTCGAGATGATCACCGTCTTGCTGGTGCTCGAGGTCGCGCCGCCCATGCCGTCGGTCTGCTTGCCGTAGGGATCGGGGCTGCCGATCACGCGCATCAGCAGCGCGTCGCGCGCGGCGCCGGGCGTGCGCGCGGCTTCCGGCAGGTCCTGCAGACGGAAGAACACGCCCTTGCTGGTGCCGCCGCGCATGTAGGTGGCCGGGATCCGGATCTGGGGTACGTGTGCCATGTCGAATGTCCTGAAAGGGCGCGGGCGGCGGCGTGCCGCCGCGCGCCGTGTTGCGATGTCGAGCCGTGCAGCTTACGCCGCCTGCGACGATTCGAGAAAGTCCTGCGCGAAGCGCTGCAGCACGCCGCCCGCCTCGTAGATCGACACCTCCTCGGCCGTGTCGAGCCGGCACGTCACGCTCACTTCCACGCGCGTGCCGTTGCGGCGGTGGATCACCAGCGTGAGGTCGGCGCGCGGGCGGCGCTCGCCGATCACGTCGAAGGTCTCGGTGCCGTCGATGCCGAGCGTGAGCCGGTTCGCGTCGGGCTTGAACTCGAGCGGCAGCACGCCCATGCCGATCAGGTTGGTGCGGTGGATGCGCTCGAAGCCCTCGGCCACGATCGCCTCCACGCCCGCCAGCCGCACGCCCTTGGCCGCCCAGTCGCGCGACGAGCCCTGGCCGTAGTCGGCGCCCGCGATCACGATCAGCGGCTGCTTGCGCGCCATGTAGGTTTCGATCGCCTCCCACATGCGCACCACGCGGCCTTCCGGCTCGATGCGCGCGAGCGAACCCTTCTTCACGGCGCCGTCCACCACGGCCATCTCGTTGACGAGCGTCGGGTTCGCGAAGGTCGCGCGCTGCGCCGTGAGGTGATCGCCGCGGTGCGTCGCGTAGGAGTTGAAGTCTTCCTCGGGCACGCCCATCTTCGTCAGATATTCGCCGGCGGCGCTGCTGGCGAGGATCGCGTTCGACGGCGACAGGTGATCGGTCGTGATGTTGTCGCCGAGTACCGCCAGCGCGCGCATCCCGGCCAGCGTGCGCTCGCCCGCGAGCGCGCCTTCCCAGTACGGCGGGCGGCGAATGTAGGTGCTCTGCGCGCGCCAGTCGTAGAGCGGCGACACGCTCGCGGCCGCGTCGCCGCTGCGCGCGAACATCGGCTCGTACACGTGGCGGAACTGCTCGGGCTTCACGCTCGCGGCCACGATCGCGTCGATCTCGGCGTCGTCGGGCCAGATGTCGGCGAGCTTGACCGGCCGGCCGTCGGCATCGGTGCCGAGCACGTCGCGCTCGATGTCGAAGCGGATCGTGCCGGCGATCGCATAGGCCACCACCAGCGGCGGCGAGGCCAGGAAGGCCTGCTTCGCGTACGGATGGATGCGGCCGTCGAAGTTGCGGTTGCCCGACAGCACGGCGGTCGCGTACAGGTCGCGCGACACGATTTCCTGCTGGATGTCCGGGTCGAGCGCGCCCGACATGCCGTTGCAGGTCGTGCACGCGAAGGCCACGATGCCGAAGCCGAGCGCCTCGAGCTCGGGCAGCAATCCGGCTTCCTGCAGATACAGCTCCACCGTCTTCGAGCCCGGCGCGAGCGAGCTCTTGACCCACGGCTTGCGCGCGAGGCCGCGCGCATTGGCGTTGCGCGCGAGCAGGCCGGCCGCGATCACGTTGCGCGGGTTGCTGGTGTTGGTGCAGCTGGTGATCGCGGCGATGATCACGGCGCCGTCGGGCATCTGCCCGGCGATGTCCTCGTGCGGCGCGGCGATGCCGCGCTCGGCCAGCGCGCTGGTGGGCAGGCGCTTGTGCGGGTTCGACGGGCCGGCCATGTTGCGCGTGACGCTCGACAGGTCGAAGCGCAGCGTGCGCTCGTACTGCGCGCCGGCGAGGCCGTCGGCCCACAGGCCGGCGGTCCTCGCGTAGGTCTCGACCAGCGCCACCTGCTCGTCGCTGCGGCCGGTCAGGCGCAGATAGTCGAGCGTGCGATCGTCGATGAAGAACATCGCCGCGGTCGCGCCGTATTCGGGCGCCATGTTCGAGATCGTGGCGCGGTCGCCGAGCGTCAGGCTCGCCGCGCCGGGGCCGCGGAATTCGAGGTAGGCGCCCACCACCTTCTGCTGGCGCAGGAATTCGGTCAGCGCCAGCACGATGTCGGTGGCGGTGATGCCGGGCTGGCGCGCGCCGGCCAGCTCCACGCCCACGATGTCGGGCAGCCGCATCCACGAGGCGCGGCCCAGCATCACGTTCTCGGCCTCGAGCCCGCCCACGCCGATCGCGATCACGCCGAGCGCGTCCACGTGCGGCGTGTGGCTGTCGGTACCCACGCAGGTGTCGGGATAGGCCACGCCGTCGGCCGTGGTGCCGATCACGGGCGACATCTTCTCGAGGTTGATCTGATGCATGATGCCGTTGCCGGGCGGGATCACGTCCATGTTCTCGAAGGCCGTCTTGGTCCATTCGATGAAGTGGAAGCGGTCCTCGTTGCGGCGATCCTCGATCGCGCGGTTCTTCGCGAACGCGTCGGGATCGAAGCCGCCGCATTCGACGGCCAGCGAGTGATCGACGATCAGCTGCACCGGCACCACCGGGTTGACCTTGGCCGGATCGCCGCCGCCCGCCGCGATCGCGTCGCGCAGGCCGGCCAGATCGACCAGCGCGGTCTGGCCGAGGATGTCGTGGCACACCACGCGCGCCGGGTACCACGGGAAATCGAGGTCGCGGCGGCGCTCGATCAGCTGGCGCAGCGCGTCGTCGAGCAGCGCGGGCTCGCAGCGGCGCACGAGGTTCTCGGCGAGCACGCGCGACGTGTACGGCAGCGTGTCGTAGGCGCCGGGCGCGAGCGCCTCGACGGCGGCACGCGCGTCGAAATAGTCGAGCCCGGTGCCGGGCAGCGGTTTGCGATTGGCGGTATTCATGTTCTGGGCTTGCGGGGAAAGTCGGCGCGGGCGCGGCGGCGGCCTTCGTGAAGGGCGCGCCGCCGCGCCGGGCGCATCGGTCAGGATCGAGGAACGGGGATCAGCGCTGCTCGATCGGCACGAACTTCAGGTCTTCCGGGCCCGTGTAGTTCGCGCTCGGGCGGATGATCTTGTTGTCGATGCGCTGCTCGATGATGTGCGCGCTCCAGCCGGAAGTCCGTGCGATCACGAACAGCGGGGTGAACATCGCGGTGGGCACGCCCATCATGCGATACGACACGGCGCTGAACCAGTCGAGGTTCGGGAACATCTTCTTCGCGTCCCACATCACCGATTCGAGGCGCTCGGCGATCGAGAACAGCTGCGTGTCGCCGGCTTCCTTCGACAGCTTGCGCGCCACTTCCTTGATCACCTTGTTGCGCGGATCCGAGATCGTGTAGACGGGGTGACCGAAGCCGATCACCACTTCCTTGTTCTCGACGCGGCGGCGGATGTCGGCCTCGGCTTCATCGGCATCGCGATAGCGGCTCTGGATCTCGAACGCCACCTCGTTCGCGCCGCCGTGCTTCGGGCCGCGCAGCGCGCCGATCCCGCCCGTGATCGCCGAGTGGATGTCGGCGCCGGTGCCCGCGATCACGCGCGTGGTGAAGGTGGAGGCGTTGAACTCGTGCTCGGCGTACAGGATCAGCGACACGTGCATCGCGTCCACCCAGGCCTTCGAGGGCGTCTTGCCGTGCAGCAGGTGCAGGAAGTGGCCGCCGATCGAATCGTCGTCGGTTTCGGTCTCGATACGTTTGCCGTTGTGCGACCAGTGATACCAGTACAGCAGCATCGAGCCGAGCGAGGCCATCAGGCGGTCGGCGATGTCGCGTGCGCCGGCCAGGTTGTGGTCGTCCTTCTCGGGCAGCACGGTGCCGAGCACCGACACGCCGGTGCGCATCACGTCCATCGGGTGCGCCGAGGCCGGGATCGCCTCGAGCGCGACCTTCAGCGCCGAAGGCAGGCCGCGCATCGCGCGCAGCTTGGTCTTGTAGGCGGCCAGCTCGGCCAGCGACGGCAGCTTCTCGTGCACCAGCAGGTAGGCGATTTCCTCGAACTCGCAGGTTTCCGCCACGTCGAGGATGTCGTAGCCGCGATAGTGCAGATCGTTGCCGGTGCGGCCGACCGTGCACAGCGCGGTGTTGCCGGCCGTCACGCCCGACAGCGCCACCGACTTCTTCGGCTTGAAGCCGCCTGCCGCGGCCGGTGCCGCGTCTTTCGTCTCGCTCATCTATGCTCTCCTGATCCGGGGGCGGGCCCCCTGTTCCGTGTCTCGTTCGTCGGCTCGCGGGCGGCGGCTCAGTGCCTGCCCTGGCTGAACAGCGCGTCGAGCTTGTCCTCGTAGGCGTGATAGCCGAGGAAATCGTACAGTTCCGCGCGCGTCTGCATGGTCGCCACGGCGGCCTTCTGGGTGCCGTCGCGGCGCACCGTCTCGTAGAAGTTCAGCGCGGCCTTGTTCATCGCACGATACGCGCCGCAGCAGTAAAGCGCGATATCCACGTTCACGCCCTTCAGCTCGTCGATCGTGAACATCGGCGTGGAGCCGAATTCGGTGAGGTTCGCGAGGATCGGCACCTTCACCGCTTCCTTCACGCGGCGGAAGTCGTCGAGCGTCTTCATCGCTTCCGGGAAGATCATGTCGGCGCCGGCCTCCACGTAGGCCACGGCGCGCTCGATCGCGGCGTCCAGGCCCTCGGCGGCGGCCACGTCGGTGCGCGCCATGATCACGAACTGGTCGTCGGTGCGCGCGTCCACGGCGGCCTTGATGCGGTCCACCATTTCCTCCTGCGGCACGCATTCCTTGCCCGGGCGGTGCCCGCAGCGCTTCTGGCCCACCTGATCCTCCAGATGCACCGCCGCCACGCCGGCCTTGATGAACGAGCGGATCGTGCGCGCGATGTTGAAGGCGCCGCCCCAGCCGGTGTCGATGTCCACCAGCAGCGGCAGCCCGGTGGCGTTGGTGATGCGGTTCGCGTCGATCAGCACGTCTTCCATCGTGCTGATGCCGAGATCGGGCATGCCCAGCGAATTGGCGGCCACGCCGCCGCCGGACAGATACACGGCCTTGAAGCCGGTGGCCTCGGCCATCTTGGCCGCGTAGGCGGTGATCGCACCGACCACCTGCAGCGGCGCCTCGGCCGCGACCGCCGCGCGAAACTTCGCGCCGGCGCTGGAAAGCTGGGACTGGCTCATCGACTGTCTCCTGAGGGTGGGTCGTTGCCGCCTGATCTCGCAAGGAGCGGGCCAGCCGCACCCGCGCGCGCCAAGTGGCTGATTTGCAATCGAAACCCGATCCGGCCCGGTTTCGCGATCGGCGCCGCGCATTTCATTGTCGAAATCGACGATTCCAAAACTGAAATGCGATGCGATAATGACGCGCCCGCCTTTCCTCGATCAGCACGTACCCGCAGGTTCGCTGCCCGCCATGACGCCTTCGTTGCCGCCCGCTTCCACCCCGCCGCTGCGCCCGCGCATCTGGGCGGTCGGCATCAGCCGGCTGCGCGGGCTGTTCCGCGATCTGGCCGACGAATTCGACGCACGCGCCGACCTGCGCATCGTCGCGCGCGGCTACGACGAGGCGATCGCGGCACTGGCCACGGCCGGCGCGGAGCGGCCCGACGCGATCGTGGCGGCCGGCTCGAACGGCATGTACCTGAAGAACCACGTGGACGTGCCGGTGGTGCTCGTGAGCCCGACCGGCTACGACCTGCTGCATGCGCTGGCGCGCGCGCGCCGCGACGCGAGCGCGCCGGTGGCGCTGGTCAGCTACGGCGACACGCCGCCCGAACTGCGCCGCTTCGCTGCCGCGTTCGGGCTCGATCTGGTGTTCGCCGCCTATCAGTCGAGCGAGGAGGCCGCCGCGCGTGTGCGCGAGCTGCGCGAGCGCGGCATCGACACCGTGGTGGGCCCGGGCCTGGTCACCGATCTGGCGAGCGCGGCCGGCATGAACGCGGTGTTCCTGTACTCGCACGCGGCCGTGCGCGCGGCCGTGGAGACGGCGCTCGAGGTCGCGCACGCCACCCACGCCGAGGCGCTGCGCCGCCAGCGGCTCGACAACCTGCTGCAGCATCTGCGCGACGGCGTGGTGGCGCTCGACGCGCTGGGCCGCGTGGAGGCGATCAACGCGCGGCTCGCGCTCGCGCTCGGGGTGGATCCGCAGGCGGCCGTGGGCCGCGCGCTCGACGAGCTGACGCCGGAGCTGGCTTCGCTGCGCGGCGCCGAAGGCGACGCGCTCGCCACCGTGCGCGGCGTGCGCTACGTCGTGCATCGCGGGCCGCTCGCGGCGAGCGGCGCGGCCACCGGCAGCGTGCTGACCTTCCAGGAATCGCGCGCGGTGGAGCGGCTCGACCGCACGCTGCGCTCGCAGCCGCATGCGCAGCGCTTCTCGGCGCGCTACCGGCTCGACGACGTGATCGGCGGCTCCGCGCCGATGGCGCGCGTGCGCGAGCTGGCGCGGCGCTACGCGAAATCGGATGCCACCGTGCTGATCCTCGGCGAGAGCGGCACCGGCAAGGAAATGATCGCGCAGAGCCTGCACGCGCTGAGCGCGCGGCACGCGTTCCCGTTCGTGGCGATGAACTGCGGCGCGTTTCCCGAGGCGCTGCTCGAGAGCGAGCTGTTCGGTTACGACGACGGCGCGTTCACGGGCGCGCGGCGCGGCGGCAAGGCCGGCCTGTTCGAGGCCGCGCATCGCGGCACGCTGTTCCTCGACGAGATCGGCGAGATGCCGCCCTCGCTGCAGAGCCGGCTGCTGCGCGTGCTGCAGGAGCGCGAGGTGGTGCGGCTCGGCTCGACCGAACCGATCCGCATCGACGTGCGCATCGTGGCCGCCACGCACCGCTCGCTGCTCGATGCCGTGGAGGCCGGCAGTTTCCGCGCCGATCTCTATTACCGGCTCAACATCCTCAATATCGCGCTGCCCCCGCTGCGCGAGCGCCCGGCCGACATCGCCGCGCTCGCGGCCGAGCTGCTCGCGCAGACGGCCCGCCGCGAACCGCGCCTGGCCGCGCGCGTACGCGACGCGGCCGACGCCGCGCGGATCGTGGCGCCGGTGGTGGACGCACTCGCGCGACATCGCTGGCCCGGCAACGTGCGCGAGCTGCAGAACGTGATCGAGCGGGTGGCGGTGGAGCTGGCCGAAGCGGGCGAAGACGGCAAGGACGGTGAAGGCGATCCCGCCGCCGTGCTCACGCCCGACACGCTGCGCGCGATCGCGCCCGAGCTGTTCACGGCCGCCGCGACGCCCCCCGGCGACGGCGACGACGCGCCGACGCTGCACGAACGTCGCCGCCGCGTGGAAGCCGGCGAGATCCGCGCCGTGCTGGACGCCTGCGGCGGCGATCGCGAGCGCGCCTGCGCGGTGCTCGGCATCAGCAAGACCACGCTGTGGCGCAAGCTCGCCGCGGCCGACGCCCCCCCCGGAACGCCGGCCCGACGCGGCCGCTGAACCCACCCGAAGACGCCTTCCCGTTTCCTTTCGGCTTCTCGACGAGCTTTCGGAATTGCAGATTGTTGTCACATCCCGACATGCGAATTGTTTTCGAGATGACAATGATTCGCATTTAATTTATAGTCGCGCCTCAACAACAAAGTGCCGTCCCGACTCGTGCCGATCACAAGGCACCCATACGGAACGGCCGGCCCGCCCGGATTCCGAATGACGCCCTGGGACGGAGTTTTCGATCCATCCGTACACGTGCGTCCTATGTCATCCAGCATTCACTCGCCTTCCTGGGCCCTTTCGCCGATTACGCTGGCCTGCCTTTCGCTGGCAGCCGCCTGTGCCCTTCCCTCCGCAGCTTCCGCGCAAACCGCGCCGGCCTCGGACAGCTCCGCCGCCTCGACCTCGAGCACCCCGGCCCGGGCCACGGCGCTGCCGTCCATCGCAGTGAAGGGCAAGGCCGAGGAACTGCCGGGTGACCTGTCGCCGACCTTCGGTGGTGGCCAGGTCGCACGCGGCGCCGATTACGGCGTGCTCGGCAAGCAGCGCAACATCAACGTGCCGTTCAGCATGACGACCTACACGTCGAAGCTGATCGAGGACCAGCAGGCCCGCACGCTCGCCGACGTGCTCGACAACGATCCGGCCGTGCGCAGCGCGTTCGGCTACGGCAACTTCTCGCAGACCTTCATCATTCGCGGCTTCCAGCTGAACGGCGACGATATCTCGATGAACGGCCTGTACGGCGTGACGCCGCGCCAGCTGGTGGCGACGGATGCCGTGGAACGCATCGACGTGCTGAAGGGCGCCAACGCGTTCCTGAGCGGCGCCTCGCCCACCGGCTCGGCCGTCGGCGGTGGCGTGAACATCCAGCTCAAGCGCGCCGACGACAAGCCGCTCACGCGCGTGACGATCGACGGCAGCACCGGCGGCCAGATCGGCGAGCACATCGACATCGGCCGCCGCTTCGGCAGCGAAGGCCAGTTCGGCATCCGCGCGAACCAGGCATCGAGCGGCGGTTCGACCGACATCGACGACGCGCACCACCGCGCCAGCACCCAGGCGCTGTCGCTCGACTACCGCGGCGACAAGCTGCGCCTGTACGCCGACTTCCTGCACCAGCGCGTGCGCGACGACGAAGGCCGCAACGTGGTGTACGTGTCGGGCACGGGCGCGCTGCCCGCGCCGCCGTCCGCCACCGGCAACTACTCGCAGCCGTGGGCATTCAGCGATCTGGAAGACACGGTCGGCCAGCTGCGCGCGGAATACGACTTCACGCCGGGCTGGACCGCCTACGTGGCGGGTGGCGTGCGTCACACCGACGAGCACGGCGAATACACCTCGCCGACCTACAACGCCGCCACGGGCGCCGTGACGATGAGCCGCCTCGGCGTGCCGCACCAGGAAGACGCGCAATCGGCCGAAGCGGGCGTGCGCGGCCACTTCGCCACCGGTCCGGTGACGCACATGGTGGCCCTCGGCGCCGCGTTCACGCGCCTGAACGCCCAGTCGGCCTACACCTTCGCGAATTCGTTCTCGTCGTCGCTGAACAACCCCGCGGCGGTGCCGTACCCGGCCACGACCGGCTCGGGCGGCAACCTGTCGGATCCGGGCACCACGGCCATGACCTGGACGCGCTCGGTCGCCGTGTCGGACACGCTCGGCTTCCTGCACGACCGCGTGCTGTTCACGATCGGTGCGCGCAACCAGTCGATCGCCGTGACCAACTACGGCTACACCGGCTCGGCCAGCAGCGTGTACGACCAGTCGGTCACCACGCCGGTGTTCGGTCTCGTGTTCAAGCCGACCGAGAACTGGGCGATCTACGCGAACCGCACCGAAGCGCTGACCCAGGGCGATACCGCCCCGACCACCGCGCGCAACTTCGGCGAGGTGCTCGCCCCGTACCGCTCGAAGCAGTACGAAGTCGGCACCAAGTACGATGCGGGCAGCTTCGGCGCCGCCTTCGCGCTGTTCCAGATCGAGAAGCCGATGGCCTACACCAACGGCACGACCGGGATCTTCGGCGCCGACGGCACCGAACGCAATCGCGGTGTGGAACTGTCGCTCACCGGCGAGCCGATCAAGGGCCTGCGCCTGATCGGCGGCGCGAGCTACATCGACTCCAAGCTGCTCGACACGGCCGGCGGCGCCACCGACGGCAATCGTCCGATCGGCGTGCCGAAGTTCACGTTCACCGCGAACGTCGAGTACGACCTGCCGATGCTGCAGGGCGCGACGCTGACGGCACGCTGGATCCACACGAGCTCGGAATACCTCGACACGGCCAACACGATGGCGATCCCGGCATGGGACCGCTTCGACCTGGGCGCGCGCTACAAGACGCAGCTGTTCAAGAAGGACACGACCTTCCGCGTCACGGTGCGCAACGTGGCGAACAAGTCGTACTGGGCCTCGACGCTCGGTGGTTACCTGTCGCAGGGCGAGCCGCGCTCGATCTGGCTGTCGATGACCACCGACTTCTGATCCCGCACGACGCTGTCCTGAAGCTGTAGCAGCACCTCCCTCACGCCGCGGCGCTCCGCTGCGGCGTGACGACCGGCTTGCGGCGCGCGCCGGCTCCGATCGCGGGTCTCCTCCTCTCCTCGCATCGGGCCGGCGTCGCACGCCGCATCCTCTCCCCCGCTTGCGTTCCCCTGCGCCGTCGCGCCTCAGCCTTCCGGCGAGGTCTCGGCCCGTTCCGGCGCCTCGAGCAGGCGGCGGATCGAATCGAGCTGCACGAAGTCGAGCCCCGAGCCGGCCGCGAGGATCTGCTCCGGCATCGCCGGCCGCCCCACCGCATAGCCCTGCACGTAATCGACGCCGATCGCGCGCAGCGCCTCGAAGGTCTTCAGGTCCTCCACCCATTCGGCGATCGTGCGCATGCCGAGGTTGCGCGCGAGATTGACGATCGATTCCACGATCGCGATGTCGGCCGGGTGCTCGCACATGGTTCGCACGAATTCGCCGTCGATCTTCAGCGCGTCGGCCGGCAGCGCCTTCAGATACTTGAACGAGGTGTGGCCCGCGCCGAAATCGTCGAGCGCGATGCGGATGCCCATGTCGTGTGCGCGCGCGATGAAGTGCTGGCTCGTCTTCAGGTCGTGCAGCGCCACGGTCTCGGTGATCTCGAGGCAGAGGAAGTGCACGATCGAGGTATGTGCCTCGAGCAGCCGGAACATCTCGGCCACCACGCGCTCGTCGTTCAGCGACGCGCCGCTCAGGTTCACGCAGATGAAGCGCGTGCGCGCCAGCGTGGCCCGATGCGCGGTGATCCATTCGAGCACGCGCGACAGCACCCACAGGTCGATCGTGCCGATCGTGCCCGAGCGCTCGAACGCGTCGATGAAATCCACCGCGCTGATGATCGTGCCGTCCTCGCGACGCAGGCGCAGCAGCACCTCGAAATCGAGCGCCTCGCTCGCGTGCGTGACCGACACGATCGGCTGCATCGCCAGCACCAGCCCCTCGGGAATCGTGTCGGCCTTCAGCGTGCCGATCAGCGCGATGTCGCGCGTGCGGCGCTCGACGTCGAGCGAATCGCGGCGGTAGACGATCACCTTGCCGTTGCCGTCGTGCTTCGACTCGCGGCAGGCCTGATCGGCATGCGCCATGATGTCGGGCACCGACATGTTCGGCACGCACTCCACCACGCCGATCGAGGCGCGCACGCGGAACGCGCGATGCCCGATCGCGTAGGGTTGCGAGCCGATCGCGCTCTCGAGCCGGCGGCACAGCATCGCGGCCTCGTCGATGCCCACGTCGGCGAACACGCAGATGAATTCGTCGCCGCCGATGCGGCCGATCGTGCCGCGCCCCTCGAGGCTCGCCCGCATGCGCTCCACGAGCTGGCGCAGCACCTCGTCGCCGGCTGCGTGGCCGAACATGTCGTTGATGAGCTTGAAGCGGTCGAGATCGACGTACGCCACCGACCACGACGGCCGCGTGGCCAGCAGCCCCTCGAGCACATGCTCGATGCCGCGCCGGTTCAGCGCGCCGGTCAGCGAATCGTGCTCGGCCAGGAAGTGCAGGCGCGCCACGGCCTCGGCGCGCTCGGTCACTTCCTCGAGCGAGCCCTCGTAGGCGTTCTCGGAGAAGATCGCGCGCAGCGAATAGCGGCGGTTCGCGGTGTGCGTGCCGGGGGCGCCGTCGATCTCGACCTCGATCGCGCTGTCGCCGTCCTGCGCGGCCAGCTCCCAGAGCCGCGCCCACGAATCGGCATCGAAGAATTCGCTCCAGTGGCGCGCGCGCAGGGCGTCCCCACGGATCTCCAGCATCGCGAGCAGCGCCGGATTCGCGCGCGCGAAGCGGCCGTCCGGATCGAGCGTGAACAGGCCGATCGGCGTGAGGTCGTAGGTGTTGCGCAGCTCGGTTTCGGAGGCCAGGCGGCGCGCGCGGTCGGCGCGCATCTGCTCGGCGATCGCGAAGGCCGCCATCATGCTCGAGCCGAGCGCGGTGACCACCGGGTTCAGGCCGCCGAACAGCATGCGCGTGCCGAGCGCGGCCGCCACCACTTCGGACAGGATCGCGAACAGCACGATCGACAGCGAGGCCGCGTACCAGATCACCGTGCGCGTGCGCGCGCGCCACAGCAGATGCGCGAGCAGATACAGCAGCATCAGCATGCCGATGCCGGCCAGCCCCCACATCACCGGCACGAACAGCCGGTAAGGCAGCAGCAGCGAAACAACCAGCAGCACGCCGCCGCCCGCCTGCACGATGTTGAGCAGCCACTTCAGCCGCACCTTCTCGATCTCGCGACGAAACAGCCGCCCGAACAGCGAGACGGTGACGACGTAATAGAACGCGAACGTCAGCTGCCGCACGAAGTCGATCCAGTCCGGCGAGAGCGTGTGGTTGAGCCAGGTGTTGTCGAAGCCGAGCGCGTTGGCCGCCAGGCGCTGGTTGCCGACCAGCCAGACCGAGAACACCACGTAGGTCCATTCGCGGTTGATCACGGCCGTCACGAAGATGAACAGCGCAAGCGTGAGCAGGCCGCCGCAGATCAGCGACGCGTTGCTCTCGAACTGCAGGCGCTGGGCCGTCAGCGCGCGGCCCGAGGTGCGCGTGGCGGTGACGTAGGCGGGGCCGCTGTAGACGCCGCGGCAGAGGATCGAGATCGGCGCATCGCCGGCGTCGAGCCGCAGCGCGAAGCCGGCCGCGGCGACCTGCATCGCGCCCTGGGTGGCGATGCGGTCCGCGCCGCCGAGCGGCATCAGCGTGTCGGCGTTCCAGCACAGCAGCGACTTGGCGTGCCGCGACGCAAACACGATGAAATCGTGCGAATCGGCGTTGGCGCTGGCGGGCTGCCGGTCGAGCAGCATCCACACCGGGCGCTCGGACAGGTGGGTGCCGAAACGCGTGGCGAGCGGCGCGTCGCGCGTGACTTGCACGGCGTGATCGAGCGCGAGTTCGCCGGTGGGATCGGTCCGCGCGTGGAAGGCCAGCGGCGCGGTTTCCACGGCGATGTCGCCCGATGGCGCGAGCGTGAACGACAGCGCCGTCGACACGGCGAGCAGGGCGGGGACCAGATAGATCGAGAACATGTCGAAGCCGCGGTCGAACAGGCGCGTGCGCGTCAACCGTCCGAACCCCGAAATCCATGCTGGCTGCCGCATCGTGGTCTTCCTCCCGTCATCCACCGGAATGCACCGATTCTAATCGGCCTCGTTCCGGATCGCGTCCAATAAATCTCGTGGCGCGTGAACCGCAAGCGAAACATGTTCCCGCGCGCAACCAACCCGCATGCGCGCCTGCCGCACCTTGCATCGTGCGGCAGGCGCGCCCGGCGTCAAGCCCGGCGAGGCGTCACATCGATGTCAGGATGCTCGGTCTCGAACACATAGCCATAAAGAGGATGCTGTACTTCTGCCCAGCGCCGTTGCGCGGCCGCCACCGGCTTGGCCAGCACGCGGTGCGGCATGCCGCCGACATGCGCCATCGGATGAAACTCGTTCTTGCCGAACACGTCGTCGAACAGCATCGACTGGTAGTCGCGATCGAGCGGCGTGCGCGCCGTGATCACCATCCAGTCGATCGACGCGTCGCGGCAGTAGCCGAACAGCGCCTTGCACAGCGCCACCTTCACGGCGCGGCCGATCATGCCGCCGCGCACCGCGAGCCGGGTGGCCTCGGCCAACCGGCAACCGGTCAGCCAGTCGGGTAGCGCAACCGATGCCTCCATCGGCAGCGGCCCGTGCAGATTGGTCTGGATCCGCATGGTGCCGACCGGCTCGCGATCGAGCCGCGATTCGGCCAGCAACACCACCGTGTCGTCGCGCCGGTCGCCGGCCTCGATCGCCATGGTTTCGGCGAATTCGGGCGTGTGGCGGCCGTAGGCCGACCGACGCATCGCCACCACGCGCTCGAGATCCGCCTCGTCGTGGACGGCGCGGATCGTGAACGGCAGCCGTTCGCTGCGGATCGGCAGCTCCACGGACGGGACGCTCGGGTCGGCCAGCAGCGAGCCGGCAGTAAGAAGGGAAGGATTGATTCGATCCATGATGCACTCCGTGTCAATTCGATTGAAAAAACGCCATACGGCCAATCCGACAATCGAATTGATCGAGGCGCCAATCGAGATTCGCACGAAAGAACCTTGATAAATGTCACGGAACTTCGTTGACTTTACCGAATCGATTAATCGAACTCAAATTCCGTTGCATTGGAGGCAATGCATCGTGTTTTTCGCGCCGGAGCGCAGGGTACCCTGCCCGTTCTCATGACCCGCGAGATGACCTCGAATCCCTTGTCCCACCGTGAATCTGACCGTTTTGCATATTCTTCGGGCGGATGGAAAAATCAGAGGCAGCTATCCGTCATCGCGTTCATCCCGGCTCTTTTCCATCGATTTTTCGTCATGGTCATCGCAAGAATGCGTCGAATCAAAACCTGACATTATCTACAGGTCTGAATTACGTCCCGTGTAATTTCGGAATAGATATATCGAACATCGATCGACATCCGATTCGGATTTTTCGAGGCGTTGACGCATACCTGGCGCAAGCATTTCGCGGAGCGTTCCGGAAAGTGCGGGCCGGACGACCGTTTGCGCAACGACATGCCGAGGCGCGAGCCGGGATCCAGCTCGATGCATGACGCGATACATGGACGGATATGGGGCCCCAGAAGAATGCATTGCATCGAATGTTGTCGCACCGCAACACTTGAGCCGCCGCCCACAATCACGGATCACGGCGCAGCGGGCATTCGCGTTCGTCGAACGAAACGGGCCCTCGTTTCGGGACTTGAAATGGACATGCCGGGGTCAATATCATGCTTACGCTCCATTTCT
This sequence comes from Burkholderia sp., assembly GCA_030151225.1. Taxonomy (GTDB): domain Bacteria; phylum Pseudomonadota; class Gammaproteobacteria; order Burkholderiales; family Burkholderiaceae; genus Burkholderia. The sequence continues at coordinate 19,699 of JASLEG010000173.1, read as the reverse complement.
TTGCATTTACTTTCCATCGATAACCGGTTCAACTGACGACGCTCCAGCCGGCCGATCGCCCGATCGCGCCGGCGGCGGCCGACGCGTTCCGTGCCAGGACGCGCCGGCCGCAATGCAATCCCGCAGCCCCTGCGGGCGCCCGGATCCCCACGATCCCCGGGCGCTCGACCATGCAACGACGAAACCCATGCCGATCACACCTGCAGCCCTTGCGAAACCCGCAACCGCTCCCAGCACGCTGGAAGAAGTCGAGCGATACCGCGCGCCGGCGCTCGACAAGGGACTCGATATCCTCGAACTGCTCGCGGAGCAGAAGGGCGGCCTGACCCGCACCGAAATCACCAGACAGCTCGGCCGCAACGCGAGCGAGATCTACCGGATGCTCGAACGCCTCGTGGCACGCCAGTATGTGACGCGCTCGCCGGGCGGCGACCGCTACACGCTGAGCCTGAAGCTGTTCGCGCTCGCGCACCGCCACCCGCCGATCCATCGCCTGATCGACGAGGCGCTGCCCTCGATGCAGCGCTTCACCGAGGCGGCCGCCCAGTCCTGCCATCTGACCGTGTACGACCGCGGCAACCTGCTCGTGATCGCGCAGGCCGAGGACCCGGGCGCCTGGGGCATCACGGTGCGCCTCGGCGCGCGCATCGATCTGGCCGATACCGCATCGGGCCTCACCATGCTGACCTTCCAGACGCCCGCACAACGCGACACCATGCTGGCCGAGCACGCCAGGCTGGCCGGCGCGCTGGCGTTCGACGAAGCCGAATTCGGGCGGGTGGCCGCGATCCTGCGCGAGCAGGGCAGCATCTGCCGCGAATCGCGGCACGCCGTGGGTGTGACCGCGATCGCGCTTCCGGTGCTTGGCCCGTCGGGCCAGGCCATCGCCGTGCTGGCCTGCCCGTACGTGCAGCGCGTGAACGTGCAGGCCGCGCCGTCGATGGACGCGGTGATCCGCCTGCTGCGCGACACGGCCGGCGGGCTGTCGATGATGAACCTCGAGGCGGCCTGAACGCCGGCCACGCGGGCGAACTGCGCGGCCCGCGTTCACCGCGCGGCAGACGCGCGCTGGATCGCATCGGGACACGACGTTAAAATGGCGGCCCCTTCGCAAACCGACGCCCGCCTTTCGGCGGCGCGCGCACGATGACCCTCATGGCCAAACTTCTGACCGATATCGAATTCCAGCGTTTCTCCGAACTTCAGCAGAAGCAGGCAAGCTTCACGATCTCGCCCGAAGAGGCGGATGAACTGCGCGACATCGTCGCGCGCGCGCAGAAGAAGCGCGACGACCGCGCCGCGGCGATGCAGGCGATCGAGGCCTACATCACGCAGTTCGACATCTCGCCCGACGAGCTGTTCTCGCCCGAGCAGATCGGCGACGCCGCACGCACCTACGGCCTGATCTCGGCCAGCAAGAAGGAGCGCGTGCTGCCGCCGTCGATCACCTTCAACGGCAAGCCGTACCAGTGGACCAGGACGCTGCCCGACGACGTGCGCGTGGCGCTGTTCGACGCGTTCAAGGCCGGCGAATCGGTCAAGCGCTTCATCGCGATGCCGAAGGACACGGCACGCGCCGCGCTGACGATCGCCCGCCTCGAGCGCGAAACCGGCTCCGTGTACGCGGAGCCGCACGTCGAGGAACTCGCGCTGTCGCGCGCGCTGATCGACGACGCCGCAACCAAGCTCGCCGCCTGAGCATTCGAGCGCTGGAGCGCTCGAACATCCCGGGCCGGCTCCGGCCGGCCCGCGCACTCGCCTCTCCGTCCCTCCCGAAAAGCCTCACCGTCGCTCCCGTATCCCCTCACCGCATGCCGCGCTCAGTCGCGCAGCTTCATGCGAAAGGCGACGACGCCGGGCTCTTCGCCCGGCGACACCACGAAACCCGACGCACGCGCGAGGCCGATCATCGCGCTGTTTTCGCGCAGCGCCTCGCCGATCAGCCAGTGGGTGCCGCGCGAACGCGCGTAATCGACGATCTGCTGCATGAGCAGGCGCCCCAGCCCGCTGCCCTTGCGGTCCGGCCGGATCGCGATCGCGAATTCGGCCGTCTCGTTGTCGGGATCCGCCACCGCGCGCACCACGCCGAGCGTCTGCCGCGCTCCCGCGGCATCCTCGGCCGTGGCGATCAGCGCCATCTCGCGGTCGTAATCGATCTGCGTCATGCGCGCGACCTGCGAGTGATCGAAGCTGCGAATCGAGCCGAAGAAGCGCATGCGCAGGTCGTCGGGCGTCATCGCGCCGAGCAGCGCCGTGTGTGCGGCTTCGTCCTCGGGGCGGATCGGCCGGATCGTCATGGTGGTGCCGCGCCAGTCCACCTGCTGCTCGAGCCGCCGCGGATACGGCATGATCGCGAGCCGCCCGCGCCCCGTGGCGAAGCACAGCCGCGCGCCTCGACACTCGATGTGCCTCGGCAGCACGCGCAGCACCAGCGACAGCGCCACCAGCTCGCGCACCTCGCACACGGCCTGCGACAGGGCCATCAGCGCGTCGAGCAGCGGCTCGGGCGCCGCGCGCCGCGCATAGGGCGAGCGGCGCACCACCGCGCGCGCCAGCACGGTATTGAACGGCGGCAGCGCATACACCACGAACGGCGCGGACACGCCGTCGGCGGCCGGCACCGAATAGCGGAACACCGGGCCGAAGTTCGGATCGTCGTCCATCCGCACCGTGATCTCGACGATCAGGTCCGCCGCGTCCCCTGCCGCCGTCACCTCCGCTGCCGCACGCAGCCCGAAATGCGCGAGCCAGCCGGCCGCGCGCTCGCCCTCGAACGTCGACGGTCCGCGCGCGGCCGCCTCGCGCGCCGCGTCCTGGGCCTGCGCGACCGAGGGCGGCGGCTCGGGCGGCGAGCCTTCCGGCGTCTGCATCAGCAGCTCGCGGCCGAGCCGATAGTCGACGAGGCGCGCACAGGCACGCGCGAGCCGCTGCGGTGTGGTATGCACCGGAATGCCGTGCGCATGCAGCGCATCGCGCGTGGCCGCATCCACGCCGCCGAAGAAGCACGCGACGATGCCGTGCGAGGCGCCGCGCTGCGCTTCGATCAGCTCGCGCGCCACGGCCTCCACGGGCGCGCTGTGGGAGGTTGCATGGACAACGAACAGCGTGCCGGCCGTGCCGCGTGCGCCGAGCGCGCGCACCGCCGCGCCGAAGGCCTCGGGCCGCGCATCGTCGCCGAGCAGCAGCGGATTGGCCGCCTCGATGCCGCGCGGCAGCGGCAGCACGGCCGCAAGCGCCGCGGTGGCCGCGGGCGTCCACGGCGCGAGCTTCAGATCGCCGGCAGCGCCGAGCGCATCGATCGCGAGCTTGGCCACGCCGGCGTCGCTGGTGACGACGGTGGCCGTGTCGCTCGCCGTGATGCGGCTCACGCCCAGCGTTTCGATTTCGTCGAGCAGATCGTCGAGCGCCTCCACGCGCACCATGCCCGCGCGCTGGAACGCCGCGGTGTACAGCGCGTCGCCGGGATCGGCGCGGCCCGTGCGCAAGGCCAGCACCGGCTTGTTGCGCGCCGCCGCGCGCGCGGCCGACATGAACTTGCGGGCCGACTTCACGCTGTCGAGTTCGAGCAGGATCGCGCGCGAGGACGGATCGCTGGCGAGATAGTCGAGCACGTCGGCCGCATCGACGTCGGCCTCGTCGCCGAGCGCGACCGCATGCGAGAAGCCGAGCCCGCGCGCATGCGCCCAGCCAAGCGCGGCGTTGGTGAGCGCGTTCGACTGCGACACCCAGGCCACGCCGCCGGCATTGGCGCGATAGGCCGGCGCGCCGAAATGCGCGTTGAGGCGCGGCGTGATGACGCCGAGGCTGCCCGGGCCGACGATGCGCAGCAGATGGGGCTTCGCGGCCTCGAGCGCGCGCTCGACCGAGGCACGCTCGCCGGCCGTGCGTGCCTCGCCCACCAGGATCGCGCCGCGCGTGCCGAGCGCGCCGAGCTGCTTGACGATGCCGGGCCAGGTGGCCGGCGGCGTGCAGACGATGGCCATCGACGGCGGCTCCGGCAGCTGCGACACACGCGCATGCACGCGCCGCCCGTCCAGTTCGTCGTACTTCGGATTCACCGGCCAGACGGGGCCGGCGAACGCGCCGTCGAGCACGCGCGCCCAGACGATCGCGCCGATGCTGCCCTCGCGGGACGAGGCACCGACCACGGCCACGGACTTCGGCTGAAACAACGCATCGAGATTGCGAACGGTCACGGCGACTCCTCCGGCATGTCGCGTGTGCCGCGACGGTGAGCCGTAGCATAGGGGATCGGCTCGGGGCTGCCTATATGCCGAAAGGCCATGTGCCGAAGGCCGTCCGAACCATCGCGCCGCTCGACGGTGAGACGATTCGGGAGCCAAGGTGAGGAAATTCGGGATCGGCCGCAAAACGCGTTCCGCGACGCGCGAGCCCGGCTCCAATCGTTTTTCGGACGAAACGGCACGGCGCCGGAAACTGGTCGGTGAAAAACGCGTAATCGCCCGCCGGCACCTTGATTTTCCACGTGAATCACGCTTAATCGCGGAATTCACGACCCGGGAAACATAATTAGAAATTGTTTCACACCGATCCGAATCGGCAAAACAAAACGGTGCGAATCGCATCGTGTCGATTCGCACCGTCGTGCAAGGCGCCAAAGGTGAGACTTTTCGGGATCAGTCCTTGATCATGAAACGGTTGCGATTCTTGCCGAGCCACGCCGGTGCGCGGCCCCGGCCGCTCCAGGTCTCGCCGGTCTTGGGATTCAGATATTTCGGAGGCAGCGGCTTCTTCGGCTTGGCGACCGCGGCGGTACTGCGGAAACCCAGCTCTTCGGGCGTGATGTCGTATTCCGCAATCTTCGCCTTGATATCGGCAATCGCATCGGAGATCGCCTTCTCGCGTTCCTTGTCGATCTTATGCTGCAGCTTCTCGAGCTGCGCGGCCAGCTGCCTGTAGGTCGCCATATCGAATCGACTCCGTGATTGGTTTATTTGGACAGTATAGAAATCAAATTACGCAGGGGCCCGTGTTTTTTACGCGGCGACCCGATTGGCGAAACGGCACCGAATCAGTTGGCCCCTTTGGTCCTGCACGCGAAAAGCAGCGTGCGGACACTGCCGTCGGACGATTGCTGGATCGTATCGAAATCACCGCCGCAAATGCCGGTGGCATGTTGCTGACAGGTATCCCACGGGCCGGCCGCAGAGCATTGCACCTGGGCGGTGGCACGGCCGTCCTGCGTGAACAGCGGTGCACCACCGCCGCAACCGGCGAGGCTCGCCAACAGGGCGATCGTGAGCGCGAGGCGTGCGGCCGGCTTGCGTGGCGAGGACGCCTTCGCGAAACGAGAATTCATGGATGAGTTCCGATGGTTTTGCTTTTGGGACGTCGCGAGTATGCCATGCCACAACCGGCGTCAGTCAATTCGACAAGTCGGAAAATGCGCAATGCGTGCGACATGGGACAAGCCGCATCATGCCCGCCGCTGCCGCGACTCGACGTGCGCAATCGCGCATTGATTCCCGCCGCGGCCAATCGTCCGAGCAATCGCGCTTCGATTGCGTATCAGGTGTGAAGATTGAGCGCGGCCCAGGCTCTCAACCCGCTTTCCTCAATCGAATCTCAATACTTCCTTTAACGACTGACAGAAATGTCAAGATCGGCTGATCAAGCATTCCAAACGTAAGTTTGGACGATCATGTCGGAAAGCCGGCGAGGCAATATCCAGCTGGATCATCAGCACGACGACACGACATGGACGACATCGCACGCTACCCCGGCACCGCACACGGTGCCCCCGCCGACGCGCGCCGCGGATTCTTCCGTGAGCTGCGCCGGCGGCCCGCGCTCACCCTGGCCGCAGCGTGCGCCGCATGGGGCCTGTTCACGATGCAGCCGGCGGCAGCCGCGACGGACGTGGTACAAGCGGCGCCGCTGCTCGAGGCCGCGCACTCGCTGCACGACATGCCGGCGCCGCCCGAGCCCGCCCCCGCGCACGCCCCCCACCACGACGCGCACAGCTGCACGGCGACGGGGCGACCGGCGATCGGCCTGGTGCTGTCCGGCGGCGGCGCGCGCGGCTACGCCCACCTCGGCGTGCTGAAGGTGCTGGCCGCGCACCGGATTCCGATCGACTGCATCGCGGCCACCAGCATGGGCGCCGTGGTCGGCGGCCTGTACGCGAGCGGCATGCGCGCCGACGACATGATCGACCGGCTCGCCAACGTCGATCTGGCCGACGTCGCGTTCGACGTGGCCCGACGCCAGGACCTGCCGCAGAAGCAGCGCGAGGACGACGAACGCTACGTGGGCGGGCTCACGCTCGGCTTCGACCGCGACGGCATCCGGCGCCCGGTCGGGCTCGTGCAGGGCAACCGGCTGCAGGCGCTGCTGGCCGACTGGACCGCCGAGGTACCCGCCACCCGGTCGTTCGATCGCCTGCCGATCCCGTTCCGCGCGGTCGCCACGAACCTGCGCAACGGCCACAAGGTCGTGCTCGACCACGGCTCGCTGCCGCTCGCGATCCGCGCCAGCATGGCGATGCCCGGGCTGTTCTCGCCCACCGAGCTCGACGGCCGCACGCTGGTGGATGGCGGCCTGGTCGACAATCTGCCCGTGGACACGGTCCGCGAGATGGGCGCGGACGTGGTGATCGCCGTCGACGTCGGCTCGCAGCTGCGCCCGCTCGACGCGCTGACCTCGCCGGCCGACGTGGTGCAGCAGATGATGGCGATCCTGATCCGCCAGAACGTCACGCCCCAGCGCGACGCGATCGGCGCACGCGACGTGCTGCTCGAGCCGGCGCTCGGCGCGCTGAACTTCAGCGACTTCCGGAACGCCAAGCAGGCGATCGCGGCCGGCGAGGCCGCCGCCGAAGCCGCGCTGCCGCGCCTCGAACCGTATGCGCTGACGCCGCAAGCGTATGCCGCCCATCGCACCGCGCACCAGCGCGCGACGGAACCGCCGGTGCGGCTCGCGAACATCGAGATCCGGACGCGCGGCCCCGTGCCGAAACGGGTCGTCGCCGATGCCCTGCACGTGAAGCCGGGCGACGTCTACGACGCGGCCGCGGTCAATCACGACCTGCAGGCGCTGGTCGCCAACCGCGATTTCGACTCGGTCACCCAGCAACTCGTGCCGGACGACACCGACGACGCGAACACGTTGCGCATCGACGCGACGAGCCGCGACTGGGGCCCGAACTTCCTGCTGTTCGGCCTCGGCATGTCGAGCGATTCGAGCAACGAGGGCGGCTTCCGCTTCCGTGTCGGATATCGGCGGCCGTGGCTGACCGATTCGGGTCTCGAATTCCGCGGCGACGCCACACTCGGCAGCGACCTGCAGCGGCTGTACGTGGAGCTGCGCCAGCCGTTGACCCAGCCTTACGGCGTCTATCTGGCGCCGCACGCCGAATTCGAGCGGCGCTTCGAGAATCAGTACGTGGGCAGCTATCGCGTCCCGGACGCACGACTGCAGACGCAGTCGATCGGGCTCGATCTGGGCGTGCCGATCGGCCGGCTCGGCGACTTTCGCGTGGGTCTCGTCGATTCGCACACGTCGCTGTCGGCCGGTACCCCGATCCTGTTCGTCACACCCGACGGCGCCCTCGACGCCGTCTACCCGAATGCGAGCGAGCACGTCCTGAGCGCACGCGCGCAACTGCAGATCGATCAGCTCGACGATCCGCAGCTGCCGCGCCAGGGCTACGCGTTCCGGATGCGTGCGGAGAAGTCGCTCCAGGCGAGCCAGCAGGCGAGGTACACGGAGGTGGACGGCAAGGCGGTGCTGGCGTGGGATGCCGGGCGCCACAGCCTGGGCGCCACGGTGGAAGGCGGCAAGCTGTTCGGCAACGACGTCGCCATCAATGCCTTCGCGTTCACGCTGGGCGGCTTCCAGCGGCTGGCCGCCTACTCGATCGACGCCTTGAGCGGCAGCGCGTACGCCTTCGGTCAGCTGACCTACATGAACCGGCTCTCGCTGTTCAACGGCGTGTTGCCGATCAAGGCGTTCTACCTGGGCGCGAGCGTCGAGCTCGGCAACATCTGGCCCGGCGGCGGCCTGACACCGGCCGGGTCGCTCAAGCAGAGCTACACGCTGTTCTCGGCCTTCTCGACCTCGATCGGTCCGATCTACGTGGGCGTGGCCGTCGCGCCGCACGGGCAGCGCAACGTGTATCTGCAGCTGGGCCGCACCTACTAGCCCGCCTCGGTCAGCAGCGTGTCGAGCGCACGCACGATGGCGTCGGGATCGGCACCGGGGCGGGGGCTGTAGCGCCCCTGCACCACGATCATCGGCACGGCGCGAACCGCATACGCCTCCCACAGCCGGCGATCGTCGTCGAGCGCCTGCTGCAGCTCGGGCGCGTCGAGCGCCGCGCCGAAGCGCTGCGGATCCACACCGTGCGCGGCCACGAACGCCGCCTGCTGCTCGCGTGTCGCCAGCGGATTGCGCCGCGCGTGGATCTCGTCGAACACGGCCGGAATCAAGGCCTCCTCGCGCAGCGCGACGAGCGCATGCAGCAGCCGTGCGTACGGCAGCAGCTGCGGCGCGGGCGCCACGGGCACGCGCCGGAACGCGATGCGCTCGCCGTGCCGCTCGCGCCAAGCGGCCAGCGCCGGCTCGAGCGTGCGGCAGTGGCGACAGCCGAAGTGAAAGAACTCGAGCACCTCGATCCGGTTTCCCGGCAACGGCGCCGCCGGCGCGTGATCGAGCGTGACGATGTCCGCACGGGCCGGCTCCGCCTCGCCACGGCCGTGCAGCACGGCGGCCAGCAGCGCGGCGAGCATCAGCACGAGCCCCGCGAATCCGAGCGTGGTCTTCAAGGGATTCTCCCGAAACGCGAGCGCGTCAGCTGCCCTGCATGTCGACGATCGACGGGCCCTTGCCGGGCTCGCGGCCATTGATGCGGTACAGATACTTCGCCAGCGCATCGATCTGGTTTTCGGGGATCGGCGCGCCGTACGACAGGCGCATCTTGGTGCTGATGGTGGCCCATTCGCGTTCGGTCAGCGGCGGCTGGCGCATCACCATGCCGGTGGAATGGCAGATCAGGCACTGCGCGTTGGCGATCTCCGAGCCGGCGCCGGGCGGAAAGCGCTCGGCGCTGACCGGCAAGTTGACGTCGACGGCCGGCAGCGTCAGATTCTGTTGCGACGCGCGTTGCCAGTGCGGTGCCTGTTCGGGCATCCAGGCCACGGCCAGGATCGCACCGGCAACGAGGGGAATCGCCCACATCAGGGCGAGGCGGAGCGCTTGACGATTCATGTTCGATTCCTTCGATCAGACAACCTGCAGCGCCACGGACTCGACGCCGTTGCGCATGAAGCCCGAGCCGTTCCAGTTCGACTGCATCGGCTGGGCGAGGCCCGCGGTGTTGGTCGCCCGCACCATCAGCACGAGCGGGCCGGCCGCGTGCGGCGTGAAGCCGAGCGTCCAGCGGCGGAAGCTGTAGGCGCCGTGGGACGTGCCGAGCTTCGCGTCGAGCCAGGAGCGGCCGCCGTCGGCCGACACCTGCACCTTCGCGAGCGCGCAGTCGCCGCCGAAGGCGAAGCCGCGCAGCTCGGTGCCCACGCCGCGAGGCAGCACGTGGCCATCCTCGATGCCGGTGATGAAGGAGCGCGGCACCATCTTGTTGATCGGGATCATCTTCATGCCCGTCTGCCCCGGCTTGACGTTCGCGCCGGGCGTGTCGGGAATCAGGTAGGCGCTCTGGGTCCAGTAGTTGTCGTCGGGGCGGTTCAGCACCTCGAGATCGCACAGCATCTTCATCCAGTAGGTCGCAAACCAGCCCGGCACGATCATGCGGATCGGGAAGCCGTTCAACAGCGGCAGCGGCTCGCCGTTCATCAGATAGGCGATGATCACCTCGCCGTCGAGCGCGTGATCGATCGCGAGCGACTTCCGGAAATCGGGCGTCTGCGGCGCCGCCGGTGTCTCGAGGCCGTTCATGCGCACCTGCACGGCGCCGGCGCGCACGCCCACGCGTTCGAGTACGTCCTTGAGGCGCACGCCGGTCCAGCGTGCGTTGCCCATCGCGCCATGTCCCCATTGCGCGCCCGGCACACGCGGCGTGTAGTAGCCGCGCGAATTGCCCGAGCACTGGTTCACGGCCGCCACTTCCACGGGCTCGAAGTCGTGGATCAGGTCGTCGAGCGTCAGCGCGATCGGCTGATCGACGTGGCCGCGCACGTTGAGCCGGAAGGTGGCCGGGTCGACGGCGGTGGGGATGTTCGCCAGATGCCAGCGCACGTAGAACTGGTCGTTCGGCGTGAACACGTCGCGGTCGAACACCTCGAACGGCGTTTCCAGCAGCGGCGGCCGGGTGCGCTGCAGGATCATGTCGCGCTTCTGCGGAAAGCTGCGCTCCGCGATCAGGCGCCGCCCGTTGCCGAACGGCAGCTCGATCGAGCGCTCCACCGCGCCCCAGGCATTGGCGCCGGCCAGGCCGGCCAGCCCGACGCCGAAGGTACGCTCGAGGAACTTGCGCCGCCCCGTTGCGGCGAGCGGCTGAATCGTCTTTTTCATTGAATGCAATCCTGTTTCAGAAGGAGTCCCGATGAAGCGGAAACCGGTCGGGACGTCACGCCGCGACCGCGCGAGGGCAGCGACTGCAGGCGCGATGCGTTGAGCATCACCGACAGCGAGCTGCACACCATCGCCGCGGCGGCCAGCGCCGGCGACGCGAAGCCGCCGATCGCCACCGGCAGCGCGATCAGGTTGTAGGCGGCTGCCCAGCCGAGGTTCTGGCGCATCACGCGCGCGATGCGCCGGCCGATCGCGATCGCGTCGGCCACCTGCCCGACGTCGCCACGCGACAGCACCACGGCCGCCGCGGCCGACGACGACGCGCAGGCCTGCTGCACGGCGATGCCGTAATCGGCCGCGGCGAGCGCCGGGCCGTCGTTGAGGCCGTCACCCACGAAGGCGACGGCGCGCCGTCCACGCTGCGCATCGAGCACGATCGCGGCCTTTTCTTCCGGGCTCGCACCCGCATGCACCCGCGCGTGCGGCAGGCCGACCGCATCGGCCACCGCCAGCGCCGGCGCCTCGCGATCGCCGGTCAGCATCCAGGCCTCGATGTCGAGCGCGCCCAGCGCGGCCACGGCCGATGCGGCGTCGGCACGCGGCGCGTCACGAAGCAGGACGTGGCCGAGCAAACGCCCCTGCTTCGCCACGTAGACGACGCTCGCGTCGCCGCACGCCGGTGCATCGATCGCGATGCCTTCGCGTTCGAGCAGCGCGGCCGAGCCCGCCACGATCCGCGTGCCATCGTGCCCGCGCCAGAGCGTGCCGAGACCGGGCACGGCCTCGGCGTCGCCGGTGGCTGCCGCGATCGCCCCGGCGCGCGAGCGCAGCGCACGCGCCAGCGGGTGCGCGCTGCCCTGCTCGGCGGTGGCCGCCGCGGCCAGCAGCGCGTCCTCACCGATGCCCGGCATTGCGTGGACGCCGACCACCTCGGGCTCGCCGCGCGTGAGCGTGCCGGTCTTGTCGAAATACACGGCACCGATCTGCCCCGCGCGCTCGATCGCCTCGACGTCCTGGAACAGGATCCCCTCGCGCGCGGCACGGCCGGCGCCGATCATCAGCGCGAGCGGCGTGGCGAGGCCCAGCGCGCACGGGCAGGTGATCACGAGCACCGCGACCGCATGCTCGAGGGCCGCGCCCCACCCCGCGCCGGACGCGACGCCGTAAGCGCAGGTGGCGGCGGCCACCAGCACGATGAAGGGCACGAAGCGGCGCGTGAAGCGCTCGGCCAGCGCGTCGACCGACGTCCTGCGGGCCAGCATCCGCTTCAGCGTGCGCGCGATCACGTCGGCCCGGCGCTCGCCCACCGCGTAGGTCACGCGCACGATCAGGCTGCCGGTGCCGTTGGTCACGCCGGCCTCGACGGTGTCGCCGGCACGCACCGCGACCGGCATCGATTCGCCGGTCAGCAACGCGCGGTCGAGGGTCGAGACACCACGCTCGATCACGCCGTCGAGCGCGGCCCGCTCGCCGGCACGCAGGTGAAAGCGCTGGCCGACCTCGACGCGCTTGGCCAGCAGCTCGCGCTCGCCGCCCTGCGCATCGAGCACCGCAACCGTCTGCGCCGGCAGCGCGAGCAGCGCCTGCATGGCGTCGGCCGAACGCCGGCGAATGGTGTGCTCGATCAGACGGCCGGCCAGCAGCAGCGTGACGATCATCGCGGTGGAATCGAAGAACACCTCTGCATTGCCCGTCACGAGCCGCCACGCCGACAGCGCGAACGCGATCGTCGCGCCGCTGGCCACCAGCACGTCCATGCCCGGCGCGCCCGCGCGCAGCGTGCGCCACGCGGCGCGCAGGAACGGCCAGCCGCTGTAGGCGAGGATCGGCAAGGTGGTGAGGCCCACGAACCAGGCGAGCAGGAGACGGATCGGCTCGGGTATCGCGTGATGCACGTCGAGATAGAGCGTCCATTGCGCCGGCATCGCCCACATGCCGAACACGATCGCCACGATCAGCCGCATGCGCACGCGCGCGGCCTCGCGGGCCAGATGCGCGCGGCGGTCGCGATCGTCGCCCTCGGGCGTCGCCAGATAGCCGAGCTGGCCGACCGCGTCGAGCAGCGCGCGCAGCGTGGTGCGCGCCGGATCCCACTGCACGTGCGCGGCCTCGGCGGCGAAGCTCACGCGTGCCTCGAGCACGCCGTGCTGCCGGGCCAGCACGCGCTCGACCGCATTCGCACAGCTCGGGCACCACATGCCGCGCACGTCCACCACCGCGCTGCCGTCGCCGGGCGCGAGCGCGTCGCCGGCAAGCTCGGCCGCACGGGCGTCGCTCATTCGGCGCTCCGCAGTTCGGCCGCGCTCGACCACGATTTCGTGCGCCCGTTCAGGCGCTGCCGCTCGGCCTTCAGCAGCTCGGTGTCGAGCGGCGCCTTTGCCTCGTTGCCGAAGCTGGTGCGCACGTGATTGGCCACCGCCACGAGTTCCGCGTCGGACAGCGTGGCGCCGAAAGCCGGCATCGAGCCGCTGTAGTTCGCCCCCTTCACGTCGATCGCGCCGTCGATCCCAAGCAGCAGGATCTTCGCGATCATCTCCGGCTTGCCGTCCACCCACTCGGAGCCGGCCAGCGGCGGAAACGAGCCGGGCACGCCCTTGCCGTCCGCCTGGTGGCAGGCCGCGCAATGCGCGGTGTACAGCACGCCGCCGTCGATCGGTTGCGGCGCGCCACCCGAGGCGAGCGACTGATCGGGCGCGACGCTGGCGCCGTGATACATCGTGTAGCCGCCCCAGGCCGTCAGGCAGGCGATGATGCCGAGCAGGAACCACGGCACCGGCCGCAGCCCCTCGGTGGGCTCGGCCTTCTCGCGCCGGGCGGCGTCGTCTTCGCGTTTGCCGATGCTCATTGGCCGGCCTCCTCGTGCTTGTCGGCCGGTGCTTCGACCGGATAGGTGTGATCGAGCGAGCGCAGGTAGTCGACCAGATCCAGCGCCTCGCGGGTCGCGACGACCTGCCCGTGGCCGGGCGCGAACGCCGGCGGCAGCTTCACCACGGTGTCGCCGGCTGCGGCGTGATCGACCGTCCTGAACAGGTAGGGGAACGCCGGCATCACGCTGCCCGGCACCACGGCACGCGGTTGATAGAGGTGGGCGAGATGCCAGTCGATGCTGGGCTGGCGCGCGCCGATGTTGAACAGGTCCGGGCCGGTGCGCGAGGTGCCGAGCAGGTGCGGCGCGTCGTAGACGTAATCGCTCGGCACGGCAGCACGGCCCCAGCCGCGCAGCGCGTCCGGGCCCATTGCGGCCGGGCGCGGCTGCTGCGAATGACAGGTCGCGCAGCCCATCGACACGTAGGTGGCGCGCCCGCGCAGCTGGGCCAGCGTGTACGGGTGCAGCTTCTCGGGCGCCTTTTCGTCCTGCAGCTCGCGATACGGCGCCGCGATCAGCACGATCATCGAGAGCGCGATCATGATCAGCGAGCCGATGATGACGGTGGTGATTCGTTTCATGGGAGATCTCGTGGCTCGTCAGGCATCGGCCGACACGGCAGCGGTGCCGCGCTCGGTGCGCATGGCGAGCAGCTTGCAGAAGTGGAAGGCGAACACGAAGTGGCCGAGCGTCATCAGCGTGCCGCCCACGGTGCGTGCATCGAGGTAGGGGATCGTGACGGCCACCGATGCAATGAACGGCTGCTTCGGATCGAGCATCGCGAGGCCCTGCAGCACGCCACCGATCGTCAGCGACACGAAGTAGATCGCGATGCCCGAGGCCACCAGCCAGAAGTGCGCGGCGATCAGCTTCGGGCACGGCCATTCACGGCCCGCCACGCGCGGCATCAGGAAGTAGATCGCGCCGAACATGATCATCGAGTAGAAGCCGTACACGCCGAGGTGCGCATGGCCGATCGTGTATTGCGTGAAGTGCACGATGCGGTTGAACGAGCGCACCGCCTCGAGCGAGCCCTGCAGCGACACCAGCGTGTACAGCACCGAGCCGAGCGCCACGAAACGCAGCGTGTAGGAGCGCTTGAGCACGTCGCCGTGGCCCTTCAGCGTCATCAGGTGGTTGATCGCCACGGCGATCACGGGCACCACCATCATCACGCTCTGCACCACCGACACGGTGACGATCCACTCCGGCACCGGGCCGCCGATCAGGTGGTGGATGCCGGCCTGGCTGTAGAACATCGCGAGCGCCCAGAAGCCGATCAGCGAGAGGTTGTACGAATGGATCGGGCGCCCCACGATCTTGGCGATCAGGTAATAGGCGGCGCCGAGGCCGAGCGGCGTGAGCCAGAGGCCCAGCACGTTGTGCGCGAACCACCAGTTGACGATCGCCGATTCCACGCCGAAGTGCACGCCCGGCACCTTGGCCACCACGTAGAGGATCGGGAACCACAGCAGCGCGGCGGCCAGGTACCAGACCGACACGTAGAGGTGATCGACCTTGCGGTGGCGCAGCGTCAGCAGCAGCGGCACGGCGGCCAGCGCGCCGGCGATCGCCAGCAGGATGCCGATCTGCCAGGGGATCTCGAGCCATTCGAGGCCGTCGCTCCAGCCGAACAGGATCGCCGTGCAGCCCATCGCCACGCCGAAATTCCACAGCACGGCGCCGGCCACGGCGAAGCGCGCGCCCACCAGCTGCGTCTTGAGCAGCCGCGGCAGCAGCCACAGCGCCACGCCGATGCCGGCCATCGAGGCCCAGCCGTAGGTGACGATGTTCAGGTGCACGACGCGCGTGCGGCCGAAGGTGACCAGCGGCGAACCCGACAGCCAGTCCGGCACCTGGAAGTTCAGCGAGGCGAGCATGCCGAACACCGAGCCCAGCAGCAGCCAGCCCACCGACGAGGCGATGAACGCCAGCGCGGCGGCGCGGCTCGAGCGGTCGGCCAGCACGCGGTCGCGCAGTTCGGCCGAATCGGCGTGGGCGCCCGACGCGCCCGCGAAGGTCTCTGCGTGCCCGATCTCGCCTTCGGCGAAGATCACGGCGGCCGCCGACTGGCCCATCTTCAGCAGACCGCTCGATTGCGCCCAGATGAACACGAACAGGCCGAGCACCGTGATGAGAAAGGAGAGACTGAGCAGGATGCCCAGGGTGAGATTCATGTGGACTCCATGATGGCGTTGAAGCGGAGCGCGGCCGCCCCCGGAGCCGGGGCGACGCGGGACGGCGGCGAGGCGGACGGCGGAATCAGCCGCGGCGCCCCTGGCAGCAGATCGGCATGACGATGGGGAGATCGTGGGCAGCGTTCGCGAACGCGAGGCGCAGCGGTGCCTGGGCGGCCGACGCCACTGGCACGGCGGCGGCCGTGACGGCGAGCGCCAGCAGCGTGAACGCGAGGCCGCGACGCAGGCCGCTGCCGATTATTTCGTTAAGCTGAATTTCTTGCGACATCATGGCTCCTGACGATGGGTCGCCGATCTTCACAGACCTGCGCATCGAGGTAAATCTGACGAGTCAGATATTTGCGGGAAGAGAGCGAGATTCGGTCGGCGCGGGCTCAGGCCTGTGCGAGCAGGCAGTCGACGAAGGCCGCCTCGCTCTCGATCTCGCGCACCGATGCATCGATGCGCAGGCGGGAAAAGCGGTCGATCTCGATGTCGCTGACCCGCTCGTAGCGACCGTCGCGACAGATCACCGGCACGCCGCACACGAGCCCGTGCGGAATGCCGTGGCTGCCGTCCGACGGCACGCTCATCGTGACCCAGCGGCCGTCGCTGCCGTGCACCCAGTCGTGCATCTGGTCGATCGCGGCATTGGCGGCCGAGGCGGCCGAGCTCATGCCGCGCACGGCGGCCACGGCCGAGCTGCGGCCCGCGATCTTCGGGATGAAGACCTCGCGATACCAGCGCTCGTCGTTGATCAGGTCCTTGAGGAAGTAGCGGCCGATGCGGGCATAGCGGTAATCGGGGTACATCGTGGGCGAGTGGTTGCCCCACACGATCATGTCGCGCACCGCGTCGACGGGCACCGCGCACTGCTGCGCGAGGCAGGTGACGGCGCGGTTCTGGTCGAGCCGCGTCATGGCCGCGACCGCCTCGTCGGGCAGGTCGGGCGTGAAGCGGCGCACGATCGCCGCGTTGGTGTTGGCCGGATTGCCGACCACCAGCACCTTCACCTGGCGGCTCGCCACGGCGTTCAGCGCCTGGCCGTGGGCGCGGAAGATCGGTGCGTTCGCGGCCAGCAGGTCGCGCCGGTCGAGGCCCGGCGTGCCCGGGCGTGCGCCGATCAGGAAGGCGTGATCGGCATCGCAGAATGCCGCGTTCGCATCGCACGACACCTCGACCCGATACAGCAGCGGGAACGCGCAATCCTGCAATTCCATCACGAGGCCCTGCAGCGCGCCATACGCCTCCGGCACGTCGTGCAGCTGCAGGATCACGGGCTGATCGGGGCCGAACAGATCGCCGCGCGCGATCCGGAACAGCAGCGAATAGGCGATCTGCCCGGCCGCGCCGGTCACCACCACTCGCCTGACGTTGTGCTTGCGGACATTCATTTGCATTCCTCACCACTTGCTCGATTTCGCGACGCGGTTCGCCGTGCAGCAGCGCTCGCGTACGTGAACGTTCTGTTGAAGATCATCACGATAGCGAAGTGGGATGCATGTTAAAAATACATACTTTCTATTCTATCAATGCTTTTTTGATATGCATCGATGCGGCCGGGGCCGGCGCCGGCAATGCTCACGCGTCGATGCCGAGCGCCGCGATCTTCTTGTAGAACGTGGCCCGCCCGATGCCGATGCGCGCCGCCGCGTCGGCCACGCGGCCGCCGCATGCGGCGAGCGCGTCGCCGAGAAAGCGCCGCTCCCAGTCGGCGAAGGCATCGGCGTAGGAGGTCGCGGCCGGCGGCGGCGCAAGGTCGACGCCCGCGTGCGCGTCGCCTGGCGCGACGCCGGCCGCCGGCGCGCCCGCGCCACCCACGCCACCCACGAACGGCGCCAGCACGCGCGCGTCGATCACGGCGCTGTCGGCCAGCATCAGCGCACGCTCGAGCGTGTTGCGCAGCTCGCGCACGTTGCCGGGCCAGGCGTGCGACGCGAGCAGCCGCAGCGCGTCGACGGTCAGCGTGCAGTGCGCGGCATGGCCGTGCTGCGCGGTGAGCTCCTCGAGCGTGGCGTAGACGAGCGCCTCGATGTCGGACACGCGCTCGCGCAGCGGCGGCAGGTTCAGGGTCAGCACGTTGAGGCGGTAATAGAGATCGGCGCGAAAGCGCCCGCTCGCCACCAGCGCGGGCAGCTCGGCCGAGGTGGCCGCGATGATGCGCACGTCGGCCCGCACCAGCCGGTTCGACCCCACCGGCTCGAATTCCCTGTCCTGCAGCACGCGCAGCAGCTTGCCCTGCAGCGGCAGCGGCATGTCGCCGATCTCGTCGAGCAGCAGCGTGCCGCCGTCGGCCAGCTCGAACTTGCCCACCCGCCCCTTGCGGTCCGCGCCCGTGTAGGCGCCCGGCGCGGCGCCGAAGAATTCGGTTTCGAGCAGTGCATCGGGGATCGCCGCGACGTTGACCGTGACGAGCGGCCTGGCCGCACGCGCCGAGGCGGCGTGGATCGCGTGCGCGAGCAACTCCTTGCCGGTGCCGGTTTCGCCGAGCAGCAGCACCGGCGCGTCGACCAGCGCCGCGCGGCGCGCCTGGCGCTTCAGCTCGAGGCTCGCCGCGCTGGTGCCCACGAAGCTCGCGAAGGTGTACTTGGCGCGCCGTGCCTGCGCGAGTGAGCGCTGCGCGGCCTGCAGCGCCTGCTGCACCTGCATGTAGCGCGCGAACAGCGGCGTGAGCGTCTTCAGTTCGTCGAACAGCGCGAAGCCGATCGCGCCCACCGTGGCGCCGGCCTCGTCGATCAGCGGCAGGCGCGTGACCACCAGCGGCTCGCGCCCGGTCTCCATGATGTCGAGCAGGATCGGCCGGCCGGTGGCCACCACCTCGCGCATCAGGCTGTGGGGGATCACGGCCTCGCAGTCGAGCCCGATCGCCTGGGCGGGATCGGCGAAGCCGAAGCGCGCCGCGTAGCGCGAGTTGATCCACACCACGCGCGCGTCGCGATCGACGATCAGCGTGCCGGCGCTCGAATGCTCGAAGGTGCGGAACAGCGATTCCGCCGCGCGCGCCCACACGTCGCCATAGCCGGCCGGCAGGTTCGACCAGTCGTTCATCATGGTGTCGTCGTCTCCGATTCATCGTGGGATCGCGGGGCCGAGTCTCCGGATCGGGACGCATTATCTCATTTCGTGGACACGCTCCAGCCGGCCCGAACCCGGCCCCGGCGAGGACTGCGGCGGCGGCGGCGCCACTCGGGCGTTGCATCGGCGCGAACCGGCCGAGCGCGAGTCCCGAAATCGGGACGGCTTCGGTAGAATCGATCGCGTCGGCCGCCGGCCGGGCGTGGCAGATGCCGCGGCACCGGCCGCGAGGGCCGATGGCAAGGCGATTGGCACGGAACCTGCGTTACCCGGACGCCCGCGAGTCGGGCTGCCGGCGCGGCGTCGTCCCGTGGCGCCGGCGGCTGCGCCCCGATGCATCGACAGAATCGAAGAATCAATAAACAGGAGACTCACTTGTCATTCATCATCGTCCTCGCCGCGCTGGCGTTCCTGATGTTCGCCGCCTACCGCGGCTACAGCGTGATTCTGTTCGCGCCGATCGCCGCGCTCGCCGCCGTGCTGCTGACCGATCCGGCCGCCGTCGCCCCCGTGTTCACCGGCATCTTCATGGACAAGATGGTCGGCTTCGTCAAACTCTATTTCCCGGTGTTCCTGCTCGGCGCGGTGTTCGGCAAGGTGATCGAGCTGTCCGGCTTCTCGGAGTCGATCGTCGCCGCCGCGATCCGCTACATCGGCCGCTCGCGCGCCAATGCGGTGATCGTGGCGGTGTGCGCGCTGCTCACCTACGGCGGTGTGTCGCTGTTCGTGGTGGTGTTCGCCGTCTATCCGTTCGCGGCCGAGCTCTATCGCCAGAGCAACATCCCGAAGCGGCTGATGCCCGGCGCGATCGCGCTCGGCGCGTTCTCGTTCACGATGGACTCGCTGCCCGGTACGCCGCAGATCCAGAACATTATCCCGACGACGTTCTTCAAGACGACCGGCTGGGCCGCGCCCGCGCTCGGCGTGATCGGCTCGCTGTTCATCATCGTGGTCGGCCTGTCGTATCTGGAATGGCGCCGCCGCGCCGCGATGGCGACCGGCGAGGGTTACGGCACCGAACTCGTCAACGAGCCGGAGCGCGTCGAATCGAAGCAACTGCCGCACCCGCTGCTGGCGGTGGCGCCGCTCATCG
>JASLEG010000124.1 GCA_030151225.1 Burkholderia sp. | reverse complement strand
CGCGCCGCTCGGGCGTCAGCGCCGGGTCGGTCAGCAGCGCCGCGCGCACCGGCTGCAGATCCTCGGCCAGCGCGGCGAGCGGGCTGCCCGGCGCGCGCGCGCCGCCCTCGCCGTCGGCGGCCAGATGGCGGCGGCCCCAGTCGTCGAGCGCGGCGATCGCGAACAGGCCCGCGCCCCAGTGGCGGCCGCGTTCGAGGAACAGCGCGCTGGCCGCCGCGAAATCGAGCCCGGCCGGATCGAGAAAGCCCTGGCGGAACTCGCCGAGCCGGTCGCCCGCGTAGAAGCCCGGCAGCGCGCGCGTGGCATTCGACGCGCCGAGGATCTGCTCGAGCGACGGATACCACCAGAAGTTGACCGACACGGACACGCCCGGCGCGCGCACGTGGTGCCACCAGAACACCGGCATGTAGAGCAGCTCGCCCGCGTGGATCGTGAAGCGGATCGCCTCGGCGCGCGCGTAGTCGGGAAAGGCCGCGGCATCGGGCCGGTCCGGCTCGACGTTCGACAGGTGCGCGGTGGCCGCGTCGTGGTGATACGGATACAGGCGCGGCGTCTCGTCGGGCGCGAACAGCGCGAACGCCTTGCTGCCGTACAACTGCGCGAACAGGTTGTTCGAATAGTCGAAATGCAGTTGCGACGAGGTGCGCCGGCCGAACCACAGGTTGATCATCGGCCGGCTCGCCGCGATCCATTCCGGCACCACCAGGTTGTCGAGCAGCTCGGGCAGCATCTGCGGGATCGGCTGCTGCATCACGTACACGTGCGCATCGTCGTCGGCATCGAGCATGCGCCGCGCGGCCACGCCGAACTCCACCTCGGTGTTCTCGAACGCGTTCGAGCGGCGGATGTCGTGCGAGGGCTTGAGCCGGTACAGGCCGTCGCTGGCCGTGCTCAGCGTGATGCGGCGCGTCTGCGCGATGTTGGCGAGCGCCTCGGGGGTCCAGCGCTCGTCGATGCGCCAGTCGTCGAGCGCGCCGGTGATGATGACGGGCTCGTTGCGCGCGAGCCAGCCGTCGTTCGTGAATGCCTCGCGCGTCACGCGTTGAATCATCGTGTCTCTCCTCGGTCAGGCGTCGCCGGCGTCGCTGCCGAGCAGCGCGAGCCTGCGGTTCAGAATGCCGCCGATCGCCTCGCCCAGCACGTCGGCATGCCTCTTGATGATGGTTTCGTGGTTGCCCGGCACGGCCACCACCTCGATGTCGCGGCGCGCGATCACGGCTTCCCAGCCGAGCGCCTCGGGCAGCGTGTCGTGGCCCTCGAGCGGCGTGATCGAGGCGTCCGCGGCCGCGAACACGTGCAGCTTCACGGGCGCGCGGCGCGGCCGCCAGCTCGCCATCGCCGCGCCGTGCGCGACCAGCCGTTCGAGGAACAGCCGGTTCTCGCGCGCCGTGTCGCAGGACAGGTGCCAGAGCGGCCGGCCCGCCGCGCGACGCGCCTCGATGGCCGCCACCAGCGCGTCGATCAGCACGTCGATGCTGGCCGCGCCCTCGAAGTCGATCGTGGCCGGATCGAAATCGCTGAAGTTGTTCATCGCGAACGAGTACAGCGTGACGAGCGCCACGCGCTGCGCGTCGAAGCCGGCGGCCGCCCCCGCCCCGTCCGCCACCAGGTTCGGCGGCAGCGTCGTGTCGAACACGCCGAGGAACTCGATCTCCTCGCCCTGCGCCAGCAGCTGGGTGGCGATCTCGTAGGCGATCAGGCCGCCGAACGACCAGCCGGCCACCCGATACGGGCCTCGCGGCTGGATCGACCGCATCAGGCCCACGAAGCGCGCCGCGATCGCCTCCAGCGTGCGCGGCTGGTCCTGACCGAGCGCGAGCGGCGGCAGGCCGTACACGGGAATCGACACGTCGATGTGCGCGGCCAGATGCTCGAAGTACCACGAGTAGCCCTGCAGCGTGTGGGTGAGGAACAGCGGGCGCTCGCCGCCGTCGGCATGGAACGCCACCCAGGCCGCGCTCGCGTCGTTCGACTGCCGGCCCGCGAACTCGCGCGGCGCGGACTTCGCGGCCTCGATCAGCAGCGCGAGCTTGTGCACGGTGCGCGTGTCGAAGATGCTGCGCACCGACAGCTTCACGCCGGTGCGCTCGCTCGCGCGCGCCGCCACCTGCGCGGCCATCAGCGAATGGCCGCCGATCGCGAAGAAGTTGTCGTGGCGCCCCACCCGGTCGAGCCCGAGCGCGTCCTGCCAGATATCGGCCAGCAGCGTTTCGAGTTCGCCCTCGGGCGCCGCGTGATGGCGCGTGACCGGGCTCGCCCGGCCCGGGTCGATCGCGCGCAGCGCGAGGCGATCGAGCTTGCCGTTCGGCAGCGCCGGCATGGCCTCCAGCGCCACGAAGCGGCTCGGCACCATGGGCGCGGGCAGGCGTTCGGCCAGCCACGCGTGCAGCGCCTCGGCATCGACCTCGGCACCGCGGCGCGGCACGTAGTAGGCCACCAGCTGCACGTCGCCGCCCGCGCCATGGCTGCCCTGCCCGATCTCGCGCCCGATCGCGGCGGCCGCCGCGAGCGCCGGATGCGCGGCGAGCTCGAGCTCGACGGCCGGCAGCTCCACGCGCTGGCCGCGCACCTTGATCTGGAAATCCTCGCGGCCCAGATGCAGCAGTTGCCCGTCGGCCAGCCACTGGCCGATGTCGCCGGTGCGCAGCAGCGGCGCGCCGGTCTCGGAATGGCGCACGAAACGCTCGGCGCTGAGGTCGGGGCGATTCCAGTAGCCGGCGCCGACCGAGGCGCCCTCGATGTAGAGCTGGCCCACCGCGCCCACCGGCACCGGCGCCAGTCGCGCGTCGAGCAGGTGCACGCGGCAGTTCGCGATCGGCCGGCCGGCCGGCGTGAGCGCGTGATGCACGGCCAGCGCGCGATCCTCGCTGTAGGTGATGTCGTTCAGCTCGCTGCAGCCGTAGTTGTTGTGCAGCCGCGCCTGCGGCAGGCGCACGCCGAAGCGCACGGCCAGATGGCGCGCGAGCGGCTCGCCGGCCGTGGTGACGTGGCGCAGCGCGCCGAGCCGGCCCGCGTGCTCGAGCAGCACCGCGAGGTGCGAGGGCACGAGGTTCAGGCGCGTCACGCCGTGCCGTTCGAGCGCGGCCGCGAAGGCGGGCGCGTCCTTCACCAGCGCGTCGGCGAAGATCACCTGCGGCACGCCCACCAGCAGCCCCGACAGCATTTCCTTGATCGACGGCACGAAGGACATCGAGGTCTTCTGGCCCACCACCTCGTCGGCCGCGAACGGGGTGCGCGCCCACAGCGCCTGCAGGCAGTTGGTGACCTGCCGATGCGGCACCATCACGCCCTTCGGCTGGCCCGTCGAGCCGGACGTGTAGGCGAGGTAGGCCAGCGCGTCGGGCGGCGTGGCGTGGGCCGGGAACGGCCCGTCCTGGGCGCCGCCGTCCCAGTCGTCGCGCACGTCGAGGCGCAGCACCGCGCACCCGGCATCGGCGAACGACGGCGCGAGCGCGGCCGTGGTCACGATCGCGGCCGGTTGCGCGTCGTCGAGCGTGCGGCGCACGTAGGCGGCCGGATAGCCGGGATCGATCGGCACGTAGGTCGCGCCGAGCCGGAACGCGGCCAGGATCGCGGCCACCAACTCGATCGAGCGCGGGTAATGCAGCGCCACGCGCATGCCCGGCTCCACGCCGCTGCGCCGCAGCGCGTGCGCGATGCGGTCGGCACGGCGGTCCAGTTCGGCGAAGCTCGCGGTCGGCGCGGCGCCACCTTCGCCATCTTCCTGCACGCAGGCGATCGCGTCGGGTCGCTGCGCCAGCTGCCGCGCGAACAGCGTATTGACGCTCGCCTCGTCGAACGCGGCCTGCGTGTCGTTGCTCGCGGCCACCAGCGCCTGCTCGGCCGCCGTGGGCACGCGCAGCGCGGCCAGCGGCGCGTCGGGCGCGTCGGCGATGCGCTCGAGCAGTTCCTCCAGCACGGTCAGCATGAGGCCGATGTGGGCGGTCGAGAAGCGCAGGCTGTCGAAGTTCGCCACGAGTTCGAGCCCGTTCGCGTCGCCGAAGATCTCGAGATCGAGATCCGACTGCGCCTGGCGGTTCACGGTTTCCTGCCGCACCGTCATGCGCAGGCCGTCGCCCCAGTCGTCGGTGGCCACGGGCGGCACGTTCTGGTGACGCAGCATGACCGGCACCGGCGAGCGTCCGTCGAGCTGGCGCAGCGCCGGCACGGCCGCGAGCATGTGCTCGAACGGCAGCGCCTGATGGTCGAGCGCGTCGAGCACCTGGCGGCCCGCCTGCTCGAGCAGCGCGGCCACGCTCGGCTCGCCGGCCAGATCGAGCCGCAGCGGCAGGATGTTGATGAAGAAGCCCACCAGCGGTTCGAGCAGCGCGTCGTCGCGGCCGGCCGTGGTGGTGCCGATGCAGATGTCCTCGCGTCCGCTCTGGCGATGATGGAGCACCGCGAGCGCCACCAGGAACAGCGTGAACACGCTCACGCCGTGCTGCCGGCCCAGTTGCGCGAGCCGCGCGGCCAGCGCCGGCGACAGCGTGCGGCGCAGCACGCCGGCCGGGCCGTGTGCGGAATCGGCCGGTGTGCCGGGCACGGCGAGATCGAGCGGCTCGCGGTAGCCGTCGAGCGCGTCGCGCCAGTAGGCCAGATGCGCGCCGAGATCCTGATCGCGCTGCCAGCACGCGTAATCGGCATAGTGCGCGGCGAGCGGCGCGAGCGCGGGCACGGGCGTGCCTGCCCCGCCCGCCTCGCAGGCGGCCAGATACAGCGCGCGCAGGTCGCGCACGAACACGCCGAGCGACCAGCCGTCCGACACGATGTGGTGCATGACGATCGACACCACGTGCCGTTGCGGCGCGAGCCGCAGCACGCGCACGTCGAGCAGCGGGCCGCGCTGCAGGTCGAACTCGATGCCGGCGTGGCGATCGAGCGCGGCCGCCAGCGCCGCGTCCGTGGCACCGGCCAGCGCGTGCACGGGCAGCGCCACCGCGTACGGCGCGTCGACGAACTGCGCGGGCAGGTCCGAGCCCGGCGCGATGTCGAAGCGCGTGCGCAGCGTCTCGTGGCGCGCCACCAGCGCGTCGAACGCGGCCTGCAGCGCCGGCAGCGACAGCGGCCCGTCGAACACCAGCGCGCCGTTCATGTTGTAGGCGCGGCCGCCGTCGCGCTGCTGGATCAGCCACAGCCGCTCCTGCACCCAGGACAGCGGGAACGGCGCGCCGGCCGCGCGCCGCGCGGCCGAGGCAGCCGGCGTGAAGCGCGTGGCGGCGCCGGCGCCGATCGCCGGTGCACGGCCCTCGCTCAGGCGCGCCGCGAACGCGGCCAGCTCGGGCGCCTCGAACAGCGCCTTCAGCGTGGCCGCCTCACCGAAGCGCTCGCGCAGGCGCCCGATCGCGCGCACGGCCAGCAGCGAGTGCCCGCCCAGCGCGAAGAAGTCGTCGTGACGGCCCACCTGCTCGACGCCGAGCAGCTCGCGCCAGACAGCGGCCAGCGTTTGCTCCGCCTCGCCGCGCGGCGCCACGTACGCGCGCTGGCCGAGGGCCTGTGCGTCGGGCGCGGGCAGCGCACGGCGGTCGAGCTTGCCGTTGGCGGTCAGCGGCAGCGCGTCGAGCGCCACGAAGGCCGACGGCACCATGTAGTCGGGCAGGCTCTCGCGCAGATGCGCGCGCACCGCCTCGACGTCGCACGCCGCCTGCGTGTGATACACCACCAGCCGCTTCTCGCCCGGCACGTCCTCGCGCGCGATCACCACCGCGTCGCGCAGGCCGCACGCGCCGAGCCGGGCCTCGATCTCGCCCGGCTCCACGCGGAAGCCGCGGATCTTGACCTGGCTATCGTTGCGGCCCAGGTACTCGATGTTGCCGTCCGGCAGGTAGCGTGCGAGATCGCCGGTGCGATACAGGCGCGCGCGCGGATCGGCCGAGAACGGGTCGCGCACGAAGCGCTCGGCCGTCAGCGCATCGAGGTTCAGGTAGCCGAGCGCCACGCCCTTGCCGCCCACGTACAGCTCGCCCGGCACGCCGGCCGGCACCGGCTCGCCCTGCGCGTCGAGCAGGTACACCTGCGTATTCGCGATCGGCCGGCCGATCGGCAGCCGCTCGGGCGCGGGCGCGCCGGCGGCGAGCCGGTAGGTGGTGGCGAAGGTCGTGGATTCGGTCGGACCGTAGCAGTGCACCAGATACTGCGGCGCGGCGTGCGCCATGATGCGCTGCACCGCGCGCACGTCGGCCGCGTCGCCGCCCGTGAGCAGGTAGCGCAGCCGCGGGAACACCGGCGCGAGCGCATCGGCGTAGGCGCCGAGCAGGCCCGCCACCAGGTGCAGCACGCTCACGCGCTCGCGTTCGAGCAGCGCGGCCAGGCGCGGGGCCTGCAGCAGATCGTCGTGCGGCACGATCACGAGGCAGGCGCCGTGCAGCAGCGCGTTCCACACCTCCATCGTGCTCGCGTCGAAGGCCGGGTTCGAGGTGAAGGCGATGCGGTCGCCGGCGTCGAACTCGGCATAGCCGTTGTTGACGACCAGCCGCGCGATGCCGCGATGCGGCACGATCACGCCCTTCGGCGTGCCGGTCGAGCCCGAGGTGTACATGATGTACGCGGGCTGCTCGCCGTCGGCGCGATGCGAGGGCGATGGCGAGGGCACTCGATCCTGCGCGTCGTCGCGCTCGGCCAGCACCGCATCCACGTCCACGCGCAGTGCCTGCGCCGCCTCGGGCAGCGCATGCCCGGCCAGCGTCAGCACGCGGCGCGCGCCGCTGTCGGCCAGCATGAACGCCTGCCGGTCGGCCGGCGCGTTGCGGTCGAGCGGCACGTACACGGCGCCGCGCTTCAGCACCGCCAGCTCGGCCACCACCAGCTCGATCGAGCGGTCCAGCACCAGCGCCACGCGCTCGCCCGGCATCACGCCGAGCGCCGCGAGCCGGCTCGCGAGCCGGCCGGCCTGCGCGTCGAGCGTCGCGTAATCGAGCGTGCGCGCGCCGTCGGCCAGCGCCTGCGCGTGCGGCGTGCGGGCCGCCTGCTGCTCGAACAGCAGGTGCACGCCGGCATCGAACGGACAGGCCGCGGCGGTGGCGTTCCAGCCTTCCACCAGCTCGCGCCGCTCCGCCTCGGGCAGCCACGCGAGCTCCCGCACCGGCGTGGCCGGCGCGGCGTCGAGCGCGGCCACCAGGCTCGCCACGCTGCGTTCGAGGTAGCCGCACACGCGCGCCGCGTCGTGCGGCGCCACGAGTTGCGCGGTCAGGCGGAAGCCGTCGCCGAGATCGTCCACGCTGAGCGCGCACGGGTAATGCGTGCGCTCCTCGCCGTCGAGCACGTCGATGCCCTGCCAGCCGGGGATGGCCCCGCCGTCGATCACGGTGCCGTCCGCGCTGTGGCGGAAGTTCAGCAGCGCGCTGAACAGCGGCGCGGGCGCGGCCACGCCGCTGCAGCGCTGCGCGAACGCCAGCGAGGCGTGCTCGTGGCCCATCAGCTCGGCCAGCGTGCGATGCGTGCGCAGCGCCGCCTCGCGCACACCGGTCGCGCCGGCGCTCACGCGCACCGGCAGCGTGTTGATGAACAGGCCCATCACCTGCTCGGCGCGCTCGCCGCCCTGCCAGCGGCCCAGCAGCACGGTGCCGAACACCACGTCCTCGCGGCCGGCCAGCTTGCCGATCACGTGGCCCCAGGCCAGATGGAACAGGCTCGCCACGCTCACGCCGAGCCGGCGCGCCTGCTCGCGCAGGCCCGTGGCCAGCGCCGGCGCGAGCTCGCGCGCGGCGCTCGCCACCGGCACGCGCTCGCCGTCCTCCAGGCTGGCGAGGCCGTACGGCAGCGTGGGCTCGTCGATGTCGCCGAGCATCGCGCGGAAGAAGGCCTCGCGCGTCGGGCCGCGCCCGGCCAGCCGCGAACGCGCCACGTGGTCGCGGAACGGCGGGGGCGGCGGCAGCGCGTCCCACGAGCCGTCGAGCCAGGCCGCCACCTCGCGCAGCAGGATCGCGATGTCGGTGTGATCGAGCGCGATGTGGTGCGTGAGCAGCAGCAGCACCCAGTTGCCGGCGGCCGGATCGTGCGCGTAGCGCACCGCCATCGGCGGCGCCTGGCGCAGGTCGAGCCGGTGATGCGCCGGATTGAAGCGGGCCTGCAACTGCGCGCCGATCGGGCCGGCGGCCGGATCCAGGTCCAGCACCTCCTCCACCGGCAGCGTCGCCTCGCGGCGCACCACCTGCACCGGCTCGCGCAGCCCTTCCCAGGCCACCCCGGTGCGCAGCACGTCGTGGCGCGTGACGGCCGCCTGCAGCGCGCCCGCGAAGCGCAGCAGGTGCTCGCGCGTCTCGAAGCCGAACTGCACGCGCGACAGATACGCGTCGCCCTCGGTCTGCGCCAGATGGTGGTACAGCATGCCTTCCTGCAGCGGCGCGAGCGGATAGACGTCCTGCACGTTCGCGGCGCCGCCCGGCACGCCGGCCACGATCGCGTCGATCTCGGCCTGGCTCAGCTCCACCAGGCTCAGCATCGCCGGCTCGATCCGGCTCGCGCCGGCCGGAATCCGGTTCGGCGGGATCGCCACGTCATCGGCCGCGTGCAGCGTGGCGGCCAGATCGGCCAGCGTGGGCGCGCCGAACAGCGCGTCGATGCTGGCGGCGAGCCCGGCCTCGCGCAGCCGGCTCACGAGCCGCACCGCGAGCAGCGAATGGCCGCCGAGCTCGAAGAAGTTGTCGTGGCGGCCGACCTCGGCCACGCCCAGCACCTCGGCCCACGCCTCGGCCAGCGCGCGCTCGGCCTCGCCCTGCGGCGCGGCGTAATCGCGGCGCGCGCAAGCGGCGGCATCGGGTGCGGGCAGCGCGCGGCGGTCGAGCTTGCCGTTGACGGTCAGCGGCAGCGTGTCGAGCGCCACCCAGGCGGCCGGCACCATGTGGCGCGGCAGGCGCGCGGCGGCGTGCTCGCGCAGCGCGTCGGCCGCGGCCGAGCCGGCGTAATAGGCCACCAGGCGGCGGTCGCCGGGCGTGTCCTCGCGCACGATCACGGCCACCTCGCGCACGTCGTCGCGCTCGGCCAGCCGCGCCTCGATCTCGCCGAGCTCGATGCGGAAGCCGCGAATCTTCACCTGATCGTCGTTGCGACCGAGGAACACGAGCTGGCCGTCGGGCCGGTAACGCGCTAGGTCGCCGGTGCGGTACATGCGGGCGCCCGGCACGCCGGCGAACGGATCGGGCAGGAAGCGCTGCGTGCTCAGCTCGGGGCGGTTCAGATAGCCGCGCGCCACGCCGGCGCCGCCGATGTACAGCTCGCCTTCGGTGCCGATCGGCGCGGGCTGGCCGTGCGCATCGAGCAGATAGACGCGCACGTTGCCGAGCGGGCGGCCGATCGGCAAGGTGTCGCCGTCGAAGCCGGGCGGGCACCGCCACGCGGTGGCGCACACGGTGCTCTCGGTCGGGCCGTAGCCGTTGAGCAGCTGCGCGCGCGTGGACAGCGCCCGGAACAGCGCCGCGCCCGGCGCCTCGCCGGCCAGCACCAGCGTGGGCCGCGCGGCGATCTCGGGCAGCCCCTCGCCGTCCTGCAGCAGCGCGGGCGGCAGCGTGGCGTGCGTGATCGCGTGCGCGTCGAGGTAGCGCCAGAGCGCCTGCCGGTCGCTGCGGATCGCGTCGGGCGGCACGTGCACGGCCGCGCCGGCGCACAGCGCCATCACGATCTCGGAGATGCTCGCGTCGAAGCTGGCCGACGCGAACTGCAGCACGCGGCTGTGGGGGTGGATGTCGAAGCGGGCGATCTGCGCGAGCGCGAGATTGACCAGGCCGCGATGCTCGACCATCACGCCCTTCGGCGCGCCGGTGGAGCCCGAGGTGTAGATCACGTAGGCCAGGTGGTTCGGCTTCAGGCCCACCTCGGCCACCGGCAGGTTGCCGTTGCTGACGGGTTCGTCGCGCCACAGCGTGGCCAGCGTGTCGAGTTCGAGCACCGGCACGCCGTCGGGCAGCGCCGCGAGGCGCGCGCGCGAACGGCTGTCGGTCAGCGCCGCCACCGGCGCGCTGTCGGTCAGCATGTGCGCGAGCCGCTCGGCCGGATAGGCGGGATCGAGCGGCACGTAGGCGCCCCCGGCCTTCATCACGGCCAGGATCGCCACCACCAGCGAGGCATTGCGTTCGAGGCACAGGGCCACGCGCGTGTCGGGCGCCACGCCGAGCGCATTGAGCCGATGCGCGAGCCGATTGGCGCGCGCGTTCAGCTCCGCGAAGCTCAGCTGCTCGTACGCGTCTTCAACGGCCAGCGCGTCCGGGTGCTCGGCCGCGCGGGCCTCGACCAGCTCGTGCAGGCAGAGCGTGGGCGGGAACGGCACGGCCGTGTCGTTCCAGGCGTGCAGCAACTGGTGGCGCTCCGCGTCGGACAGCAGCGCGACGCGACCGTGCTCGGCGTTCGCGTCGGCCGCGATCGCGTCGAGCGCCGCCAGGTAGTAGCCGAGCATGCGCGCGCCCTGCGCGGGCGAGAGCCGCGCGCCGTCGATCTTCAGCTCGATCGTCAGCGCCGCGGCCGTGTCGGACACGTTCACGCCGAGCGCGAAGTTGGTGGCCTCGAAGCCGTGGCCGCCGCGCGCCTCGAAGCCCGCATCGCGCTCCAGCGCCTCGTACACGTGGAAGTTGACGTAGTTGAACACCACCTCGTACAGCGCGGCGCGATCGTTGTCGAGCTGCAGCTGGAAGTACGGGTAATGGCGATGGCGGATCACCTCGAGTTCGCTGCGGAAGGTGCGGCGGATCAGTTCGGCCCAGCTGGCCGGCGCGGTGTCGAGGCGCAGCGGCAGCGTGTTCAGGAACAGGCCCAGCACCTTGTCGCCGTCGTCCTGCTCCTGGCGCACGTTCGACACCAGGCCGCTGGTCACGTCGGTCTTGCCCGAGATCGCGGCCAGCACGCGCAGGTGCGCGGTCAGCAGCACGCTGCGCATCGGCACGCCGAGCGCGGTGGCCACGCCGCGCAGGCGCTCGCGCACCGGCTCGGCGACGGTGGCGACCAGCGGTCGCTTCGGCTCGGCCGGATCGGTGGAGTCGGTCGCCTCGGCCGGCGGCAAGGCGCTGAAGGTGTAGCCGGACAGGTAGCGGCGCCAGAACTCGCGATGCGCGTCGGAGGCCAGCGCGCCGCGCTCGGCTTCCACCGCGTTGCGCGGCGTGCGCGCGAGCGGTGCCGCGTTCGCGTCGATCGATTCGCCGCGCAGCAGCGCGAGGTAGCGGCCGAACAGCTCGGTGTTCAGCGAGGCCACGCTCCAGCCGTCGAGGATCGCGTGGTGGAAGCTCGGCGTGTACTGGATCTCGCGTTCGCCGCGCACGTGGATGAAGATGCGCAGCAGCGGCGCGGCGTCGAGCGCCACGCGCGTCTTGCGCTCGGCTTCCACGAAGTCGGCGATCAGGCGCTCCTGCCCGGCTTCGTCGTGCATCGACAGGTCGAAGGCCGCGAGCGGCACCTCGCCGGTGGCGAACACCAGTTGCAGCGGCTCCGCGAAGCGCTCGAAGTCGAAGGCCGTGCGCAGCACCGGGTGGCGACGCACCATCGCCGCCAGCGCCTCGCGGAAGGCCGCCTCGTTCCAGGCCGGCACGCCGAAGCGGTAGCTGAACACGTCGTGATAGACCGAGGCGTCGTCGGCGGCCTGCTGGTTGTGGTAGACCATCCCGCGTTGCAGGAAGGTGAGCGGATAGGCGTCCTCGACGCCGGCCGGCAGGCGCGCGCGATCGGCGTCCGACAGCACGAGCGCGGCGCTGGCATGCGAGGCACTGACGTCGTCGGTGGAAAGCGCCTGGGCGAGCTTCGCGATGGTCTGCTGGGTGAACAGGTCCACCAGCGCGAAATCGAGGCCCTGTGCCTTAGCCTTCGACAGCACGGACACGGCGCGGATCGAATCGCCGCCGGCCGCGAAGAAGTTGTCGTGGACGCCGACGCGATCCACGCGCAGCACCTGCGCCCAGATCGCCGCGAGCCGTTCCTCGATCGAGGTGCGCGGCGCCACGTATTGCCGCGTGTCGATGGCCTGCGCCGGCTTCGGCAGCGCGGCGCGGTCGATCTTGCCGTTCGCCGTCAGCGGGAAACGCTCCAGCGCCACGAAGGCCGACGGCAGCATGAAGTCCGGCAAGGTGCGGCTCAGGCCGGCACGCAGCGTGGCGGTGTCGGTCTGGGCCTGCTCCGCGTCGATCACGTAATAGGCGACCAGGCGTTTTTCGCCGGGCTCGTCCTCTCGCGCGATGACGAGCGCCTCGCGCACGCCCGGCTGCGCAGACAGCGCGGATTCGATCTCGCCCAGTTCGATGCGGAAGCCGCGAATCTTCACCTGCGTGTCGATGCGGCCCAGGTATTCGAGCGTGCCGTCGGGCAGGAAGCGCGCCAGGTCGCCGGTGCGATACAGGCGATCGTGCTCGCTCGTGCCGAACGGATTGCGGATGAAGCGCCTGGCCGTCAGTTCGGGCTGGTTCAGATAGCCACGTGCCACGCCGGCGCCGCCGATGCACAGCTCGCCCGGCACGCCGATCGGCATCGGGTTCAGGTTCGCATCGACCACGTAGGCGGACAGGTCGGGAATCGGCCGGCCGATGCTGGCCGGCGTGCCGCCGCCATTCGCATGCAGCGGCCAGTACGTCACGTGCACCGTGGTTTCGGTGATGCCGTACATGTTCACGAGCTGGCAGGCGCCATTGCGGGCGTCGTCGTACCAGGGGCGCAGCATGCCCACTTCGAGCGCTTCGCCGCCGAACACGACGTAGCGCAGTTGGTGCGACTGCGTGCTTTCCGCCTGCGCCGCGATCAGTTGCCGGAACGCGCTCGGTGTCTGATTCAGCACCGTCACGCCGGCCTCGCACAGCAGCGCATGGCATTCCTGCGGCGAACGGCTGACCAGCTTCGGCACCACCACCAGCCGCCCGCCATGCAGCAGCGCGCCCCAGATTTCCCACACCGAGAAGTCGAACGCGAACGAGTGGAACAGCGCCCACGTATCGCTGCCATCGAAGCCGTACCAGGCATCGGTGGCCGAGAACAGCCGCGTGACGTTGCGATGCTCGATCATCACGCCCTTCGGC
>JASLEG010000115.1 GCA_030151225.1 Burkholderia sp. | reverse complement strand
GCCGTGAGTGCCGGCCGGGTCGGTTGGCGGCACGGCGGCGGGGCGTTCCTTGCCCGCCGTGCGGGACGTGCCGGCCGCGCTTGCGGAGCCGGCCGAACTAGCCGAACCCGCCGCGCCGCGCGCGGCCTGACGCAGCGCGGCCGGCGGCAGCGACGGCGAGACATAGGTGCCGGCCGCGCCGCGAACCTGGAAATAGCCTTCGTCCACGAGGATCCGATACGCCATCTCGATCGTGCCGCGCGCCGTGTTCAGCTCGGTGGCGAGGCCGCGCACGGCCGGCACGCGATCGCCGGGGCGCAGGTGGCCGGCGCCGATCGCCTGCCGGAAGCGTTCGCAGATCTGCAGATACACGGGCAACCGCAGGCTGCGGTCGATGTCGAGATGGAGGTCGCGCTGGCTCATCGCGGGGCGGGAAGGCTCGGTGAACGGCGATTGTCGCATGGCGGCGCGTAGTGTGGGATTCGGAAACTGCGATTGATCGAGTCGGATCATGAGATGGCGGAAAATGCATCGATTCGGTGATATTAGCGAGTCCGGTTTCGATGTGCGCGCTTGCAATCATTAACTACGATAAATACAATCCTAGTTATTGAGGGGTGGAGACGGTCCGCCTCGATCGAGGTCCTGCGTCCGGGGAGGGCAATCATGTCGCAACGTATTCTGGTGGTCGGCGCGGGTTTCGCCGGCATGTGGAGCGCGCTGGCCGCGGCCCGGCTGCTCGATCTGCGCGCGCGCGCCGACGTGGAGATCACGCTGGTGGCACCGGCCGCCGAGCTGCACGTGCGGCCGCGCCTGTACGAACTCGACCCCGGCGCGATGCGTGCGCCGCTGCAGCCGCTGTTCGACGCGGTGGGCGTGAAGTTCGTGGCGGGTCGCGTCGCGCGCATCGACGTGGCCGCGCGCCAGGTCGCGCTCGACGGCGCGGCCACGCTCGGCTACGACCGCCTCGTGCTGGCGGCCGGCAGCCGGCTGTTCCGTCCCGCGATTCCGGGCCTCGATCGACATGCGTTCGACGTCGACCAGATCGACGGCGCCGTCGCCCTGGAATCGCATCTGCACGCACTGGCGGCGCGCCCGGCCAGCGCGGCGCGCGACACGGTGGTGGTGGCCGGTGCCGGCTTCACCGGCATCGAGACGGCCGCCGAGCTGCCGGCGCGACTGCGCGCGATCCTCGGCGCCGAGGCGGACGTGAACGTGATCCTGGTGGATCGCGAAGCCGAGCTCGGCCCGGATCTCGGCCCCGGCCCGCGGCCCGTCATCACGCAGGCGCTGCGCGAGCTCGGCGTGCAATGGAAGCTCGGCGCGGGCGTGGCCGGGATCGACGCCGACGGCGTGCTGCTCGCGAACGGCGAGCGCATCGCCGCGCACACGGTGGTGTGGACGGCCGGCGCCCGCGCGAGCGCGCTGACCGCGCAGATTCCGGGCGAGCGCGACGGCTTCGGCCGCCTGCTGGTGGATCGCAACCTGAAGGTGGATGGCGTGGAGGGCGTGTACGCGACCGGCGATTGCGCCCGTGCCGCGACCGACGAGCTCGGCAATCACGCGGCCATGTCGTGCCAGCACGCGATGAATCTCGGCCGCTCGGCCGGCCACAATGCGGCGGCCGATCTGCTCGGCGAGCCGGCGCTGCCGTACAGCCAGCCGAAATACGTGACCTGCCTCGATCTCGGCCAGTGGGGCGCCGTGTACACCGAGGGCTGGGATCGCGTGGTGAAGATGGAGGGCGCGCAGGCCAAGGCGCTGAAGCGCCGGATCAATTCGGAATGGATCTACCCGCCGGCCGCGAATCGCGCCGAGGCGCTCGCGGCGGCCGATCCGCTGCGCATCGTGGTGGCCTGAGCGCGCGCCGCGCGCCTGCGGCATGCAGCAACGGCGACCCCGGTGGTCGCCCTGTTGCGTTGGGTGCATCGGGGCAGCCCCGAGCGTCGAATGCGCCGAAAAACGGATTGATTGCCGGAATCAAGATTGACGATCGCCGCGTCGATTCGCACAATTTCCTCACGTCATTCCGACGAACGAGGATCGCATATGGATCAACCGACAGCTTGCATGGTCGCCGCCGATGCCGCGCCGCGCACGCAGCCCTCGAACTATCCGGAGCCGTTCGCATCACGCATGAAGGGGCGCGAGAAGCGCGCGCTCGGCGATCCGTTCGGCCTGAGTCAGTTCGGCGTGAACCTCACGACCTTGCGCCCCGGCGCGGTGTCCGCGCTGCATCATCGGCACTCCGGACAGGACGAGTGGGTGTATGTCCTCAGCGGCGAACTCACGCTCCACGTGGGCGAGACGCGACACCGGATGCGGGCCGGCATGTGCGCGGGCTTTCGTGCGAACGGCGAGGCGCACCATCTGCACAACGACTCGACAGCCGATGCCACGTTCATCGAGGTGGGCACCCGGGTATCGGGCGATGCCGTGAGCTATGCGGCGGACGATCTCGTTGCCGTCATGGGCCCGAACGGGAAATGGGTTTTCGAGCACAAGAACGGCGAGCCCTATTGATGCTCGCCGCCCGCGCTCGTGCGCTCAGGCACTCGCGCCGCCGCGCTTGCGGGTGGCCGCGCGATCCTCGAACCACTTCACCACCTGCGGGCCGAAACTGCGCGGCGCCTTCGAGCTCACGCGCCCGGCGATCTCGGCCAGCGACTGCGAGGCCAGCGACGCACGCATCTGCTTTTCCGCCTGCTGCATGACCGAGTGGATCGCGCACACGCCGCTGGTGGCCCAGGCCGGCTTCGCGCCCTCGAACACGGCGCAGCGCTCGCGGATCTCGCGGCACTCGAACAGCGCCTTGTCGCCGTCGATCGCGCTGACCACGTCGAGCACGGAAATCTGCTCGGCCGGCCGCGCCAGCGCGAAGCCGCCCTTCGCGCCCTCGGTGGCGATCACGAGCCCCGCCTTGTGCAGCTTCGTGAACAGCTTGGCCAGGAAATCCACGGGCACGCCCTGCAGTTCGGCCAGATCGCGCACGCTCGCCTCGCGCATGCCCGGCGCCGGCTCGATCAGGTAAAGCAGGCAATGCAGGCCGTATTCGACCCCGGTACTGATGTGTGCCATTTCCACTCCGACATTCTGAATCGGAGTTAGCGTAGCGTGCTTCGTCGGGCAACGCAACGCGGCGCTGCCCGGCATATCGAAAAGACGCGCGCCGCGCCGGTTGTGGCACGAAGAAGAAAGATTGTTAAAGTTCTTGGCACGGCGTTCGCCCGTGCCCATCCCCCCCTACAATCACCTCGCTTCGTTCGCCATCAAGGCGGCGCGGCCGGCGCTGCCGCGGATCCGGACCCGATTCGCGCGGCCCGACAGGATGCGCGGCCATCGTTGCCGGCGCATCGATACGGGATTCGACGTACCGTGCGCGCCGCCTGCGCCGCGCGCCGCTCGATCCGCAAGACAACATCTCGAGAGCGTGACATGAGTGGCCGGGGCGTTTCTGACGTAATGCAAGCAACTTGCCGTGGGTGCCACCGCGCGCGCACGCCTCACGTCGCCTCGATCGTCGGCGCACGCCGGCCGCGTGCCTGAATGGGCGTCGTCGACCCCGCCGCTCTTTCGTACGTCGGTTTCCGCATGTCCGATCCCGTTTCCACCCTCGTCGTGTTCGCCACCGCGATCGGGCTCGCCGCGCTCGTGCTGCATGCCTCGCTGTGGCGCGCGCGCCTGCCCGGCGTGTCCGAATGGGCCGCCAGCGCGGCGCTCGCCTGCGTGTCGGTGCTGTTGCCCGAATCAGGGCTGCCGCTCGGCACCGCGTCGATCGGCGCGTGCGCCGTGCTGACCGGCGCGGCGGCTCTGGCCAGCTTTCACGCCGGCTGCGTGCGCTTCGGCGGCGCGCGGCCGAAGCGCCGCGAGTTCGGCGCGGCCTTCGCGGCGCTCGCGGTCGCGCTGCTGGGCGCCAGCCTGATGGGCGAGGCCGGCGTGGCGTTCGCCGCCTTCGCCCGCGGCATCTATGCAAGCGCGTTCTGCGCGCTGATCGTGCGCGGCCTGCTCGGCGCGCTGGCCTCGACGCAGATCCTGCATCCGCGCCGCGTGACGGCCGCGATCGCGGGCGGCTATGCGTTGTGCGCGATCGCGCAGGGCGCGGCGGGCCTGGCCCATGACACGCCGGTGCTGTTGCCGGCGCTCGGCGCCGTGGCACTGACGATGCTGCCGCTCGCGGCGCTGATGCTGGTGCACGACACGCTGCTGCAGCGGGCCGGCGAGGGCGCCGCCGGCGATGCGGGGATCGGCCTGATCGCGCGCGATGCCTTCGAGGCCCGCGTGCGCGAGCAACTCGCCGATCCGCATGCGGCGGGGCCGGCCGTGCTGCTGCTGCTGGAGATCGATCACGTGGCGCGCACGCGCGCCGCGCTCGGCGAGGCCGGTGTCGACGCGGTGCTGCACGACTTCGCGCAACTGGCGCTCGCGCAGATCGGCCCGCAACTCGACGCACGCGCCGCGCTGAGCCGGCTCGACGGCGCCACCTTCGGCGTGCTGCTGCCGGGCCTGCCGGCGCGCGAGGCCTGGCAGGCCGGCGAGCGCCTGCGCGCGGCGGCCGCCGCGCGCCGCGTGG
>JASLEG010000382.1 GCA_030151225.1 Burkholderia sp. | reverse complement strand
GAGGGTCAGAGAGTCATTACTAGGTAGTTTAGGAGCCTGTCACCATCTCCATCCATCCGTCTGTCTGTGACTCTCAGTGATAAGGGCCATCAGCAGCATTTTACGTCACCGGCCGGGCCGAAACGGAGTATCCGAATGCAGGTTGCCGTTGCAAAAGGGACAATGGATGGATGGATGGCTTCAATGCCATTGCTGTCCATTACTTTGGGAGTCTCCGCTCTTACTTGCGGGAATGGAGGGTTTTTTCCGGTGGATAGGATTGCGTCAAGCGGCAGCAGATCATGTTGCCTCTCCGTTGTCAATGTAAGCAGTCCTACTTGCCTGTGTAGACTGCGAGACAATGAGAGTGCGTGCATGTTGCCTTACTACCTAGGTACTCAGTAAGGTACAGTACGTAAGGTACAATACTAAACACTGATCCTTGAAGAAAAGGTTCCTCGCAGAAATTGCATACAGGGGACCACACGTCACAAGGAGCATTGGTGAGCACGGAGATAAAAAAAATTCCATCCATCGTAAAAAATCCTGTAGAAATAACACGCACAGTAGGAGGGCGACAGCAAGCCGCAACAAGCTACGAGTACGGGCGGGCTCACAGTAGCGGAAACGGGCCCCGCTGGAACTTGCGCTCCGAATGCCATTTGCCGTTGCCTGGCTGCGCTGCCCCGGGGCTCCTGTAGGGCGGCATCAGACTGGCTCGTGGAGGGGCTACGGAACTTGGGAGCTCTAGAGGGGCCGATAGAGGGGGGTCTTTGGGGGTTTGTTAGGGGAGCATGGCCTGAGCTAAGGATCCCCTAATACATGACATAACATTAACCCCTCAACAAAAAGGCTCCCTCAACACCAGCTTTATATGCTGCCTCCCCCCCATCGGGCCCCGTCCGTTTCTCTCTCTCCATATCCCAATTATCTTGATACCCTATTTCTTCTATAGCGCAGATCCGACCATTCGCAATCATGGGCTACACAGAGGTTGACCAGAAGGCCATCAACACCATCCGCCTGCTCGCGGTATGTTTTTTCCCCTTGCTTTTTTTACCCCGCCATTGCCCCTCCATTGCGAGAGCTTTGCCCGACAGCAGTGGTGGTTACGAGGCACCAAAGAAGGCATCTGCTCGCCAAAGAGACGAAAAAGAAAGCGAATAACGATGCACACGGGAAAAAAGAACAATGACGAGGAGCATTGAACTGACTGGCGCTGTGATTCCAGGTTGATGCCACCTTCAAGAGCAACTCGGGACATCCCGGTGCCCCCATGTGAGTTTGGCCACGCTTCGTGACAGAAGCTCCCGCCACTTCCGCCGTGCTGGCTGCTGACAGCGATATCGCAGGGGCATGGCTCCCATTGCCCACGTCCTCTGGGACAAGTTCCTGAGGTTCAACCCCAAGAACCCCGACTGGCTGAACCGTGATCGATTTGTTCTCTCGTGAGTGCTCCCTCCGTCCCGCCCCTCTCTCGAATGGGAATAGAAGAGAGAGAGATATCCCCGCTCTGCGAATCGCGAGACTAACAGGTGCTTTTTTCTGCCCAATCTAGCAACGGCCACGGCTGCATGCTCCAGTATGCCCTGCTTCACCTTTTCGGCTACGCCCTGACCATCGATGACCTCAAGGCCTTCCGAGTAAGTTTGGAGCCCAACCCGAAATGAACAAGAAGGGGCAAAAACTCAATTAGCCTAGCCTTGGATGCAAAAGAGGCTAGGAGTTATCGAGCAACACTAACTCTCAATTCTCTACAGACTGTTGACAGCATCACCCCTGGTCACCCCGAGGCTCACGATACTCCCGGTATTGAGGTCACCACCGGCCCCCTGGGTCAGGGTATCTGCAATGCTGTTGGTCTGGCCATGGCCCAGGCTCACACTGCCGCCACCTTCAACAAGCCCGGCTTCACCCTCTCTGACAACTACACCTACTGCTTCCTCGGTGATGGCTGCTTGATGGAGGGTGTCTCAGGCGAGGCCTGCTCCCTGGCTGGCCACCTCCAGCTCGGCAACCTCATCTGCATCTACGATGACAACCACATTTCCATTGACGGTGACACCAACGTCGCCTTCACTGAGGACGTTGCCAAGCGCTACGAGGCCTATGGCTGGCACGTCGAGGTCGTCGAGAACGGCGACCACGACCTCGAGGCCATGGAGGCCGCCATCAAGAGGTGCCAGGCCGTCAAGGACAAGCCTTCAATCATCAAGCTGCGAACCACCATTGGTTTCGGCTCTCTCCAGCAGGGCACCCACGGTGTTCACGGCTCCCCCCTCAAGGCCGACGACATCAAGCAGCTCAAGCAGAAGTTCGGCTTCAACCCCGAGGAGAGCTTCGTCGTCCCCAAGGAGGTCGCTGAGCTCTACGGCAGACACTCCTCTGAGGGTGCCGCCAAGGAAGCGGAGTGGAACAAGCTGTTCGCTCAGTACGCTGAGAAGTACCCCGCCGAGCACGCTGATCTCACCCGCCGCCTCAAGGGCGAGCTGCCCGAGGGCTGGGAGAAGAACCTGCCCGTCTACACCACCAGCGACGCTGCCATTGCCAGCCGAAAGCTGTCAGAAACCGTCCTCAGCAAGGTCGAGAGCATCCTCCCCGAGCTGCAGGGTGGATCTGCCGATCTGACTGGCTCCAACCTCACCCGCTGGAAGGAGGCCGTCGACTTCCAGCCCCCTTCCACCGGTCTCGGCGACTACTCCGGACGCTACATCCGATATGGTGTCCGTGAGCACGGTATGGGTGCCATCATGAACGGTCTGGCCGCCTACGGAACCATCATCCCCTACGGTGGTACTTTCCTCAACTTCGTTTCCTACGCTGCCGGTGCCGTCCGTCTGTCTGCTCTCTCTCGTGTCCGAGTTATCTGGGTCGCCACCCACGACTCCATCGGTCTGGGCGAGGATGGTCCTACTCACCAGCCTATCGAGACTCTGGCTCACTTCCGTGCCCTCCCTAACTGCATGGTGTGGCGCCCTGCTGACGGCAATGAGACCAGCGCTGCCTACTACATTGCCCTGACCTCCAAGCACACCCCCAGCATCATTGCCCTGTCTCGTCAGAACCTGCCCCAGCTCGAGGGCTCCATCATCGAGAAGGCCATCAAGGGTGGATACGTCCTGCAGGAGGTCGAGGGTGCCCAGATCACCCTGGTGTCTACCGGTTCCGAGGTTTCCATTGCCGTGGACGCCGCCAAGGTCCTTTTGGAGAAGCACAACGTCAAGGCCCGCATCGTCTCTATCCCCTGCTTCGAGGTGTTCGATGCTCAGCCCAAGGACTACAGACTCTCCGTCCTGCCCGACGGCATCCCCTCTCTGTCCATTGAGGTGATGAGCACCATGGGCTGGGAGCGCTACACTCACGAGCAGTTCGGTCTCAACCGATTCGGTGCCTCTGGTGCCTACAAGGATGTCTACAAGGTACGTTGGAGCAAAAAGAAGAAGAAATAGAAATTCGCTGTGTGCTAACCCATCACTATAGAAGTTCGAGTTCACCCCCGAGGGCATCACCAAGCGTGCTCTCCTCACCATCGACTTCTGGAA
>JASLEG010000101.1 GCA_030151225.1 Burkholderia sp. | reverse complement strand
CATCGATGATGTTGGACTTGCCGCAACCGTTCGGTCCGACCACGCCGACGAGCTGGCCCGGAACCTGGAAATGCGTGGGATCGACGAAGGATTTGAAGCCTGCGAGTTTGATCGAGCTCAGTCGCACGTCGGTATCGGTATGGAATAGGGATTGGAACGGACGGCAACCGGCGACGCATGGCAGGCGCCGCCCGTCCCGGAATTCGGACAACGGGGCCGCGCCGTCGTGCGGCCGGCCCCGTGAAGCGGGTCAATCATACCATCGCGCGCGCGCCGTCCCGGGGATCGGCGTCGGGGTCGGGCGCCTTGTGCACCCGGCTCGACAGCAGCGAGGCGAGCACGATGCAGGCGCCGCCGGCCCACTCGCGCGCGCCCGGCAGTTCATCGGCGAACAGCCAGGCCGACAGCGCGGTGATGATGATCTCGAACAGCATGATGATCGAGGCGCGATTGGCCGGCACGCGCGCCAGGCCGTACTGCACCATCAGGTTGTTCAGCGCGATCACCACCCCGATCGCCGCGGCCAGCGCGAGCGCCGCGCCGAGCGCGTGCGGCGCCGGCAGCGCCGGCTGCACCTCGACGAAGCAGGCCGCGATGCCGAACGCGGCGCCCCCGCCGAACAGCGTGGCGGTGCGCATCTCGGGGCGCAGGTCCGGCAGGTCGCGCGCGAGGCGCACGATCAGCACGTTGCTCATCGCGAACGCGAGGCCGGCGGCCAGCCCCGCCCATTCGGCCGGCGAGGACGGCAGCGGCAAGCCCAGCCGCGGCGACCACAGCATCAGCATGGCGCCGGCGATCGACAGCGCCGAGACGGCCGCGCCGGCCCAGCTCAGGCGGTCGCGCAGCAGGAAGTGCGCGTAGATCGCGGTCCAGGCCGGGGTCAGATAGAACAGCAGCATCACGCGCAGCACCTCGCCGTGGATCGTGCCCCACACGAAGCCGAGGTTGGTCACGCCGGCGGCGAGGCCCAGCGCGGGCAGCGCCCAGTGCCAGCGCAGCGTGCGCAGCGAGCGGCGGCGCCAGATCAGCACGAAGCCGCAGGCGGCGAAGCTCGTCAGCGCGCTGGCCGCGGTGCCGCTCAGGCCCAGCCCGTTGACGATGCGCAGCGGATACCAGATCAGGCCCCATACGGAGGCGCCGACCAGGATCGCCAGCGTCGGCAGCGCCGAGCGTTCATTTCCCTTCATGTCCAGTGTTCCCGTCTCTCGGTGTTCCGTTCCGGCGCGCACCCGGCGGGCCGGGCGCCGCGTCGGGCACGTTATAATCCGCGCTTCACATCGTTCTCGATCCATCGATGGCGGCCCGCCCGGGTTCGCCAGCGCCGCCCGGGCCCCGCTCCGGCGGCCCGTCAACCGCTCCGAAGCTCCAAGCCCGTGAATCCACGCCTCGACACGCTCCAGTCCTATCCGTTCGAAAAGCTCCGCGCGCTGTTCGCCGACCTCAAGCCGTCCGCCGCGCTCGCCCCGATCAGCTTCGGCCTCGGCGAGCCGAAACATCCGACGCCGGCGCTGATCCGCGACGCCGTGGCGAATTCGCTCGACGGCCTGGCCTCGTACCCGGCCACCGCCGGCTCGGACGCGCTGCGCCAGTCGATCGCGCGCTGGCTCGAATGGCGCTACCGCCTCGAGGCCGTGAACGCCGCCACCGAGGTGTTGCCGGTATCGGGCTCGCGCGAGGCGCTGTTCTCGCTGGTGCAGGCCGTGGTCGACGCCACCCCGCGCGCGGGCGGCGAGAACGCGATCGTACTCTGTCCGAATCCGTTCTATCAAATCTATGAAGGCGCGGCCCTGCTGGCCGGCGCCGAGCCCTACTTCGTCAACAGCGATCCGGCGCGCAACTTCGCGCCCGACTACGCGGCCGTGCCCGAGGCAGTCTGGGCGCGCACCCAGTTGCTGTTCGTCTGCTCGCCGGGCAACCCCACCGGCGCCGTGCTCACGCTCGAGGACTGGCGCGAGCTGTTCGCGCTGTCGGACCGCCACGGCTTCGTGATCGCCTCCGACGAGTGCTATTCGGAAATCTATTTCGACGAGGCGAACCCGCCGCTCGGCGGCCTCGACGCGGCGAGGCGCCTGGGCCGCGGCTTCGAGCGGCTGGTGATGCTGTCGAGCCTGTCCAAGCGCTCGAACGTGCCGGGCATGCGCTCGGGCTTCGTGGCCGGCGACCCGGCCATCCTGAAGCCGTTCCTGCTGTACCGCACCTACCACGGCGCGGCGCTCTCGCCGGTGTGGCAGAGCGCGAGCGTGGCCGCCTGGCAGGACGAGGCGCACGTGCGCGAGAACCGCGCGATGTACTCGCAGAAATTCAACACCGTCACGCCGATGCTGGCCGAGGTGCTCGACGTCGCGCTGCCCGATGCCGCCTTCTATCTGTGGGCCAACGTGGCACGCACCGGCCTGACCGATACCGAGTTCGCCCGGCGCCTGTACGCCGACTATAATGTGACGGTTCTGCCCGGCTCGTATCTCGCGCGCGACGCGCACGGCACCAATCCGGGTCGCGATTTCGTGCGCATCGCGCTCGTCGCCGGCGTGGCCGAATGCGTCGAGGGCGCGCAGCGCATCGTCGATTTCTGCCGCGGCCTCGCGCGCTGAGCGCCGCCGGCAAGCCCGCCATTCCGCAAGATCGTTTTTCATCCCTCATGCAACCGTTCAGCGAAGAAGCCATCACCATGTCGCAACAACTTCAGCAAATCATCGATTCCGCCTGGGAAAACCGCGCCGACCTGTCGCCGAAGGCCGCGCCCGCCGAGGTCCGTGACGCCGTCGCGCACGCGATCGAGCAGCTCGACCGCGGCGCGCTGCGCGTGGCCGAGAAACAGAACGGCGAGTGGATCGTCCACCAGTGGCTGAAGAAGGCCGTGCTGCTGTCGTTCCGCCTGGAAGACAACGCGCCGATGCCGGCCGGCGGCTTCTCGCAGTTCTACGACAAGGTGCCCTCGAAGTTCGCCAACTACACGGCCGAGGATTTCGCCGCGGGCGGCTTCCGCGTGGTGCCGCCGGCCGTGGCGCGCCGCGGTTCGTTCATCGCGAAGAACGTGGTGCTGATGCCCTCGTACACCAACATCGGCGCCTACGTCGACGAAGGCACGATGGTCGACACCTG
This sequence comes from Burkholderia sp., assembly GCA_030151225.1. Taxonomy (GTDB): domain Bacteria; phylum Pseudomonadota; class Gammaproteobacteria; order Burkholderiales; family Burkholderiaceae; genus Burkholderia. The sequence continues at coordinate 14,379 of JASLEG010000101.1, read as the reverse complement.
GGCGACGGTCGGTTCCTGCGCGCAGATCGGCAAGAACGTGCACCTGTCGGGCGGCGTCGGCATCGGCGGCGTGCTCGAGCCGCTGCAGGCCAACCCGGTCATCATCGAGGACAACTGCTTCATCGGCGCGCGCTCGGAAGTGGTGGAAGGCGTGATCGTCGAGGAAAACTCGGTCATCTCGATGGGCGTGTACCTCGGCCAGAGCACCAAGATCTACGATCGCGAAACCGGCGAGATCAGCTATGGCCGCATCCCGGCCGGCTCGGTCGTGGTGGCCGGCAACCTGCCCTCGAAGGACGGCTCGCACAGCCTGTACTGCGCCGTGATCGTCAAGAAGGTGGACGCCAAGACGCGCGCCAAGGTCGGCCTGAACGAACTGCTGCGAGGCGACTGATGTCCACGGTCGTGTACGGCATCCCGAACTGCGACACCGTGAAGAAGGCCCGCGTGTGGCTCGGCGAGCACGACGTCGAGTTCGACTTTCACGACTTCAGGAAGGCCGGCCTCACCGCCGAGATCGTGAAGGGATGGCTGAAGGACGTGCCGCTCGACACGCTCGTGAATCGCCGCGGCACGACCTGGCGCGCGCTGCCGGACGACGTCAAGGCGTCGGCCGACGGCGAGGCCGGCGCGATCGCGCTGATGCTCGACAAGCCGTCCGTGATCAAGCGGCCGGTGCTCGTCGTGGACGGCCGCGTGAAGGCGGTCGGCTTCGTGGCCGACCAGTACGCGGCGCTGTTCCCTGCCTGATCCGTCGCGCGAGCGACGCAGCGATACCGCGGTGCCGCGAGCCGGCGCCGCACCCGACCTGCCGGCCGTCGCGCCGGCATTTTTCATCGAAAGTGGTCCGAACCATGTCCGCCACCCTTGCCCTTACCGAACAACTGATCGCCCGCCCGTCCGTGACGCCCGACGATCAGCATTGCCAGCAGATCATGGTCGAGCGCCTCGCGGCGATCGGCTTCGAATGCGAGACGATCGCCTCGAACGGCGTGACGAACCTGTGGGCCGTCAAGCGCGGTGCCGACGGCCGCGAGGGCAAGCTGCTCGCGTTCGCCGGCCACACCGACGTGGTGCCCACCGGCCCGCTCGAGCAGTGGAGCTCGCCGCCGTTCGTGCCCTCGCACCGTGACGGCAAGCTGTACGGGCGCGGCGCGGCCGACATGAAGACCTCGCTGGCCGGCTTCGTGGTGGCGAGCGAGGAATTCGTGGCCGCGCACCCCGGCCATCGCGGCTCGATCGCGATGCTGATCACGAGCGACGAGGAAGGCCCGGCCACCGACGGCACCGTGAAGGTGTGCGAGGCACTGGTCGCGCGCGGCGAACGGCTCGACTACTGCATCGTGGGCGAGCCCACCTCCACCACGCTGCTCGGCGACGTGGTGAAGAACGGCCGGCGCGGCTCGATGTCGGGTGAACTCGTCGTGAAGGGCGTGCAGGGCCACATCGCCTACCCGCATCTCGCGAAGAACCCGATCCACCTGCTGGCGCCGGCACTGGCCGAACTCGCCGCCGAGCGCTGGGACGACGGCAACGACTATTTCCCGCCCACCACCTGGCAGGTCTCGAACCTGCACGGGGGCACCGGCGCGACCAACGTGATCCCGGGCCACGTCACGCTGCTGTTCAACTTCCGCTTCTCGACCGCGAGCACGGTGGAAGGCCTGCAGGCGCGCGTGCACGCGATCCTCGACAGGCACGGCTTCGAATACGACCTCAAATGGTCGATCAGCGGCCTGCCCTTCCTCACGCCGCGCGGCGAGCTGTCCACGGCGCTGGAAAACGCGATTCGCGACGAGACCGGCCTCGCCACCGAGCTGTCCACCACCGGGGGCACCTCGGATGGCCGCTTCATCGCGCGCATCTGCCCGCAGGTGATCGAATTCGGCCCGCCGAACGGCTCGATCCACAAGATCGACGAGCACATCGAGCTGCGCTTCGTCGATCCGCTCAAGAACGTGTATCGCCGCGTGCTCGAGCAACTGATCGCCTGACACGCCCGACCGGCGTGCACGATCCCGTGCGCGCCACCCCTCATGCAACGGAACTCGCGATGAGCACACCCGCCACTCCCTTCCAGACGATCCGCGACCTGGTCCGTTATGCGGTCACGCGCTTCTCGGCCGAGCAACTGTCGTTCGGCCACGGCTCGGACAACGCCTACGACGAGGCCGTCTACCTCGTGCTGCACACGCTGCACCTGCCGCTCGACACGCTCGAGCCGTTCTTCGACGCGCGCCTCATGCCCGACGAGATCGACGCGGTGATGCAGCGCGTGGAGCGCCGCGCCACCGAGCGCCTGCCGGCCGCCTACCTGACCAACGAGGCGTGGATGCACGGCCACCGCTTCTACGTGGACGAACGCGTGATCGTGCCGCGCTCGTTCATCGGCGAGCTGCTCGACGACGGCCTGCAGCCCTACGTGGCCGATCCCGAGCACGTGGGCGCGGTGCTCGAGCTGTGCACCGGCTCCGGCTGCCTCGCGATCCTCGCGGCCGAGGCCTTCCCGAACGCCGACATCGACGCGGTGGACCTGTCCGAGGATGCGCTGGCCGTGGCCGAGATCAACCTGACCGACTACGCGCTCGACCACCGCATCGCCCTGCATCACGGCGACCTGTACGCGCCGCTGCCGGTCGAGCGGCTCGACACTCCGGAGCTGCGCTACGACGTGATCCTGAGCAATCCGCCGTACGTGAACGCCGACTCGATGGCCGCGCTGCCCGACGAATACCGCCACGAGCCCGAAATGGCGCTGGCCGGCGGCGAGGACGGCATGGACATCGTGCGACGCATCCTGCGCGACGCGAAGAAGTGGCTCAAGGACGACGGCGTGCTGGTGGTGGAAATCGGCAACGAGCGCCACAACGTCGAGGCGGCGTTCGGCGGGCTCGACCTGATCTGGCTGCCGACCAGCGCCGGCGACGACTGCGTGTTCCTGATCCACGCGGCGGACCTGCCCTATTCGGCCTGACGCATGAAGCCTTACCGGGCCGCGCGCGCCGTCGGCGCGGCGCCAGTTGCGCGTCAGGAAACTGCGCCGGCGCGCGCGCTTCGTTAAGATGCTGCAGGCGGTACGCGCGGCGGCTCGCTGCGGCGGCACCGCCGGGCACCGTCCGGCCCGGCTTCGAACCTGGACCTCCTCGTTCTCGCACCGATGCATCTCGACTGGCTCCATCTCGGCACCTTCGTCGCGCTCGCCCACCTGCTCGGGCTGATCGCGGCCTGCCACGCCATCCTCAACACGCGCACCTCGCAGGGCGCGATCGCCTGGGCCGTGTCGCTGACGGCGATGCCCTACCTGACGCTGATCCCCTACCTGTTCCTCGGCCGCAGCAAGTTCTCGGGCTACGTGGACGCGCGCCGCAACGAAATGGCCACGCTGCGCACGCGCTCGACGCGGCCCTCGACCTGGGACACCCACGACACCTCGTTCGGCGTGCCGAGCGACGCGCTGGGCCAGTCGGCCGTGCGCGCGCTGACCCAGCTCGGCGGGATGCCCTTCGTGGGCGGCAACACGGTGCGCCTGCTGGTGAACGGCGAGGCCACCTTCACCGCGATCCTGGCCGCGATCGATGCGGCCCGCAGCTACGTGATCGTGCAGTTCTTCATCGTGCGCGACGACGCGCTCGGCGCGATGCTGCGCGACTCGCTGCTCGCCTGCGCGGCGCGCGGCGTGCGCTGCTATCTGCTGTACGACAGCATCGGCAGCTTCGACCTGCCGCACCGCTACGTGAACGCGCTGCTCGCGGGCGGCGTGGAAGTGCACAAGTTCGCCACCAACAAGCAGTTCACCAACCGCTTCCAGCTGAACTTCCGCAATCACCGCAAGATCGTGGTGGTGGACGGCGAGCGCGCCTTCGTGGGTGGCCACAACGTGGGCGTGGAATATCTCGGCGCGAACCCGAAGCTCTCGCCGTGGCGCGACACCCACATCGAGCTGCGCGGCCCGGTGGTGCCGAACATCCAGTACGTGTTCGCCGAGGACTGGCACTGGGCCACCCAGTCGCTGCCGGTGAGCGCCCCGGCGCCGGAGCCGGCCGCCGAGGAGGACATGCACTGCCTGGTGGTGCCGATGGGCCCGGCCGACAAGCAGGAAACCGGCTCGCTGTTCTTCGCCGAGGCGATCCACGCCGCGCGCGAGCGCGTGTGGATCACCACGCCCTACCTGGTGCCGGACGAGGCGGTGATCTCGGCGCTGAAGCTGGCCGTGATGCGCGGCGTGGACGTGCGGATCCTGATTCCGATCCGGCGCGACCACCTGGTGGTGTTCGAGGCCTCGAAGCTGTACGCGCGCGACCTGGTGGATGCCGGCGTGCGGATCTTCCGCTACCGGCCCGGCTTCGTGCACCAGAAGGTGGTGCTGATCGACGACGCGGCCGCCGCGATCGGCAGCGCGAATCTCGACAACCGTTCGTTCCGCCTGAACTTCGAGATCATGGTGCTGACCGTGGACGCCGGCTTCGCCGCCGACGTGGACGCGATGCTCGCGCAGGATTTCGCCGAGGCCGACGAGGTCGATCTCGACGAACTCAAGCGCGCGAGCGCGTGGCGCCGCATGCTGATGCACGTGGCGCGGCTGTTCGCGCCGATCCTCTGACGCGGGCCGCCGCAGCCGATCACGCGCCCAGTTGCGCCTCGATGTCGGCCGCGATCTCGGCCGGCTTGGTGGTGGGCGCGTAGCGCTTGATCACGCGGCCGTCGCGGCCCACCAGGAACTTCGTGAAGTTCCACTTGATCGCCTTGATGCCGAGCAGGCCCGGCGCTTCTTCGGTGAGCCAGCGGAACAGCGGATGCGCGTGCTCGCCCTTCACGTCGATCTTCCCGAACAGCGGGAAGCTCACGCCGAAGCGCTGCTCGCAGAACGCGCCGATCTGGGCGGCGTCGCCCGGCTCCTGACCGCCGAACTGGTTGCACGGGAAGCCGAGCACGGCCAGCCCGCGCGCCGCGTACTGCGTGTGCAGTTCCTGCAGCCCCGCGTACTGCGGCGTGAATCCGCATTCGCTCGCGGTATTGACGATCAGCAGCACCTTGCCGCGGTAGCTGTCCAGCGCCACGTCGCTGCCGTCGAGCGCGGTGGCGTGGAAGGAATAAACGGTATCGGTCGACATCGGGCTCTCCGTGGCTCGGGGTTCGGTGGGATGCGGCTGGATGCGGTGGCGTTCGATTCGGCACGTGCCACATCCCGTCGCGGCAGTCTATGCGAAACCGGCCGCGCGCACGAGCCGGCCGAACGGCCGATGCCCCGCGCGGGGCGGCCGGTCTAGAATAGCGGTTTTCCTTCGCCCTTCCCCGTCGTGATCCGTTTCAACCAGTTCAGCCTCGCGCGCGGCACCAAGCCCCTGTTCGAGGGCACCACCTTCGCCCTCAATCCCGGCGAGAAGGCCGGCCTCGTCGGCGCGAACGGCGCAGGCAAGTCCACGCTGTTCTCCGTGCTGCGCGGCGACCTGCACGCCGACGGCGGCGATTTCTCGATGCCGCCGTCATGGCGCATCGCCCACGTCTCGCAGGAAACCCCGGCCGTCGATCGCAGCGCGCTCGACTACACGCTGGACGGCGACGCCGAGCTGCGCCGCATCGAGGCCCGCATCGCCGCGGCCTCCGCCGCGCACGACGGCTCGGCCGAGGCCGACGCGCACGCCGCGTTCGCCGACGCCGACGGCTACACCGCGCCGGCCCGCGCCGAGGCGCTGCTGCTCGGCCTCGGCTTCACGCTCGCGCAGACCCGCGAGAGCGTGGCGAACTTCTCGGGCGGCTGGCGCATGCGCCTGAACCTCGCGCAGGCGCTGATGTGCCGCTCCGACCTGCTGCTGCTCGACGAGCCCACCAATCACCTGGATCTCGACGCGATCGTCTGGCTGGAAGACTGGCTGCACCGCTACACGGGCACGCTGGTCGTGATCTCGCACGATCGCGAATTCCTCGACGCGATCTGCAACGTCACGCTGCATCTGGAAAGCCGCCAGATCAAGCGCTACGGCGGCAACTATTCGCAGTTCGAGATCCTGCGCGCGCAGCAGATCGCGCTGCAGCAGAGCGCCTACGAAAAGCAGCAGCGCACGATCGAGCACCTGCAGAGCTTCGTCGACCGCTTCAAGGCCCAGGCCACCAAGGCGCGTCAGGCGCAGAGCCGGGTCAAGGCGCTCGAGAAGATGGAGCGGCTCGCGCCGGTGCACGCGGCCTCGCCGTTCACCTTCTCGTTCCGCACGCCCGATGCCGCGCCGAATCCGATGCTGGTGATGGACGACGTGATGTGCGGCTATCGCAGCGAGGCCGGCGCGGCGCTGCCGATCGTCGAGCGCGTGGCGCTGTCGATCCAGAACGGCCAGCGCATCGGCCTGCTCGGCGCGAACGGCCAGGGCAAGTCCACGCTGATCAAGACCCTGGCCGGCACCCTCGAGCCGCTGGCCGGCGACGTGCGCGGCGGCAAGGGCCTCACGATCGGCTATTTCGCGCAGCACCAGCTCGAGACGCTGCGCCCCGACGATTCCCCGCTCGCGCATCTGGCGCGCATCGCGCCCGACACGCGCGAGCAGGAGCTGCGCGACTTCCTCGGAGGCTTCAATTTCTCGGGCGACATGGCCTCGGCGCCGATCGCGCCGTTTTCGGGCGGCGAGAAGGCGCGGCTCGCGCTGGCGCTGATCATCTGGCGCAAGCCGAACCTGCTGCTGCTCGACGAACCGACCAACCACCTCGACCTCGAGACCCGCGACGCGCTCACCATGGCGCTCGCGCAGTTCGAGGGCACGCTGATCCTGGTCTCGCACGACCGGCATCTGCTGCGTGCCACGACCGATCAGTTCATGCTGGTGGCCAAACACCGGATCGAACCGTTCGACGGCGATCTGGACGATTACCGCGACTGGCTGCTGCAGCACGCGGCCGAGCAGCGCGCGGCGGGCGCGGCGGCTCAGGGTGGCGGGGGGAACGGCGCGGAGTCGGTCGCGAACCGCAAGGACCAGAAGCGCCAGGAGGCGGAAACGCGTCAGCGCCTGTCGGCGCTGAAGAAGCCGCTGCAATCGAAGATCGGCAAGATCGAGAAGGAAATGGAGGCGCTCAACGCCGACAAGGCGCGGCTCGACACGTTCGTGGCGGACCCGGACAGCTACGCGGCCGAGAAGAAGGCCGAGCTGACCGACGCGATCCGCAAGCTCGGCGAGCTCAACGGCCGGCTGGAAGCGCTCGAGCTCGACTGGCTCGACCTCCAGGAGCAGCTCGAACAGATCGGCTGAGCCCGGCCGGGGACGGCGGCCCGCTCAGCGGCGCGGCAGCGTCTCGCGGGGCATCTGCTCGTCGTCGTGCATCAGATAGCGGCGGCCGTCGAGCGGGCGGCGCATGGTGGCCACCACCTCGGCCTCGGTCACGTGCTCGGCCACCACGCGGCGCGCGATGCGGCCTTCGTCGTCCACCCATTCGATGATCCGGCAGCCGCCGCCGAACGGCGGGCGAATCGGTTCGGACACGCGGCAGCCACGCAGGTTGCGCAGCGTGTGGTCATGGCGTTGGTCGACGATCGAGTGTTGGGATTGTTTCAAGGCTGGCCTTCCTTTCGCACCTGTGGGACGCATTGCGGCCAGCATAGGGGAAAACCGCCACGCCACGAGTTACAGGCCAGAACGGAAACGTTACATGGAGTTACGTGCGCGGCCGCGCCGCGCGGCGCTCATTCGAGGCCGCGCACGCGATCGATGGCCTGCTCGATGCGCTCCACGGCCATCACCTCGAGCCCCTCGATCGGCTGTTTCGGCGCATTGGCCTTGGGAATCAGCGCGATCGTGAAGCCCAGCTTGGCCGCCTCGCGCAGCCGGTCCTGACCGCGCGGCGACGGCCGGATCTCGCCGGCCAGCCCCACTTCGCCGAACACGATCAGGCCCTTCGGCAACGCTTTGTTACGCATCGACGAGTGGATGGCGAGCAGCACCGCCAGATCGGCGGCCGGTTCGGTAATCTTGACGCCCCCCACCGCGTTCAGGAACACGTCCTGATCGAAGCAGGCGATGCCGGCGTGACGGTGCAGCACGGCCAGCAGCATGGCGAGCCGGTTCTGCTCGAGGCCCACCGCGAGCCGGCGCGGATTCGGCACGTTGGCCGTGTCCACCAGCGCCTGCACCTCCACCAGCAGCGGCCGCGAGCCTTCCTGGGTGACCAGCACGCAGGAGCCCGGCACGACCTCCTCGTGCTGCGACAGGAACAGCGCCGACGGATTGGCCACGCCGCGCAGGCCGCGCTCGGTCATCGCGAACACGCCCAGCTCGTTGACGGCGCCGAAGCGGTTCTTGATCGCGCGCACCAGCCGGTACGAGGAATGGGTGTCGCCCTCGAAGTACAGCACGGTATCCACGATGTGCTCGAGCACGCGCGGGCCCGCCAGCGCACCCTCCTTCGTGACGTGGCCCACCATGATGATCGCCGTGCCCGACTGCTTGGCGATGCGCGTGAGCTGCGCCGCGCATTCGCGCACCTGCGCGACCGAGCCGGGCGCGGAACTCAGGGCATCGGAATAGACGGTCTGGATCGAGTCGATCACGGCCACGTCGGGCCGCTCCGCGTCGATCGTGGCCTGGATCTTCTCGAGCTGGATTTCCGCGAGCAGCTTGAGATCCGCCGCGTCGCCGCCGTGGTCGAGCAGCGCGAGCCGCTGCGCGCGCAGCGCGATCTGGGCAGCCGATTCCTCGCCGCTGATATAGAGCGCGCGACGCTGGCCGGCCAGCTGCGCGAGCGACTGCAGCAGCAGCGTGGACTTGCCGATGCCGGGGTCGCCACCGATCAGCACCACGCCGCCGGCCACCAGGCCGCCACCCAGCACGCGGTCGAATTCGCCGATGCCGGTGGAGAAGCGCGGCACGTCGGCCGCGTCGATGTCGGCGAGGCGCTGCACCGGCGCGCTCTTGGCCAGCGCCTGGAAACGGTGCGAGGACGGCGCGTCGGCCACCGATTCGACCAGCGTGTTCCAGGCATGACAGGCCGGGCACTGGCCGGTCCATTTCGGCGACTGGCCGCCGCATTCGGTACAGGTATAGACGGTTTTCTGTTTCGCCACGAGCCCGCCCTTATTCCGCACGCACGGGCACGCGCGGTGCGACCGCGCACATCAGTTCGTAGCCGACCGTCGAGCAATGGGCCGCCACGTCGTCGATCGGCAGCGCCGGCCCCCACAGCTCGACGCGCGCGCCGATGCCGGCGCCGGGCACCGGCGTGAGGTCCACCGTGATCATGTCCATCGACACGCGCCCGACGATCCGGGTGCGCACGCCGTCCACCACGATCGGCGTGCCTTCGGGGGCGATTCGCGGATAGCCGTCGGCATAGCCGCAGGCCACCACGCCGATGCGCATCGGCGCCGGCGTGACGAAGGCGCCGCCGTAGCCGACCGCCTGGCCCTGCGCGACGCTCTGCACCGCGATCAGCGACGAGGCCAGCGTCATGGCCGGCTGCAGGCCCGCGTCGGCGATGTCGGCCGCGCGCCCGGACGGCGACGCGCCGTAGAGCAGGATGCCGGGCCGCACCCAGTCGCCGTGCGCCTGGGGATGCCACATCACCGCGGCCGAATTGGCCAGGCTGCGCGCGCCGGCGATGCCCTCGGCGCCGCGCTCGAACGCGGCCATCTGGGCGGCCACGCCGCGCTCGCCGTCGGCATCGGCGAAATGGGTCATCAGGGTGATCTGGCCGATGCCGGGGCAGGTGCGCGCCCGCTCCCAGGCGCCGCGGTACTTGTCGGGCGCGTAGCCGAGGCGGTTCATGCCCGTGTTCATCTTCAGCTGGATGTTGACCGGCTTGGACAGGCGCGCCGTCTCGAGCATGCGCAGCTGCTCGTCGTTGTGCACCGTGGTGGTGAGGCTGTAGCGGTCGATCACGTCCACGTCGGTGGAGCGGAAGAAGCCTTCCAGCAGCAGGATCGGCCCGGCCCAGCCCAGCTCACGCAGCCGCACCGCCTCCTCGAGGTCGAGCAGGCCGAAACCGTCGGTGCCGCGCAGCCCCGGAAACGCGCGCGCGAGGCCGTGCCCGTAGGCATTGGCCTTGACGACGGCCCAGATCTTGGAAGCGGGGGCGAAGCGACGGGCGGCCGCAAGGTTGTGAGCGAGTGCGGCGGTGTGGATCGTGGCGGAAATCGGGCGCGGCATAAGGAAATTTCATAAACACGCAGGCGAATCAGCAGCTTACCTCACCTTGTGGGCGCGGTGCCGCGACGAAGTCGGCGCGATCGGGGATTCTTGCTAGTCGGATTTAACGTATTTTCGTGATATAAAGCCGTGCGCACAACCTATTTTGCACGGCATAGTCCGAATGCACGGCCCCTGCGGCCGAGCCGCAGCGAGGAAAGCATCGCTTCAGATGAAAAAAGGTTTTTACTCCATCATGGCCGCGCAGTTTTTCTCGTCGCTGGCCGACAGTGCGCTTCTGATCGCCGCCATCGCACTGCTGAAAAACCTGCATGCACCGGACTGGATGATTCCGCTGCTCAAGCTGTTCTTCGTGCTGTCGTACGTCGTCCTGGCCGCGTTCGTCGGGGCGTTCGCCGATTCGCGCCCGAAGGGCCGCGTGATGTTCATCACGAACTCGATCAAGGTGATCGGCTGCCTGGTCATGTTGATGGGCGCGCATCCGCTGATCGCGTACGGCATCGTGGGCTTCGGCGCGGCCGCCTATTCGCCGGCCAAGTACGGCATCCTCACCGAGCTGCTGCCGCCTGACCGGCTGGTGGCCGCCAACGGCTGGATCGAGGGCACCACGGTCAGCTCGATCATCCTCGGCACGGTGCTGGGCGGCGCGCTGATCAGCCCGCACATCGCCGCGCACATCATCAAGTACACCCCCGCCGCCATCAACACCCCGGCCGAGGCCGCGATGCTCGTGATCGTGGCGATCTACGTGGTGGCCGCGCTGTTCAACCTGCGCATCCCCGACACCGGCGCCCGCTATCCGAAGCAGCAGCACGGCCCGGTGCGGCTCGTCACCGATTTCGCCGAATGCTTCAGCGTGCTCTGGCACGACAAGCTCGGCCAGATCTCGCTGGCCGTCACCACGCTGTTCTGGGGGGCCGGTGCGACGCTGCAGTTCATCGTGCTGAAGTGGGCCGAGGTGTCGCTCGGCATGTCGCTGTCCGAAGGCGCGATCCTGCAGGCCGTGGTGGCGCTCGGCGTGGCCGGCGGCGCGATGGCCGCGGCCGCCAAGATCCCGCTCAAGAAATCGCTGAAGGTGCTGCCGGTCGGCGTGATCATGGGCCTCGCCGTGATGATGATGGCATTCTTCTCGCGCGACCTGATGCCCCATCACTGGGCGCTGCGCATCGGCCATCTGCATCTGCCCGCCTACCTGATCGTCGCCTACGTGTTCCTGATGTTCGTGGGCGCGCTGTCGGGCTTTTTCGTGGTGCCGATGAACGCGCTGCTCCAGCATCGCGGCCACGTGCTGCTGTCGGCCGGCCACTCGATCGCCGTGCAGAACTTCAACGAGAACCTGTCGGTGCTGATCATGCTGTGCCTGTACGCGGTGCTCGTGTCGCTGAACGTGGCGGTGGGCGTGGTGATCGTGATGTTCGGCACCTTCGTGTGCCTGACGATGTGGCTCGTGATGCGCCGCCACGTGGCGAACCAGCGCCAGTTCGATTCGGTCGCGCTGATCGGCGAATCGCGTCACTGATTGCGTCACTGATCGACGCGCGGGCCGGCCTCGCTCCCGTTCAACCGCGGCCACGCCGCCGCCCTTTCCCGAAACGCCGGCCGCCAAGGCCGGCGTGCCCGCCATGAGCCGCCTCTCCATTCCAAACGCCCTGACCATCGCCGGCTCCGATTCCGGCGGCGGCGCGGGCATCCAGGCCGACCTGAAGGCCTTCTCGGCGCTCGGCGCCTACGGCGCGAGCGCGATCACGGCGCTGACCGCGCAGAACACCCGCGGCGTGCAGGCCGTGCACGCGCCCGACGCCGGCTTCGTGACGGCCCAGCTCGACGCGGTGTTCGAGGACATCCGCATCGACGCCGTGAAGATCGGCATGCTGGCCAACGCGGCGATCGTCGGCGCGGTGGCCGCGGCGCTCGAACGCCACGCGCCGCCGTTCGTGGTGCTCGATACCGTGATGATCTCGAAGAGCCGCCACGCGCTGCTCGCGCCGGAAGCGGTGGCGGCGCTGCGCGACACGCTGCTGCCGCTGGCCGATCTGGTCACGCCGAACCTGCCCGAGGCGGCCGCCCTGCTCGGCTGCGCCGAGGCCACCGACGAGACGCAGATGGTGGAACAGGGCCGCGCGCTGGTGGCACGCGGCGCGCGCGCGGTGCTGATGAAGGGCGGCCACCTGCCCGACGCACAGGGCAGCCCGGACTGGCTGATCCGCGTCGACGGCGAACTGCGCCTCGACGGCGCGCGCATCGCCGTCGCGAACACCCACGGCACCGGCTGCACGCTGTCGGCCGCGATCGCGGCGCTGCGCCCGCAGCGCGACGATCTGGACGCGGCCGTGCGCGACGCGAAACGCTACCTGGCCGACGCGATCGCCGCGAGCACGCGGCTCGAGGTCGGCCACGGCGTCGGGCCGGTCCATCATTTCCATCGGTGGTGGTGAACAGCGGACCCGACCCGACCCGACCTGCCCTGCCCGGAATCAGCGCCCCGCGCCAGCAAGGGCCTGCGCACGCTGCGGCCAGCCATCGTCGACGATGAAGCCGCGCCGGGTTTCCCGCCACGCGCCATCCTCGCCTTCGACCAGCGCCGCCACCAGGGTGGGCGCGTCGCGCGCGATCACCGCGTCGAGCAGCGCCGGTGCATCGCCCAACCCCAGCCCGGCCGCCGCGTCGATCGCGTCCGGCCCGATGCGGCGCGGCGCGAGCCAGGCGAGCCGCGGCAGCACCATCCAGCGCGTCACGGCCGGTTCGCGCGCGGCCAGCGCCGGAAACTCGCCGCGCGTGGCCCAGAAGCCGCGCGGGTGCGCCGCATCGAGCTCGGCCGGCGCGGCGGGAACGCCAGCGCCCTGCCCTTCGCCCGCCCCGTCGCGATCGTCGCGGTAGAACAGCCAGCCCTTCACGAACATGCTCGCGACCCACGGCCCGGTCTGCCCCGTGAACGCGAACTCGTCGCGTGCGCTGAGCGGCAGTTGATGATCGACGAGACGCCGGAATTTCAGATCGAAACGGTCGGCCAGATTCGGGCCGACGTAGTCGCGCAGCGCGGCTGTGGAAACCTCACCTTCCCCCGTGGCCGCGCACAGATAGCACTTCACCGCGAGCTCCCAATGCAGCCGCTCGCCTTCGGGCGAGACCAGCAGGAAGTCGCATTCGCCGAGCGTGCGTCCGCTCACCCGCACCGGCAGGTTGGCGGCCACCAGCGTCCAGCGCGGCGCGTGCGCACCGAAGAAGGCCAGCAGGGTTTCGGCATAACGGCCGAGCCGGGTGGGCGCGGCGGCGTCGATCGCGGCGCGCAGCGGCGCGGGATCGGCATCGAGCGCGGCGAGCCAGGCCAGCACCCGCGCGGCTTCGGCTGCGTCGCGCCACGGCCGCGCGAGCGGCGCCTCGGCCGAGGCCGCGAGCAGGTCGGCGCTGGCGAGCAGCCAGGCGAGATCGCGCACCGCCGCATCGCGCAGCCCCACCCACGGTGCGGACCGCGCGGCGGGCGTCATGCGTCGCCCGATGCGTCGCGGAAGGTGTCCCGCGCGAGGCACAGATCGGCCCAGGCCTTGGCCTTGTCGGGCAGGCTGCGCAGCAGGTAGGCCGGGTGATACGAGACGATCACGGGCACGCCCTCGTAGCGGTGCACGCGGCCGCGCATCGAGGCGATGCTCGCCTCCGACTTCAGCAGCGTCTGCGCGGCGAAGCGGCCCAGCGCGATGATCAGCTTCGGCTTGACCAGGGCCACCTGGCGCTGCAGATACGGCTCGCAGCTGGCGACCTCGTCGGGTTCGGGGTTGCGGTTGCCGGGCGGGCGGCACTTGATCACGTTGGCGATGTAGACGTTCTCGCCCCGCTTGAGCGACACCGCGTGCAGCATGCTGTCGAGCAGCTTGCCGGCCTGGCCGACGAAGGGCTCGCCCTGCTTGTCCTCGTTCTCGCCGGGCGCCTCGCCGATCAGCATCCAGTCCGCCTCGCGATCGCCCACGCCGAATACCGTCTGCGTGCGCTTCTCGCACAGGCGGCAGCTCTCGCAGGCCGACACGCGCGATTCGAGCTCGTCCCAGCCGAGATCGCCCAGCGGCGAACGCGCGGCGATCGGCTGCGCCGGTTCGCGCTCGAAGCCGGGCGTCGCGGCGGTGGCCGGCGCGAGGTCGAACCAGCCGGCGTCGTCGGGCGGTGTGTCGTCGTGGCTGGCCGCCTGCTCGGCGCGAGGCTCGGCAGGCGCGGGGGCCGGCCGGGCTGCGCGAGCCGGCGACGACACGCGCCGTGCGCCGCCGCCGGC
>JASLEG010000087.1 GCA_030151225.1 Burkholderia sp. | reverse complement strand
GTGTCGATGGTTCGCGCGACCCACAACTCGTAACGCGCTGTCGCGTCGCTTTCCGTCCAGCCGTGCCCCACGTGCTGGCGAATGAAATCGGCTTTCGCCCGCTCGTCGGTCCGAGGGAGCGAGCCGCCCGAAGAAGAATAGACCGTTGGGATAAAGCGCATCGCCGGTTCCGTTTTCCGATGTCAAAGTCCGGAGTTTCTTTTGATCGCCGCGCGACGTTGCTCTACTAGTGCATCGAACTCGTCTGCAGTCTCGGCGATATAGCTGAAAAACAATTCCATCGAATCTTCGCCCTTCGCTCTAGCCTCTTCTTCGAGCTCGCGCATGATCTCAAGCTCGCGATGGCGCTCCAGGCTGATGCCTAAAGCGTCTGCGTGGGCGGCGGTCAATTCTTGGATTCGCCGCTTGACTTCGGGTTTGCCGTCGAGAAACCGTTGGCGCCCAATGGCCATTTGCTCAGGTGTGAGTTTGCTCATTATCTTCCTTGATGTCGGCAGCGCGACTAGTCTTCCTCGATTCTATACGCGAAAGTTCCGCAAAGGCCGGCATCATAGCTATCCTCTGGAACCCTGTCGCTTGAGAACACTGCCATGTTCAGGAGCCCTCTGCCTGACGTCTGGTCTCTGTCACCGGCAAGCCATATCGCCACATAGCGGGCCCTCCCTGAACATAGCGTGTTACCTCTAACTAACGGCCCGGGATCGCGCTCCAGTTCGTAAACACTGGCCGTTACAGGCCTATGGGACGCTTCCCAATCGCGGAAAAATAGACCCACGAATTTCTTCCGAACTTTCTTCCCACCAAAACTGAGGGTAGTACCTCTAAAATTCACCGGGCCAGTTATCGCGATCGCTGTACGGCTATACGGGACCATAATTCTTCCCGTTTTCCATGGATATAGAAACGTATTCGCCGTCTCTGGATGATCGGCGTCAGCGAGGACGAAACGGAAGCAGCTGATGAATAGTAAAAAAATAAAGAATTGCTTCATTTTTCGCGCTGTTTATTGATCGGCTAGACGGTCAACCACGTCACTGCGGTCAACCGGCGCGCCACTACTCGTTTGGTCGATCGCGGTGCGCAGCACAAGTGCGGCACCGACCTTGACCGCGAGTCCGCCAACGATGCCGGCTACGGAATGTTTTTGTGTCGACATCAGGATCTGTGGGATCTTCCGCACAACGAGAACCAAGGTGATACAGATTGCAGCCAAGACGACAAACCCCATTTTTCCCTGGTGCCGGCGCGCCGGCGTTTTCCGATCCAAGATCAGTTTTGCTCTTCGTTCTTTGCCATGAACGGAAACAGGCTGCGCAGAGCCTGCCCCATCGGCTGATGTTCTTGGTTGGCGGCAGCATGACCAGGCTGCGTGGTGGCGCTTCGAACGGGCTCCACATGGGTCGCACGGTCTAGCGCGGTGCTCATCACCAAACCCGCGCCGGCGAAGACGGCGATTCCGCCAACGACACCTGCCACGGGGTGCTTGCGCGTCGTCTCGAGTACCGCGGGAATCTTGCGGCCGACGACAACTAAGACAATACAGACAAACGCCAAAATGATAATGCTCATACGTTCTTTTCCCATGCCGGCCAGGCCAGCGTTTTCCTTGGTTTCCGTTGTCCGCTTAGCCAGCGTCTCGCGCGAGATGCGCTGCCGTTTCCAAGGCGCCTGCCGCGTGCGCCGGCACACCGGTGAGGGCGGCCGCCAGGTGATAGAGCGCCGTAGCTCGATTGAGCTCTCGGCCGTTCCCCATGTGTCGCAAGGCGTTTAGATGTGCGGCACTTTCATCTCAGCGGGCTCCTATGCTTTTGCACGCAGCTCACGACCCGCCTCACGGATTCGCTTCGCGGCAGCTCGAGGCGTGTCACTCACGCACGTCCAGTCGTGGTGCCACCATGCGATCACCGCAGTGGCTCCATCGAGCGTCCGCGCGGCGATCACGCCACGGATCTCGTCCGCGACTTTGTTCCACCACTCCTCGCCCTCACCATCTGCCGCACGCGAGTCGATCGCCTTGCGGTAGATCTCTTTCGCGGCTTCGAGCGTGATTCCCATCTCCGGCTCCTTCGCGCCCGCGCTCACGCGCTCTTGACGGTATCGAAGTGCGCCGACGCATACGCGCTCAGCGTCGGCACGCGAGGCCAGTACACTTTTCCTGACGAGCGCGCAGTCTTGCCGGCTACGCGAACGACGTAGGAGACGTGATCGCGCGGCAACCCGACACCCGACGTGAGATAGAGCTGCTCGAATCGTCCGCGATCGGGAAGGCCACCTGCCGGCACAACCTGTTCTACGAAGCCGATTTTCTGCTTCGTGACTCCGCCAGCTTGGCTCGCCCACGTCACCGCTTGCCCTGCAACGAAGTGCTTGTGCATGTCGCACTCTCCCGATCAGCGCCGATTCCAGCCTTGAAGCTCATACTTTTCCATGAGCGCGATCGCGCGCAGCTCTCGCGATCGACGCGACTCGTCGTAGCCGTCGGCCGGCACAATATCCGGCCTGGCCGAGCGTGTGGCGTCTTCACGCGCGAGTTGGTCAACCAGAGCGATCAGCTCTTTGAGTTCCCGTTTTGCATCAGTGAACATGGTTCGTCCTTCGTAGCGGTATCAGCACAGGTTTAGACGGTGATGCGATCACCAGCGTGCACGATCACCGAGACAGCGGTTGTAGACTGCCGCGCCGAGGGCCGTGAACGTCATTGAGCGGGCGCCGTCCGCGTCGGGTCCGATTGTCACGATGCCCTTGCGCGCGAGGCCGGCTGCGGCTCGCGCTTCGCCTGGCTCGATCGGCAGCATGGTTCCTTCGGTCGGCTCGGGGTAGATGTGTTTGATGATCGACTCAATCAGCACATGCTCACTTTGCGACAGTTCAATCTCCTTGGCGGCTCTCATTGCGTTTCCTATTTCGCTTGGCTGACGCTCTCGCGCGTAGCATGCGTAGGCGAGCTACTCCACTGCGTATACAACAACACGAAAAGCAGTATCACCAGCGTAAGCCAGGAAGCATGCTTCGCGATTCTATAGATCGGCTCACCGCGCTTTACGCGTTTCCACTCCGCTCTGAGAAACGGTTGTGCCGCACTAATGAGCCTCCGCTCTATACCGCTGATCGACTTGAAATCGATAGGGCTACTTGAGTTAAACAGCGCCTCGTACTCCCGAAGACACGCCAGGATTGCCTTGGCCGGCTCCTCATTCGGATTGAGACGCAATTCGATGCTTGCCGCAGCTCGACTGATACCCACGAAGTGTTCGCTCACGTTTGACCAAAGATCCTGACGCGTTTGGTACTGCGCTGATACGGCGCCATGAATGGCTTGGGCGTGACTGAGCAGCTCGGACAAGTCTGCGCGCAACGCGTCAATCCAGGCCTGCCGAAGCTCGGAAACTTTCTGCTCCTTCGTCACGGTCAAACCGATCAGGGAGACAGTCGCAGCAACGACTGAGGCACCTATTGCACCTAACGCTGCGTCTGGCATCGAAAATGGCATCTATTTTCCGTGGTCAATTTGATATTGAGCCGAGATCCCGCGGTCGTATCCGGCGCCGTTCGAGAATCAGCGACACAAACAAGGAGTGAGGAACGCGAGGATCCAGATCGGCATTCGCTTTCGACCATGCCTCGAAGCTTTGGCATGAGCGATTCGAAACGCACGCAGGCGCCACCACCTCACGAACGTACTGACAGAAGTGAAGCGTCTTATTCGGCGCAGCGTAGTCGATCAATGTCGTTCCATCAGCGTTCACATGCGTCTGGAGGTCCATTGCACATAGCCCGGAATCAAACGCGGCGATCGCTTGTCTCGGTGTCGTCTGCGCCTCGGGCGAAAGACCGGCTTGGCCTGGCGACGAAACCTGCCCAGCTGCTGTAGCTACTACTGCAGCGCTCCCCAAAATGAGCAGAACGATCAACTTCTTCATGTCCTATTTTCCGATGGTTACGCGAACAGTTCGATGAACATGCGCAGGCGACTCCTGCGCGGCTCGCTTGCCAATTGACCCGGACTGACCAATTGTCCGAGGGCCAGTCGCGCGGTCAATACACGCCCGGCCATCTCTGCCTCAATGGCGTCCAGCTCGTCCTGATGCTCCGGCGAGAGTGCCGCACGATCGAGCGCGCGGCTAACGTGATCCCATACCTGATGGAACACGTCATGCTCGGTTTGTAGGTTACGGCTCACACGGTCAAAGTCGTGAATCGCTGCTTCGACCAATCGCGCCGCGTTCCCACAGTCTTCGTTGTCCACCCGGCGAAGTCGCGTCGCGAGGTACTGAAGTTCTCGAATCGTGAGCATTGCTTTTTCCTTGGTGCCGGCCAGGCCAGCGTTTTCCTATTTGACGCCGGCCTTGCGAGCCCGGAACTCATTGGCAATCTCTCGCGCGCGCTCAGCGCCCTTCTTTGAAGCTTCGGCTAGCTGCCCACTTTCCACCGACATTCGCCCCGCCTTTGCTCCGCCTAGAGCCTTTGCCTCCAGCGGTTGTAGGGCCCCGATCTCTGCTGCTCCACCCGCAGTCATCCAAGCCAACTGGTGTTCCTTATCCAGGAACACTCGCTTGCCCTTCACGGGTTCGCCGCATCCACATTTGCAGGTCCGCTTCTCAGGTACCCCATCCTAGATTTTCCTTCGTTTTCCGAGGTTATTTGCAGGCCGTATCGTTCAGCCGCCAAAGCACCTGGCACGGCGACCAAAGCATCATGATCGTGGTGGACGCGCCGAATGCTGCTATCAGGTTCGAGTGGAAGTGGCTGGCAACAGCGAAACCAGCAAACTCCACTGCACTCGCGGCCAAAATACGAAGCCCCGCATCACGCCTCGCCCTGCACACTGCACAAATCTGCGTCATTCGAAATTTCCCGTTCAATCCATCGCTGCGGGCCGGACCTCACGCCCTTCGGTATACGCGCGACCTCGTGCCCGAGCGCAAGCTCGATGTGCAGGGTTCACACCGTCGAGTCGCACGAAGTCGCCAGTCGGCACAATGCGCCGGCAGAGACGACAACGCGGCTTAGCCTTGATCACGTCCGGACTCCAGTTTCCCTGTGCCATCGTGTCTTTTTCCCTGTCAGTCGAGCAGCGTGGGATATCCGATGCTTGTCTCGAGAAAATGCGTCGGCTGATATCCGAGCCGGCGCGCCTCGCTGCGCGCGCCAGCAAGCGTGCACTCTCCTGCCAGGCGCATCGTCCGGACTTCGGCATCTGCAACCCGGACGCGCAGATAGAACGCCTGTGTGGGATGACGCTGTGCGATCTCGCTATCAAGCACGATTACTTCGTGCGGGAAGTTCGCAGGGGGCGTTGCATCGATCAGTTTCACTACGTGCTCCTCAACTTTTTTCCGCTCAACGAGTGGCGAGGACCTGGACATTGCAATGTTCAGCAAGAGCCAAGCAGTCACGCGAGAATTGGCCTTCCGTCTCCAACGCTGCTGCACGCAATTTCGCTTCCGCTTCCTGCCAGTCGCCGTCCGCGATCGCATTCCATGCATGGCGCATCCGAACAATCTGTTCTTCCGGAGCGGTCATCAGCAAGTCGTATGCAGTCTTCATCGCTCGGCGCTTCCTCTTTGACGGTTATCGGTGCAACTTTTCCTGGCGACCTAGAACTTCAGGCGCGCGTTCCGTTCGTTCACCTCGGCCATGGCGGTCTTCTTCGTCATGTGCAGATCGGCTTCGCGCCCCAGCACGCGGATGCCGTCCGACCCCACTGTCACGCAGTCATATCTGCTGGAGGGATCATTCAGACGTTCAGCGATCCGAACCTGACAGACGACGTAGCGGCACTTCATGTTGAACCCAACCGCATACCGGATATCCGTCGAGTCGAGCGTGCGAGTTGCCGCCTGATCCTGAGATTGCTTGGTCTTTGTCACGCTCATTACTAGCCCCTGATTCCGTCGTCGGCACATGTACCGACCATAGGACTAATGTATCTATTTAATGATTACCGGTCAACATTTATTTCAGCTTAGCCAGCATCGCATCGAGCGCGGCGCCATTGCTCGGCAGCTGGTGCTTCACGCGGTACGCCTCGATCTTTTCCTTTGTTGCGACATCAACGCTCACGTCCATCCGCGCCTTGCCCGCCTCCGCCGTCCGCGCTCGATGCGCGGCTTGCGCGCCTCGTAGTTGTGCCTGCCGGCCTTCGTCCGTCAATGTCGCCGGCCGGCCGCGGCCGCGCTTTGCTTCCACCATCACACCACCCCGCTAACAATCGATGCCAGCCGGACAGGATCGCTCTCGATGAGCTTCCTGACGGCTGACAGTGAAGAGACGCCAATGTTTTCGTGTCGAGAGGCTATCAGATCGTCACCGACCGTCCAACTCGATGAAAATGTAATAGCTGCAAACGGCTTTGCACCAGTCATCCAGCTCTACTGTCGGCCTTTCCGCGGCCAGTGGAATCCGCCCGTGTGAGTCTTGGCGCCGGCGCTCCTCGATACGCCTCAGGCGCCAGCAGCGAAAGAAAAGTCCGCGCGAGCTCCGGGTCGCGGCAGTCGAGCCAGTCATCGTATTGCTCCGGGAGGAGAATGACGACGCCTCGCTTCTCGTTCGGCGAGCCATTCACCTCTAGGTGCTTGTGGAACTGGCTGAGAAACGGGTGCGCGTCTGCATTGACCGTCAACATCGTGAATCCGAATGTGACGGTGCCATCTGTCTCTTTCCACGGCTTCCACAGGCCAGCCACCCCACTCGGCTCCCCGCTCGCCAACGTGATGCCCCATCTCTCGGATCGCGCCTTCAGCACGGCGCGGATCCGTTCGTCGCGCTCAGGCACGTCCAGATCGGGAAGCTGCGGATATCGAGGCTCGAAGATCACGTCCGCCGGAATGATGGCCAGCCGGCCGGCGCGCCACGAGTCCTTGAAGCTGGCCTTCTCCCCGACGGTTTCGCTTCGAGCATTCATCGTGTCGAAGTGCACCTTGCCGCCGATCTTCGACTGCGGACGGATGCCGAACCCACCGAGCAGCGACTCGCGGCCGCCATCTTCGCCGCGACGGATAAACGGCGCCTGGTAGTCGCGGTAGATCTCGGCCGACCAGTCGTCGCCGGGCGGCGCCGATCCGAAATGCTCTGCGTAACGGCTTCTCGCGGTTGCAACGTAGTTCGTACACATCGTCCGTGTCCTCCGTTGTCTGCAGTCCATCTTACGCGAGCCCTGCCGGCGACGCGGCCCCGGTGCTGGCTTTTTGAGACAGGTGCGCTACAATGCCCGAAACCTGTATATCCATACAGTATTAGTGAACGAACACTATGCACCCCGCTCTTGTCCATCCTGAACGCATCCACCCAGATTTGTGGCGCGCCAATCAGCTTGCGCGGGCCGGCTCGCGTGGTATCGACACCGGCCACGTAGAGCTATCGGCCGAGCTACCGGGCGGCGGCTGGCCACAGGGCTGCCTTGTCGAGCTGCTCGCGCAGCAGCCTGGGATCGGCGAGCTGAGACTGCTTGCGCCGGTGCTCGCCGGCCTGGCACCGAAACCGGTCGTGATCGTGCAGCCCCCTCACCGCTTGCAGCCTGCAGCGCTCGCATTCTGGGGCATCGATCCCGCCGGGTTCGTCAACCTACGGGCTCCCCGCACTGCGGATGCCCTCTGGGCGGCCGAGCAAGCGCTCAGAGCAGGCACATGTGGCGCGGTGCTGCTCTGGCAGCATGCCGTGCGATCGGACGCGCTGCGGCGCCTTAATCTTGCGGCGCAGTCCGGAGCTGCGCTGTTCTTCCTGCTTCGCCCGACGTCGGCCGCGCGCGATGCGTCGCCGGCGCCGTTGCGCCTGGCGCTCGCCCCCCGGCGCGACGGAATCGACGTGACGTTTGTGAAACGCCGCGGTGCGCAGCGCGATGAGCCGCTGTTCGTGCCGCTGTCCCCCTCTCCAATCCTGCTGGACCGTCATGCTCGTCTGGATCGGCGTGCATCTGCCACGCCTCACTCTCGAATCATTCCGGCCGCTGTCGCCCGGGCCATCGTCGAATGATGTCGGCGGCCTGGTGGTGCTCGAGCGCGACCGCGTCGCGGCTCTCGATCGCACAGCGCGAGAGTTCGGTGTTACGTCAGGCATGCGCCGAGGTGGCGTGCTCACGCTCGCGCCGAACGCGCAGATCTGCACGCGCGACACCGCTCGCGAGGACGAACTGCTGCGCGGCGTCGCTTACGCCCTCCTGCGCTTCACACCGAGCGTGGTGCTCGAGGCGGAGGCCGTGGTGCTGCTCGACGTGACGGCCAGCCTGCGCTTGTTCGGCGGCATCCGTGCGGTCAGGCGCCGCGTGCGCCAGCTGGTCGCGTCCTTCGGTTTGACAGCTGCTGTCTCGCTGGCGTCGACCGGGCCTGCGGCGTGGCTGCTTGCCCGTGGCCTGCGTGGCGGTGCTGCGCTGGCACCTCGCTCACTGCGCCGTGCGCTCGCGCGTGCCCCGCTCGCCGTGGCTCCGCCGGCGCGTCGGTATGTTGAGTGGTTCGATGAGCTGGGCTGCTCGACGCTCGCTGACTTGCAGCGCCTGCCGCGCGCCGGGCTCAAGAAACGCTGCGGCACCGCGCTGCTGGACTGGCTCGACCAAGTCGACGGCACGGCACCGGCGCCCTACGAGTGGCTTGAGGCGCCGCCGGCATTCGACGTGCGCATCGAGCTGCCAGATCGCGTCGAGCACGCTGACGCACTCGTGTTTGCCGCGCATCGCCTGGTGCTCCAACTGACGGGCTGGCTGGCCGCGAAGCAGCTGGACGCATGCGCGTTCGTGCTGATACTGGAGCACGAGCGCGGACGAGACGCGATCCCCCCGACCGAGCTCGAGATTGTGCTCGGCGCACCCACACGCTTCGAAGATCATTTGATGCGCTTGGTAAAGGAACGACTGGGCCGCCTCGAGCTGCCGACGCCGGCGATCGCGATCGCGCTACACGCCCACCGCGTGCAAGCCGCGGCGGCGCCGAGCGAAACGCTCTTTCCTGAGCCAGGCGGCACGCCGCAGGACCACGCGCGGCTGCTCGAGCTGCTCGCGGCGCGCCTCGGCGCGGAGAATGTGCTGACACCGGCGCCGGCGGCCGATTTCCGGCCGGAGATCGCCGCGCAGTGGGTGCCGCTCGATCAACGCAAGAAAGCCGTGTTGGCTCCAGCGGATCTGCCTCGGCCGGCCTGGCTGCTGGAGGCGCCTGTGCAGCTGCTCATGCGAGCGAATCGGCCGTTCTACGGCACGCCGCTACGCATGATGTCGTCGGGGGAACGAATCGAGTGCGGCTGGGAGGACGGCCAGGCCGTGACGCGCGACTACTTCGTCGCCGAAGACGACCACGGCGTCTGTTACTGGCTGTTCCGCGAGCGCGTATCCACACGTGACGAGCGCGAGCCGCGCTGGTTCTTGCACGGCTTGTTCGGCTGACCAGCGATGTGTGCAGCGCCGGTCGGCGTGCTGCCCGCTTATGCGGAACTGCAGTGCGCGAGCAACTTCTCTTTTCTTCGCGGCGCCTCGCGCGCGGAGGAACTGGTGGAGCGCGCGGCTCGCCTCGGGTACAGCGCTATCGCGATCACCGATGAATGCTCGCTCGCCGGCGCAGTGCGCGCACACGTCGAAGCGAAGGCTGCAGGCCTGCCACTTATCATCGGCGCCCACTTCCAGCTGACGTCGGCCGACGGTTCGCCGGCGCTGTCGTTCACGGCGCTCGCAATGAACCGCGAGGGCTACGGCAATCTCTGCGAGCTGATCACGCTCGCGCGCACCCGTAGCGCAAAGGGCACGTATCGACTGGCGCCGATGGATCTCGAGCACCCCGAGACACCGCTCGCGCATCTCCGAGGCCTGCCCGACTGCATCGCGATTCTCACGCCTGAGTTCCCGGCGAACGAGCAACGGCTCGACGCTCAAGTCGAGTGGTTCGCTGCTGTGTTCGGGGACCGTGCTCGCGTCGCCCTGACGCTACATGCACGGGCGATGGACGATATCCATCGGGGCCGCGTCGAGCGGGCTGCGGCGTGCCACGACGTGCCCGTGGTGGCCACCAGCTGGCCGGTGATGCACGTGCGCTCGCGAAAGCCCCTGCAGGACGTCCTCACGGCGATCCGGATCGGCCGCTCCGTGGGCGAATGCGGATACGAGCTCGCCCCGAATGCCGAGCGGCATTTGCGATCACGGCTGCGCCTGGCCAACCTCTACCCGGCCGGCGCGCTGGAGGAAACGGTCCGCATCGCGCGGCGCTGCAGCTTCTCGCTCGACGAGCTGCGCTACGAGTATCCGGACGAGCTCGTGCCGGCCGGCTACACGCCGGCGTCGTATCTGCGCGAGCAGACCTACATCGGCGCGCACGGGCGCTTCCCCAACGCGATTCCGTTCAACGTACAGGCGCAGATCGAACACGAGCTGCAGCTGATCGCCGAGCTGAAGTATGAGCCGTACTTTCTGACGGTCTACGACATCGTGCGATTCGCGCGTAGCCAAAACATCCTCTGCCAAGGCCGCGGCTCGGCCGCGAACAGCGCTGTCTGCTATTGCCTTCGGGTGACGGAAGTCGACCCGGCACGCGGCAACATGCTGTTCGAGCGCTTCATCTCGAAGGAGAGAAACGAGCCACCGGACATCGACGTCGACTTCGAGCACCAGCGGCGCGAGGAAGTGATGCAGTACATCTACACGAAGTATGGGCGCGATCGCGCTGCGCTGACGGCGGCCGTATCGACGTACCGCCCGCGGGGCGCGCTGCGCGAAGCAGGCAAGGCGCTCGGTGTGGATCCGATGATTGTCGATCGCGTCGCGAAGGCTCACAACTGGTTCGATTCGAAAGCGGATCTGCTCGCACGCTTCGCCGAGGCCGGCCTAGACGTCGAGGCGCCGATGAATCAGCAGTGGGCTGCGTTCGCAACTGCTCTCCTCGGCTATCCCCGTCACCTGTCCCAGCACTCGGGCGGCTTCGTGATCTCGCGCACGAAGCTCTCGCGCATGGTGCCGATCGAAAACGCGGCGATGGCCGATAGGACGATCATCCAATGGGACAAGGACGACATCGAGGCGCTGGGACTGCTCAAGATCGACGTCTTGGCCCTGGGCATGCTCAGCATGGTGCGGCGCGCCCTCGAGATGATCTCGGAGAAGCGTGGCGAGGCCTTCGAACTGCATGACATACCGGCCGAGGATGAGGCCACTTACGAGATGCTCTGCCGAGGCGACAGCATGGGGGTGTTCCAGGTCGAGTCGCGTGCGCAGATGTCGATGCTGCCTCGCCTCCAGCCGAGGTGCTTCTACGATCTGGTCATCGAGGTGGCCATCGTCCGGCCCGGGCCCGTACAGGGTGGGATGGTCCACCCATTCCTGCGCCGGCGCCAAGGCCTCGAGCCCGTGACGTTCCCCTCCCCCGACGTCGAAAAGGCGCTCAAGCGCACGCTCGGCGTGCCGATCTTCCAGGAGCAGGTCATGCAGGTGGCCATGCTCGCGGCCGGTTTCTCCGCCGGCGAGGCCGACCAGCTGCGCCGAGCGATGGCGGCCTGGAAGCGCAAGGGTGGCCTGGAGCCCTACCACGAGCGCCTCGTCGACGGCATGCTAGCGCGCGGCTATGACCGCGACTTCGCCGAAGCGATCTTCGCGCAGATCAAGGGCTTCGGCGACTATGGTTTTCCGGAAAGTCATGCGGCAAGCTTCGCGCTGCTCGTCTACGCCAGCGCCTGGTTGCGCCGTCACGAGCCGGCCGTGTTCCTAGCCGCGCTGCTGAACAGCCAGCCGATGGGCTTCTACACACCCTCGCAACTGCTGCAGGACGCGCGTCGCCGCGGCGTGAATGTGCTGCCGGTCGACGTCACGATCAGCAGCTGGGATTCGGCGCTCGAGGGCGACACGACGATGGCGCCCGTACGGGTGGGCATGTCGTTGATCAGCGGCATGCGCGCCGATGCAGCCGAGCGGATCCACCTGGCGCGTGCCGTGCGGCCCTTCGTCGATGTTGCGGATCTCGCCCGGCGCGCGACCCTCGACCGGCACGACCTGGCGGTCCTGGCTCGCGCCGGTGCCCTGCGCTCGCTAGCCAAGGGGCACCGGCGAAACGCGATCTGGACAGCGGCCGCGGCGGTGCCGGACAAAGATATCCTGCGCGGCACCGAGCGCGACGACGCGACGCCGGTGCTGCCCGAGGCCTCGGAAGGCAGTGAGATCGTGACCGACTACAGCGCGATGGGATTCACGCTCGGCCGACACCCCCTCGAGCTGCTGCGCGATCGATTGCGAGCGGATCGGCTGCTTCCGGCGTGCGAGCTCGCGCAGTTGCGCAACGGGCAGTTCGCGCGGGCGTGCGGGATCGTGACCGTACGTCAGCGCCCCGGCACCGCGAAAGGGGTTCTCTTTATCACCCTGGAAGATGAGACCGGCCAGACCAACGTGATCGTTTGGCCAACGCTGCTCGAGCAGTTCCGGCGCGAGGCGCTCGGTGCGTCGCTTCTGGCCGTGTACGGTATCTGGCAAACGGACGGCGCCGTGCGGCATCTCGTTGCCAAGCGCCTTGTCGATCGAACCGAGCTGCTCGGCGCGCTGCGCGTCGAGTCGCACGACTTCCACTAGATTTTCCGGTCAGTACCATCCTAAGGCTGACTCGGCACGAGCGTTGGCGACTGGTGAAGCGCCTGCCAGTAGTCGTTCATCTCCTCGTCGGATACGTCCAGACGACGCAACCACGCTTCTGTCGCGACACGAGTATTGAGCAGTGGTGCTGTACTGTTGATCGTGCCGCTTTGGAGAATGCCTGCCTCTTTCGCGACAATCTTCTGCATCGCGCGGTTGACAAACACGTAGGCCGCAGGCGGCGCCGGCGGCACGCCCTTACCACGTGGGATGCCTGCAGCTGGCTCCGGGCCGGCCTGGACGATCAAACCGCCGTCGCCGAACGGCGTCGTCCGGAACCACGCCGGCGGCAGCGCCAGTCGATCAGCACCACCGATCTTGTCGACGAAGGCGGCGCAAATCGCAGTCAGCCAATCAACGGTCTTGATCGTGTCATGCTGGGTGACCGTATCATGCGCGGCCGGGTTGCCTACATCAATCCCGGGCCCGTATAGGCGCGACCAGAAATTCTCGCTCGCCTCGTTGGGTTCGCGCTCCGTAGGCGGGAGATTGACACCTAGGCCGGCGTGCCCCCAGACCGTGGGAAGTGACGACACGAACTCGGTGAACAGCGACTCGAACACGCCCGGGCATATCTCCAGGAATCTCCGTGGCACGCTGAACGCAACCGAGTCGAGTGCGTAGCTGGCCTGCCAGCCCTCCATGCAGAACACGTCGAATGAGAAGAACCCGGCGGCAAGCCGATGCTCGGCGCTCGTCGTCGACGAAACCAGCATCGCGCTGCTTGGCGCCTCGCGCGCGAGAGCCGGGAAGGCGGACGACTTGTCGAACGCCACCGGCCGCTTACCTTCTTCGTAGAACCAGCGCATCACGCCTTTCTTGCTGGGCTCGATCCCCGCTGCCATTGCGTACCTGCGCGCGTATTCGTCGATCGCCGTCATGTAACGTTCGTAACACGCAACGATCGCCTCGCGCACCGGCGCCGAGCTCCCGCCGTTGAAGTACACGACGCCGCGCACGACCATCGCGGCGCCCACAATGGCCTTCTGGTAGGGCACCTCATACAGTCCAAACGGCAGCGTGTCCGCTCGGAGAGGATCATTTGCCCACTGCACCAACTCGTCTTTCGTCATGGTTGCTCAGAATAGTGTGGCACCCGGCGACACTCCAGGCGGCCCGATCGGCGGCATGCCGAATGGTGACAGCGGCTTGCTGCTGCTCGCACTTCCGCCGAACAGTTCATCCGTATCGGATTGGGATTGCGATTGTGTCGAAGGTGCCTTCTCTTTCTCAGGATCGTCGTCATTGCAGCCACAATCCGCTCGCCTCATCGAGACGTACTGGGCATCGGCGCCCGCAATGCGCTTATACGCTATCTCCTGGCCCGGCCGAAACGAGTCATCAAACTTCATTTCGACCACGGCACGGAGATTGGACTGCACTGGCGGCTGATTAGGATCTCTGAGTATGACAACGTCCGGGCGGCGGATCTGGTTTTCACCCGCCTTCTTCGCCTGAACATATCCGCCGATCTTGCCCGGCCAGTTGTCGTTGATCCAGCCCAATACGTCCTCGACCGGTGTCGTCGGCTCGTCGCTATCCATAATCGGAACGGGAGGCGCGGGAGGCGTCGGTCGCATGTCGTATGGGACCTCCGGAAGATAGTCGGTCGGACTCCCCGTGAGCGCTCGCGAAGTGGCGTTGGCCAGATTCAGACGCTCTTCGATGCATTTCTGGCGCATCACGCGCGTGCGCCCGCTCTTGAACGTTACTGCGAAACCGACCCGGCCGCAGCGACACATCAAGTCGCAGAGCCTCAACCGCTCGTCCTTCGTCAGTCCGGTTTTGGCGCCGACGACCGTGGTCTTGCCGTCCCCGCTCTCCGCGCTACCAGCGGCCGAGCCGCCGGAATAGCCTCCGCTCATGCTCCACCTGCGCTTTCAGTGCCCGGCGAGCCCGATTGGCGGAACGTCAGCGACGCGGCCTGGGCGGTGTTCAACCAGTCCGTGTGGCCGGTCGCATCGGTGTGGCCGGTGATCACCTGCCCGTCCGTCGAGGTGATGGTATAAGGGTGGTTCGAGAGGGGCTCGCGCGTGTTGTCGTCGACGAGCTGAAAGCGGCCGCGGGCCGCGTCATTTTGCGGGATAACGCTCTTGCCGGCGCCGACCGAGCCGCCGCTCGTCGGTACCGCCGTCGCCTCAGCTTGTGAGGCGATCAGCGTCGCGCCACATGCGGCTTTATCGCCGTCGGTCGCGACTGCCCGTCCGTCGAACGTCATGCTGCGCACTCGGACCGCGACGATCGGATAGACCCCGCCGCATTTCGGGCAGGACACCATGTCGCCCTCCAGCGCGAGAGGCTTGCCGAATACCATGTTGGTGGCCGTGCACGTGAGCACGCGGCCGCCGTGAGACGTCGCGTCACCTTCTCGAATAAATGCCGAGGTCATCTCGATTCCGTATTTTTATGGGGCTAGGCTTCGACACGCGCCTCTCTTACGCGTTTCTGTCGAAGCATCCTGGCGCACTGGAATCGCGCCGTCTGCTTTCGATTATTTGATCAGGAAGCGGTCGCGGTTCTTCGCATCACGGATCCACGCCGGCGCCCGGCCGCGGCCCGACCACGTTTCACCCGTCTTCGCATTGCGATATTTGGGGTCGGCCGCCACCGTCGCTTTCTCGCCTTTTGCAACTCGCTGACGGCCGAAAATTTGCTCGGATGTGATGCCGTACGCGGCAACTTTCGCGCGCACGTCCTCGATCACAGCGTTGAGTTCCGCGACACGTGCGGCTTCCGTTCGAGCCTGCAATGCTTCGAGTTGCGCTTTTAGTTCTTGGTAATTGTCTGCCATTTTTTAATTGCTCCGTTTGCAAAATTGGCCGTCGGTGGCGTCCGAGGATTCGATATTACACTGTCGTTTCCCGGATTGCTGTTCGTTATTGATTTACTCTTTTGGGAGTCGAAAAGCGTCATGAAAACTTTTTCGCACCTCGAAACCATGAGCCAGTTGAAGCGGCATGCGATCTTTCGCATTCCGACAGAAACGCGAGGCATCGTATGGATGCACATGACTGCTGAGTCGGGTACGGCCGTAGTGGAGGTCGACGCAGAGCGGTTTGTCGACGCATGGCGTCGCAGAGGCAGTGATCACCAAGAAATTGCCCATCAGACCGATGAAGGGTGGCGACGCGACCCCAAATTCCTCGTCGTGGAAAAATGCTTCAGTCACGGTTGGTCCAATCCGGTTCCGCTCGCGACAGTGTCGCCCGTCCTTGATTGCCGCCACGCGTCGCGCGAGTTGGCCACCACGAAGCGCTCGTGGCTTTGGTCTCGACAGGCCGCCCCCGTCCCTGATCAGTCGATCGCTCTCGCTAGCGAGTCCATGCAATGCATTTCCTTCACCGACGGCGTTACTCGAACGATCTGGCTGCTTGCAGCTGGGGCTACGCGCTTCCCTGTCTCCTGTGGTGCAAGAGACGCTGATCTCTTGCACCACATCGTTGGCGCCGACGGTACCGGGCCATGTTCGGCGAGTGAGTTGGTGCCCGAAATCGATCACCTGGAGAAGCTCGAGGAGGACAGGCGGTACCGTCGAAAGCTCGAGGAGAATGGGTTGCCGCTATGGCTCGGCTGATAGCCGAACTGCAACTGCGATAGGGGTCGCCCGCTGGCGCGCCTTCGCGCACTAACGAATCGGCGGTCGCCCCTTTTCTAACCGATCAGTACCATTCGCTTGGCTTCCGGAAGGCCGCCTGCTCGTGAGGGCTCAACCAGGTCGAACTCAAGCACTAAGATGGATTCGTAAAGACTGCTCGGCGCGCCGCAGTGAATTCCGGCAGATTAGTCAACAACCGAGTTTGAGGAATGCGCCGTGAATGTGGGCACCGCGTTCGAAACGAATGCGGAGGCGACGGAAGTGATGCAGCCAGGCATGCGTGCGCTCAACGCCCCCGCGATATTTGCCAAGGCTGCTGCTTGACCACGCCCGGGCGGCGGATCTTGCCCGGCCAGTTGTCGTTGATCCAGCCCAATACGTCCTCGCCCGGTGTCATCGGCTCGTCGCTATCCATAGCTCTCCGCCCACGTTACTCGGAATAGGCGGTTCGCCTAACGCTTCTTGGCCAAGGCTGCATGGAAATTCGCCGCCTCGATTCGCTGTCGGCGCTGTTCGGCAGTCACGTACACGGATGTGGTCTGCAGCGACGCGTGCCCCAGTAGCTTCTGCACGACGTCCAGGTTCATGCCAGTCGCCACCGCCTGCGTGCCGAACGTGTGTCGAAGCGCGTGCGGACTCAGGCCGGCGAGCTGCCGGCGCTCCGGCTCGGTCAGGTCAGCCATCGTCCTCGACAACATTTCGACCGCCCATTCGAGCACGCCCGTCGCACCTCGCACCGAGTAGCCGCCCGGCGGGAGCGTCGCACCGTCGCTTTCGAACTTCGCCCGGGCGCGCGGCGTCGGCGGGATGACGAGCGGCGCGACCAGCGCGCCGGCGGCCTGGTCCGCATCGAAGTCGGCCCCGCGATCGTGCCAGTGGGCGCGCAGCGCCGCCACGCACTCGTTCGACAACGCAACGAAGCGTTCCTTGTTCCCCTTGCCGATCACCTGCAGCAGCCAGGTCGCCGGCACCTCGCCGTCGCCGGCGAGCCACGCCAATTGCACGCGGGTCGCCGCGGCCAGCTCCGAGATCCGCAAGCCGGAATCGCCCAGCAACAGCAGCAGCGCGCGGGCCACGCGCCAGCGCGGCGCGTCCTCGCGCTCGATCGCGGCCTGGCCGGCGATCTCGTCGCGCATGCGGGTCCACAGGACCAGCGGGAGCGCCCGATCGACGCGCATGATCGACAGCCGCTTGACCGGCCTCGGGTCCGTCACGGCCGACCAGGGGTTGCCGGCCAGGTAGCGCACCTTTACCAGCCAGTCGAACGCTGCGCGAATCGCCCGCACGGCGTAGCGCTGGCTTTCGAGCGACATGGGTTCGCCCGTGAACGGGCGCCAGCGGTTCGAGGTCCGCGCAACACGCGGGCCGCAGAAGCTGCTCGACGGCGAGGCCAGGAACGCCTTGTAGGCCTCGCAGTCCTCCACCATCAGCGACGACAGCGCGGTGCCGCGCTCGACCACGCACCACAGCAACAGCCGCTCGAGCTCGCGCCGGTAGACACGCAAGGTGTTCGGCGAATCGGTGTAGCGGTTCAGGTAGGCCCGTACTGCGTCCAGGTCGTGACGCGCATGCACGAACGAGAAGGCGCCCGCGCGGTTCACGCCCCGCTCCCCCGACAACGCGGCCGGCGTGTCGATCCGCTCGAGCGGCACCAACTGCGCGCGGCTCGGCGCCATCGCGGCTTGCGGATGCGTGAGCGGGTCGGCCAGCACCACGTCGGCCTCCACCCGCGTGCCGATGGTCTGCGCATGCCGACGCAGCCAGGCGACCAGCACCTGCGCCCGGCGCGGACCGATGCGCGGCACCGATCGCCACCAGCTGCCGCCGCGGCGATTGCAGAGCGCTACGAGCTCGGCGAGCGTATGGATGCCCTCGCCGGCCAGGCGCTCGGCCACCACCGGGCGGAACCACCGGCCAATCTCGTGCGTGCCGGCCGGCCTCGCGGCCGCCCAGGCGCCAGCGGCCTGCTCGATCATCTGCAGGGACACGGGCGTGAGGCGCGGCTCGCCGTACTTCTGGATAGCTTCCTGCAGGTACTGCTTGAGCACCGGGGAACCCTCGCGCATCGCCAGCGCCACCAGGTCACTGCGCATCGTGCGCAGGAACGCGTCGAGCTCGTGCGGCGCGTCGACGTACGGCGTCGATTCGGGATCGAAGTACAGCCGCGCGATCGTCGCCGTCGGCAGGCCCTTCACGCGCGCGCGCAGCGCCGTGAATTCGGTTCGGCTGTAGGTGCGCGGCTCGGGCAGCTCCAGCTGCTGCGTGCGGTTCGTCATGCCGTGCTGATCGTGCGCTGAATCATGCGCTTCCACTGCTTGTCGTCGAGCCGCGCGAAGGCCTCGAGCGCGGCCGAGTGTGCCGCGTCGACGGAATCGCCGCGAATGCCTTCGAGCGACCAACCGGTTTCCGCGTCGAGACCTCGTAAGCCGCATGTGTCAGCCGGCCGGCCACGGTCGAGCGATGCACGGCAGACGTGCGGCCACGGTGCTCGAACGGAATGCCGATGTGCTCCACGCGCAGGCCACCCAGCATGCGGGCATGGAACACGATGCCGGCCGCAGAGCGCGGGGCGTAACTACCGGGTTCAGTATCAGCAATGAGCTTCATCGGGATCTCCTTCAGGTCCGATCCGGCCGCCAATCATCTCTGCCAGTCTGCCGGCGAGCAGTACGGCACGCTTTGCTCGGTGCGCGCGAGCCGCGTGGCGGATGCGTGAGGCGGCCGCTTGCGGCGTGTCGCTCACACATGTCCAGTCGTGATGCCACCACGCGATCACGCTGGCCGCGGCCGCGATCGACGGTGCCGAAATGACCTCGACCAGCTCGACGGCAACGTCGGACCACCACGCCTCACCTTCGCCATCCTTCGCTTGCGCGTCGATCGCCGCGCGATACAGCGCTTTCGCCGCGGCGATCTCGCGCGCGCTCGCCTGCATCATCTTCTGCATGACTACTCCTTGAAGAACCGCCCGGCGATGAGTCGCTTTCACCGGCCGGGCGGGACCGTTACCGGGCCGGGGTGGCGGTTACCGCCATCAGCACCACCAGCACCACGCACCACAGGACACAACGAACTACTTTCTTCTTCATACGCACTCCGCGTCGGTTGGAGACCTGCAGAGATGCGTCACATGAACATGAATGTGTAAGACGCTGCTACTGCGGCCCGCGTAATCCCCAGACACGTCTGGGGGCCACGTCCGTATAGGAAGAAAAATGCGTCATGTTTTGCACCTGAGACACCTCAGAAGGCGTAAGGGTCATCAGCCCACCGGCGCAGCACGCGGTAGTCGTGCTCGGGCAGCACGATCAGGCCACTCTCGGCGGCCTCCAGCACCCGCTCCATCTGGCCGCTGCGTACGAGATTCCCGTGCACCCCGTAGGAAAACCAGACGAACGGCGTGCCGACGCGCTCGTCCAGGTTCGTCAGCTTCGACATCAGCCCGTAGACGTCGAGCCGCTGCGTGTTCTCCAGCGCGGCAATTTTCCGCGTATGGGTCCAGCTCGGCACGAAGTCCATTTCGCGGGGTCGGCCCGGCGCGCTGTATTCGGACGTCTTGATCACCCAGCGCGTGCAGAGCCGGGCGCCCGACTGGCCCGCGCTCGACGCCGACCAGTCGTCGAAGAAGCGCCGGCCGCGCCACTGCTGGCGATCAAATCCGGGCGTCATCTCACGTACCGACTGCACGCGCTCCTGGCCCGTGGTCGCGTTCCTTGACCGGAACACGCGATCGCCCTGCAGCTGGTGGTTCTCGCCCCACACCGCTTCGGCCTCGGTCGCAAAGAGCGCCATATCGATGATGGTTTCGAGCCGGTAACGCGGCCCGCCCAGGTCACGCCGCTCAAACGTCGCGCCGTTGGTGTTACCCCGTCGCAGCTCGTACTCGTCCGGCCAGTGCCAGGCCGGAAGCCGGGGGAAAATCTCCCGCTCCACGAACTCCTGGTCCTCCCAGATTTCGATCTGCACGAAATCGTCTTGTCGGTCGGCCGCCGCCGGGCTGCGGTCGACCACAAGATAGTGTAGGCACGGTTGCGACTCCACCATGCGATAGCCGCTATGGGCGAACGCTTCGCAGACGGCGCCGACCGAGCCCAACCGCGCCAGCTGCTCGGCGATCCAGTCGTGGTAGTCGGCCGCGATCTCCTGATCGTTCGCGTCGACCACGCGTCGCGGCTGCGGCCCGAACTCGTCGCGGGTCTTGACGTAGCGGGCCGTGCGGAAGTCGGTGCGCGTGGCAAACATGGCGATCAGCGCCGCGTGCTTCTTCTGGACGGGCGTTTGTGCAACCAGGGTGGCCAGCACGTCGGTGTGCAATTCGTAGTTGTGGCGCATCGCGGTGTCTCTCAGCGAGTAGAGTCGGTGCCCGGCGCCGGCGACGGCGCGCGCTGCTCGAGGTGGATCACATTCGCACGCGTGAACTGGACGCGCTCACCGAGGCAGTAGCCGTCGTGCTCGTCACCGACATCGCCGGCGCCGACGAATTCCGTGACCAGCGCCTGGTAAATGTCGTCGCGCGGTTCCGCGTAGCTCACGATCGCACGCAGGCGAGGCCCGGCCTTCGGCAGCATTTCAACCGCATCGCCGCGCTGGATCGTGTCGCGTTCGGTGTCACGCAACGTATCCCAGCCGCGCGTGTGGTCAGCCACGCGCTCCAGGTCGGTCGAGCCGCGGAAGCCCCACACACGACGCAGCAGCTGCCAGGCGGCGCCGGGCATCTTCGCATCGCCCGCTTCCCAGCGTTGCACCTGGCGGAGCTTCACGCCGAGCCGATCGGCAACGTCGGTCTGGGTGCGACCGTTGATCGCGCGCATGAGCTTGATCTCGGTCGGGGTTGGCGCGTGACGGACGCTCGCCACTTCGAGCGTCACGCCCCCATCCCACTCCAGCGTGACCGGGCCGTAGCACGCCTCGCAGGTGGCCGCCGCGCCGTCAAAGCTGTCGTCGGGGTGATGGACCTCACCGCGATGGCGGCAGGCCGGGCAGCGATACACGTACAAGACCGACATGATGCCTCCTGAACAGAACCCGTCCTAAAGACGTATGCCGCACGATAGCACGTCTTAAAGACGTGTCAAGGCGTGCCGGTGATCTCTGTGACGGTTGGCAACGTGCAGCAGCTGCGCGGAGCGCTTGTCGAACTCGTTCGGAAAGCACGTCATCCGCGCACGGTGGTACCAGCGCGGGCCCCGCGAAACCACCAGCCGGTCAAGGAAGTAGGCTGCCAACATGGCGTGCTCGACACACAAGCGCCCATCCGCATACAGGCGCGGATCGGACGGTGCCGGAGGAGGAATCACACGTGTTTGGGTTGGGTCGAAGCCTATGCCCATCACGGCATGGACCCGGGCCCGGCGCGCGGGTTGGATTTTCACCCGCCTTACGACTTCGGCAGCATCCGCTGAAGCTTCATACCGGATCGATTCGCGATGATTACGCGTTCCTCGGCCGTGAGTTCATCGCGATGAAAGTAGCGGCCGCCCACATTAGGCGGCACCGGCGACAGCGTGGCCGTACCGCTCGCCGTCTCCTCAGACGCACCCACCAGGCCAACGGTATTACCGTCGTCGGTCAGCCCCCAGGCGGCCAAGGGCCAGACGACAGGCTTGTCGCTGCCATTCGGGTGGACGAAAAACCAGTCGGTGGCAGGAATGATCGATTTGAACATCGTGAAACCTTTCTTAGCCCGGCGGCCGGCCGGTTTGCGGGGCGCGCGCCAGGTGGCGGCGCCAGGGAAAATGCGGACGACGCTGCCCACCGAGGTGCGGCGCGATCGCGAGGATGCGGTCCAGGTCGGGCGGATTCCATCCTTTCAGGCGTTGGCCTGGCCAGCAGCCGGCCGGCAGCCACGGGTCGCTGCCTGGCGATCGTCCGCCGGTGGCAGGTCGCGTTCGGCGCGACTGAGGTGTGTCCACCAGGTGTGGGCGCAGGCCGCGCAGTAGACGGTAACGCGCCTCGGCCTGAGTGTGGCCGGCCAGCGATGGAGCGGCAGGTCGCGCAACGCGTCATCATCGGTCGCGGGGGTGTTCACGAAGTGGTAGGCGTGAGCGCGACAGCGCGGGCAGTGTCGGTCGACCTTCATGGGCGGGCGCGCCGCGCGTGCACTAGCCCGTCCAGGCGCGCGCCGTCTTCGTCAAACCGCTGACGCGTGACCGCATCGGGCGCGTTCAGGATGCCGATCTGGTTGAACAGCGTGACCACACCGGTGGCGAGGTGCTGGCGGATGGCTTGCTCTTCGCCGCCGCCCCCCTCCAGCAGTTTGAGCACGGCATTCTCGGTGGTGGCCAGCAGCGCGTTGTAGCTCAGGAAAGGTTGGTCGATCATGGCGCATTCGTCGCTCAGGGGTAGCCGGCGGGGCCTGCCGGGCGAGGCGTAGATGGCACTATAGGCGTTTCGGGGCATTAAACGCAATGCCGATAATTATAGAATTATCAGCATTGACCGCCATCAAAAATAAACCCGGTCGGTGCCGGGTTTTAATTCTCGAGTTGCCTACTCCATGGATGAAATGGCGCATGCGAGCATCGCCTTTCACTCGCCTGGCCACCACGGTTGCGGTGCCGGTGCCGCTCGATCGATGAGAAACTCGTCCAGATTTTCCCCCTGAAGCCATCGTGGCCGCGGGCCTCGACCAGACCACTTTTTGCCTGTGTTCGGGTCGTAGTATTTCGCCGGCGCGCGCACCGGCGCCGGCTTCTTGAAGCCCGCAGCGATCAGCAGTTCGTCCTGCGAGATACCGAGCGCCGGCACGTTGTCCACCACCGCCTGGAGAAACGCTCGCTTCTCGGCTTTTCGGGCCTCCCCCAGCCGTACGTTGATCTCGCGCAGTTGCGACTCGAGATCGGCGATGATCGGCACATCGTCAGCGGTGACAGTCGCCCTTTGGTCGAGAGCTTGTGGGTTGTTTGACATAAATTTAGTCAGCATAAGTCTAGGTGATAGCGGCTAAATCCTAATGTCCGCGTTTCTTAAACGCGTACGATCAAGCCGCAGTTTGCCAGTCCAACGACAAGATTTGCACTAGCCGCTAATCAGCCCCTTGATCTTGCCTTCAAGGTACGTCTTTGCTGCAGACAACAGCAGGTCCACCGTGAAACCGCCGGCCGCCGAAGCTGCCCGCTTGGTCCGTTCCCACACATCGGGGCTGCGGACAGAATCAACGAAATCGTGGCCAGCCCAGCTTAACCGACTGAAACAGCTAGGCGAGTTCAAGGTCTCGATAAACCCGGCTTCTTCGATCAGCTCCAAGTGATAGGCCAGTTGCGCTTCGTCGTAACCGTCGACGTGGAGCACGTCTGGTACCTCTGGCCGAACCTGAACGACCTCAAAGGACGGCTTGTGATAGGACTCAAGCTTGAACATCAGCTCGCGTATCAGGTCCATGTCACGCTTCATCGTTTTCCCCATCTTGGGCGCCACGCAGTGCCTGTGCACGCGCCAGGAGCTGCTCGATTTCCTCGAACGTACGCGCCTCAACCTCGATATCGCCCATTTTCAGGCGCAGCTTGCGCCCGGCGTGGCCCCGCAACCATTCGACCGCGGCACCGCCCAGCACGGGACCGATCACCTGTGCGAGCGGAATGACGAATTCGCCAACGAGACCGCCAGCAGCTCCGACGCTGTCCATCGTGAATGCGACCGCATTGATACGCACGTTATTGGCACGTACCAACTGATAGAACTGTCGCAGTTCGGCCTGATAGTTTGGACTGAAGGTAGCCTCATCGTCGGGCGAACGAATTAGGGCTAGGCGGAGGGTAGCAGATGGTGTCATCGAGTCTCCAAATATATATGGCAAATAGCATGATTACATATAGAAATCCATAAATCACTGAGAAATCCGTGCCTTGCATTGTGGCTCTTCACCAGTCGATCGCACATCTTAGGTAATGCAGAAATTCGCAACTCTCATCGATTCTCGATGGCCTCTAATCGCCCCCGAATGAAAATCGCTGCTGACGTCAACGATCTACTGCCTCACTCGAAGGCACCACGCCCGTTGACCCAGTGCAGACTGTGGAGCTTGAACACATTTCAAAGTATGAGGTCTCGACGTACGCGGAGGAGGACGTCCGGGCGGAAATCATCGATCTCGTCATTTGGGCCTTGGATTCTCTACGAAATCGACTTCTGCGAGTCAGGACACGGCACCAATTCGATGCCGAGCTGGCTGGTTACCGACCTTTCGGAGTCTCAGCTCAATACGGTTGGCGAAGGACGCCCAAGGCTTCTTGGACACTGCACGCGACGCGGCAATCATAACGCACGTCCAGCGCTACATGGCTTGCGGTCACCATCGATTTCAATCCGCGCTCAGTTAGAAATACGTCGCAGTATCCTAGACCGGCGGCGGCATGATGAAAGTCGGGGAAATCATTTGCTTCGAACTGTTGGGCCTTGTTCCAACGAAGCGCCGCGTGAAGACAAGTATTGATATGCAAGGTTCGGAGTGCATCTTTGACCGCATCCTTCCTGAATGCCTGAACGAGAAAAGTATGCCACTCCCGCACCAAGTTGGTCCATTCGCTCCCCCCGCGCGGCATGGGTTGGCCGGTAGCTCGCTCCGCCATATCAGACACAATGTCGGCTGCGAGCGGTGCGATTAAAGTAAGGACACCGCTCAGTTCGATCGCATATGTTTGTTTAAAGCTCTTCAACTCATGAGCATGCTCGGCATTGCTCGTGTTCAGTCGCCCGGCGAGCCGGTCAAAAGTATTGTCCGGGGGCATGGAATCCCCGATGATACGCACCATTTCCGATAGCGGTAACGTCCACATATGATCGAAAAATGCTTTTTGGATAGCCAGCTCTTTCGTTGCGTCGAACCCGGTTTGCACGGGGTGGATCTCGCCGAGCACATAACTCAGCTTCGACCATACCATTCGGTGAATCGAAGGAATTTCAGAATTTGATCCTTTCAATTGGATAAAATGCTCCAGTTCCAACGCGAGCCGCTCGTCGTATGCGATCAGCGAGATCCCGAGGCTGAGTTCATCGATCAATTGAGCGGTCTCCGCTCTGGTCGCCGCGTCTTCCTGCTTGAAGAGTTCGGTGAACGTGCTTTCACTAATGGGACAGAAAGCTGCGCCTGATGCCACCTGTTCTTTAAGAAGAGCTAGTAACGCGATTTCGTCGGACGTGCTGCGTCGTCCTGCGGCGACCTCTCGAAGAATAATCCAGAATTTTTGATCAAGATAGATGGCTCGCCGCAGTTGTAGCGCGTCTCCGAGCTCACGCTGTTGACGGCGCACGTGCTCGCCGAGCGATACCTCGGGTGACGCCAAATGCCGACTAATTCCGTAGGAGTCGTTGCTGCTCATGTGGATTGATGCTCCATGCGCGCTATTTAAGTGAGTCGCCCTGTCTGGTGAATAAGGGAGCGCTCCAGTGTGTGCAGAGAATCCCGAAATCCAAGTGGCCGTGATGTCGGAGCGCCGGCATTATCATCGCCTGTTCGCATCGTAGGCAGTCACGAAGACCATAAATGCGTTGTAAAGGTCCTTGGCCGGGGCAGAAGGCTGAGTGCCGCCCTGCGACGCGAAAACGTCGTAATAAGATGTGAACCGCTCTTGGTCTGCCGCCCAGTCAAGTTGCCATGCGGTCTGATAAAGGTTTTTTTCCCGGCCTGTCGGACCCGCAGTATGAGTTTTCTTAAGGATATCTGCGAAGCAGTAAGAGTTGACCGCCCGCGCTAGCGCCTCAAGTGCTTCGGCAATGTCCTGTAGATGCTGCACCGTGAGCTTGAGCGGCTTCTCGAGAAGCGGCTTGTGCAGGTCCATCCCCAGCCTGAGTGCCTGCTGGCTGCCCAGCTTGCCGAAGCGGTGGATACCGCAGTGACGCACTTGGCAGATAGCCTCGAAGTTCTGGAACAACTGCGCTAGCGCGACGGGCACGGCACCATCCTTGCCCATTTGCGAAATGTTGCACAGGGTCTTGAGTTCGCTGGCGACGTTCTTCGTGGATGCCAGCGACAGCCCCTCTAGCAGCGCCTCGGGTAAAAGATCAGACTCGTGGTGCAGCGCGGCACCGT
Source organism: Burkholderia sp. (assembly GCA_030151225.1). Lineage (GTDB taxonomy): Bacteria > Pseudomonadota > Gammaproteobacteria > Burkholderiales > Burkholderiaceae > Burkholderia. The sequence goes on along the minus strand of JASLEG010000087.1, from coordinate 75,985 downwards.
AGCTCACTGTGCGACTTGAGGCGTTGTGCTGGCAAGCGGGGTCGACCAGAATCAGCCTGCGCAGCAGTGACCTGAAGTAACCCTCGGCCGCCGAAACCATACCCAAGTACACAAGCGATCCAAGTATTGGTGTGTACTCGCTTCGGGCATCGGCCTGCAGATAGAGTCGGTTGATTTGGACTAGGTTGGCTCGGAACTCGTCGATCGGGGATTGGGCTACGGCCGCATGCGTGCGGTCAAACCAATCGGTGGTGTCCAGCGTCGTCGTGATTGGTGCCGAGAATGGGGTGATCGTTTCCAGCAAATTACCTGCGGCTGCGCTCATATCGGTCAGGAAAGGTATTCGTCGAGGAATGCTTGAACGGCATCAATAATCGTCTTGGCGCGCACCTTTCCCACGTGAGGGATCGTACGTAGCGCAGTTCCTGGGTCCTGCAGCGCAATAAACTCGCCCACCGTTTTGGGTACGGACGCCCAACTGCTGAGCTTGTCGCGTTGCCACTGCGTGAGCCCAGGGACATCTGCCAGCGCAGTCAACATCAGTCGGTCGTAGGTCGATTCGTCAGTGAGTTTTTCGCCGCAGTGGTAACAGTACTTGGCGCCTTCGACGCGCTTTGTCTGGCAGTTCAGGCAGTTCGGTAAGTCCAGCCCGAGTCCATCTACCGTAGCAGCATCGAGAAGCGTGGAGATCGAGCGGCGCACCGGATGCTTTTCATCGGGCCTGGACAACATCTCGATGGCGAACTTCGGCGAGAAACCGCCCTTGCGGGTGAAGGCGCGCTGGGACTGCACCGCCGCGAGGTGAGGCACATACCGTTGGTAATCGCGATCTCCGTGCGACACATCCGAGCGGCTGTAGACCAGACCGACTTCCTCAAGCAACAGGAGCATCCGCTGGACATACGGCTTATCGTCCACGCTGGACGCGTCAATGCCGATGTTGAGCTGGCGTGTCTTCTCGTCTAATAGAAGCTGATTGGCTTCGACCACTGATTTGACCATGCTGTCGAATAAGCGCTTTCCGACATCCACGATGCTGGAAAATTGGGGCTTCTTTTCCCGAAGCGTCATGTATTCGCGCATACGGTCCTCAAGGAACTCTTCGATAGTGACGTTGAATGTGCTTTGCGCGGTGGTCGTGCTCTTTTGATGCTTGAGGTAACTACGCACCAAGGTCATGTAGGCACGCGGAATACCAAACGCGGAGTATGCCAAAAGGGCGCGGATGTCTTCCGGGATCTGGATCAGATCTGGGAACCGCTTCACGCCGATATCCTGCATGAATGTCAGGTAGTTGTGGTCTGTTACCCGCTTCCAGACGAATACAGAGTCGGCCTCGTGGCCGGCGTGAAAGTTTGGCCCATACTCCGTGGTGCCAGGGTAGACAGATGCCTTTGGTGCAATGCGCGAGGCTTTCAACGCCCGGTAGATATCGAAAAAGTGCGACAGATACTCTGGCGTTAACGTAAGCGCCGCGTCGTCGAGCAGCAGCACCACGCGGCGGCGCTCGAATGCGTCCGCGCTGCGGATCAGGAGGAGCTTGACGCGGTCTATGGACAGGCGACTCGCTACCGCTTCCAGTTTCGGACCAAGCGGATGATTTCTCTCGAGGGCGCCAATGAGATCACGCATCTCGGTCTGATCGAACTCCAGCAGACTTCCGATATCGATCGACTGGTCCGTCGAGGCCGCCGTGTAGGCATCGACCGATTCGTGGAGCCCGACTACGATGTTCGCGAGGACCCAGACGTAGAACATCGACATGGCGTCGGGCCTACGGCGCAGAAGCGGCTCCAGTGTGTAGTAGCGGTTCAAGTTGGTATAAACCGCGAAAGGATGCGCTGGCTCGGCAATGCACTGGGAGAATGCAAACCGCATCAGGTGCGTCTTGCCACACCCACGCGGCCCCACCAGTAGCTTGGCCCCGGCGCCCGTGAGCGACCGAATCCAGTCTTCCGAGTCATCAGTCAGCGCAGTGTTGTTCGGGAAAGTTTCCAGCTCAAGGTGGTCGGCGCGCTCCTCGTAGAGTTGCTCGACCTCTCGTTCTTCATCAATGGTCAGTGGCGGCGCCGTGTCCAGTCCGAGAGTATTCATGAAAGCACCAGAGGCAGGTTAAGCAGGTCGGATCGGGTCAGTTGTCTAGCAGCCACGCCGTAGCCATGCTGCTCCAACCAGGCGCGGCCCGCGGCGGAGGTCAGGTTGGTTAGCACGCACTGGCGCCACTCGGCTGGAACGCGGATTCGGTACAGGCAATCAGTGTAGGCGACTCCTCCTTTACCGACGCCGATAACCTTGTCGTGGGCCGTACGGCCCACGCGGGCTACCAAAATGTCTCCTTCCTCTGCCAGTCGTTGAGGTTTGGTGTCCGGAGGCGGCCGGAACGCTTTGGCGCTGAAGTTAATCCACTGACCGTACATAGCCGGCGTGATGTCCGTTGTGTGTAGTACTAGCCCCTGTGCCTGACGAGCCTGAGCACTGTTTAGGGTTCCTCGACGAACGTCTTCGATCACGTTGGCGAGGCGACTGACGTTGGGGCTGACGGCGCAGCGAATAGCATGAAAATCGTGGTCCAAGCGTCGAGTCGCCTGGTCAAGATCGACGGTTAGGCTTGGAGTAACGACACCGTTCTCCTGCAGACGCGTTAGCGCCACATCGCCGACGCCGCTGCGCGGACGCTTGTTGTGCACGAGGAGGATGTGAGCGAGTGCGTCGGTTCCGCCAAACGATCCGCGCGGCAGCCGGATAGCGCGCGATACAACGTAGCGGCGCAGCAGTTGCTTTCGAAACTGCATGTACTTTTCCGCGCTTACAAGAGAGTCTGGAACGATGATTCCCACGCAGCCATTCGGTGCGATCAGACGCAGGTTTTGGGCCAAGAACAGCACGGCCGCATCGGTTGAGGCGATGGCAGGAAGACATCCGCTAAAACCGACATCCTCCAGGATCGAACCGTACGAGTCCCGCCACGGGGTCATAATGAACGGTGGGTTGCAGATCCCCACCTCTGGCATGCCCGCCCAACTAGCATGCAGCGCCCCGGCCAGCTCTGGAGCAAGTGCGTCCTGACGAAAATGCGCGTGCTGCCCTTGGAATCCCTTTCGCCGCAGCCGCTCGCCTAAATCGATCCCATGAGTATCGACATCCACAGTGACGAGTCCCGATCGCGACCACCGCCCCGACGCAGCCAGCGATAACGCCCCCCGCCCTGAACCCAAATCCAGAACTGTCCTCGGTTTGGTCGCCGGTAGCTGATCGACCAGTAGCGAGCTGACGGATGCACTTGTGTAGTAGCGCCCCAAAGCGTCGGTGTTGCGAGAGTAGTGCTGTGTGCGCATTCGCTGGTGAAAAGGTTGTTTTGGGCGTTGACCGATTGATGACGCTAGCGGCGGCCGCGAAATCGCGGCCTTTATTTAACAAAGCGAGAGAAAAGCGCAGCGCGATTTTCTCTACAGTGCACATTATTGCTGAAAGTGCTCCAGTATCGGGGGATTTCGGGGTGGACCACGCGCTCGAGTGACCACAGCGTGACCCAAGCGAGCGGCAGCAAGTGGCCGCTCATCGGCTCAGGTGGATTAGACCCTCCGTTTGTCCCGTCATTTCAAATGGCACCGTTCAGACGATGATCTCGACATCGGCCGGAGTCACTCGCCGTATGCCATTACCACCTCCAGGTTTCTCCGTCGATCCGCGCCACTGCCTCACTGGTAGATACGCAGCGGTGCTGGTCGGCCGACAGCGCAATTTCTACCATCATGTCGTCCACCTCTCGATCGAATGTCGCCTCCGACTCGAAGGGCAGCTGCAGCACAACTTGGTCGTCTCGCAACGGCGATCGCGCGTAACGCGCCAGAATCTCCCGCTCGACGCGTTCCACCACGCGCGCCCGCCCGCGCCCGCCCGTCACTTTCGGCGCAATGCGCAGCGTGACGTGGACCTCCACCACTTGCTTCGACGTTGTCACGATCGAAGCAGCGGAAGACGCCTCCGGCTCCTTCGACGCCGCGCGCTCACCGGCCTTGTCCAGTGCGGCATTGAACAGCGCCTCGACCGCCTGGTACTGCCTCACGGTGTCGCTCTTGGTGTAGTGCGTGGTCGTCGCGAGGCTCGCGTGCCCCAGCATCGTCTGCATGTCGCGGATGTCGGCGCCGGCGTCGAGCCCGTGATTCGCAAAAGTGTGGCGCAGCCAGTGGGTGCTCGCGCGCGCCAGGTCGGCCGCCGCCCCAGGATATGCGTGGGCCAGCTGCTCGGCCGCCCGCGCGAAAATTCCTTTGAACAGGCGCCCCACCACGTCGGGGTGCAGCGTCTGGCCCGTGATGAGGTGCGCCACCAGCGGCGTGTCGGCCGGCGCCGCCTCGAGCACCAGCGGTTCGGCGCGCGCGCGCAGCTGCTCGCGCAGCAAGGCGATCAGGCCGCTCGGCACCGGCACCTCGCGCCGGCGCCGACCCTTGCCGTCGACGCGCAGCATGAAGGCGCCCTCGAGCGCACCGTCCAGCGCCTTGCGGGTCAGGTCGCCAAGCGTGGCCGACGCGATCTCGGCTCGACGCAGGCCGGTCGCATAGGCCAGCAGCAGCAGCAGCGTGTCGCGGCGCGCGGCGGCCTCGCCGACGCCGAGGGTCGCGCGCCCGATCACGGGATCAGGACGCAGCACGGTCTGCAGCACGAACTGCCACTGCGCGTGCGTGAGCGTGCGCCCGGCCGTGTCGATCGGCACCGGCGCCGCAGCAGCTAGCCCGTCGAATGGATTCACGCGCAGATACTGCTGCCGGACGAGCCAGGCGCCCATCGCGGTCAGGATCCGGCGCGCGGTGTCGCGACTGCGGGCCGACAGCGGTCCCACGAACGGGCGCCAGTCCGGATCGAAGCGCTCCACCCTGCCCCGCCCGATCCAGCGCTCGGCCGGCTGCGGGTCCACGAGGAACTGCTCGAGGTATTCGGCGGCGTCGAGCGTGTTGAGCGAGGACAGCGGCTTGTTCTTCACCACGATCGCCCACAGCAGCAGGCGTTCGGCTTCGCGCCGATACGCGCGACGGGTCTGCTCGCTGCGCGCGCCGCGGATGGCAATCCAGGCGTGGATCGCCTGCAGGTCCGTATTGAGCTCGGCTTGGTGCGCCGGCACCGGCGCGCGGTTCAGGCCGGCCGAGCCGTCGAGTGCAGCCGGCACGCGCAGCGCCTCGAGCGGCACCACGTCGGCGCCGGCGCGTGAAGGTGGCTGCAGCGCCGGGTGGCCGGCCGGCAACTGGCGCCGCGGCGTGATCGCCAGCCGCGAGAGCGAGCCCAGCGAGCTGGCGTGCTGGTCGATGAACGCCGCGATCCGCTCGGCGCCGGTGGCACCCAGGCGCGGCACCGCCGTGAACCAGCGCTGGCGCCGGCGGCGGATCAGCTGCAGCAGATCCTCGAAGGTGGCGACGTCAACCGCCGCAAGGCGGGCCACCACGGCCGGCTCAAGCCAGCCGTCCAAGGTGTGGTCCGGGCGCGGCGCCTCGACCAGCGCCGCCTCCATGCGCGCGAGCGCGGCGTCTTGCCGCTCGCGCAGGCGCTTGTTGCGAGCGACCTTGCGATCGATCGCCGGCGAGCTCGCCGGCGGATAGGTTTCGACGTATAGCGCCACCAGGTCGCGTTCGCTGTAGACGTGATCCGGATCGATCTCGTCGCGGAACGCTTCCAGTGTCGGCGGGATCGGGACCTCCGCTCCGTCCTGTTCACCGCCGGCGTGGGCCGCCGCCGGCAGGCTGCCGGGTTTGAGGCGCAGCAGGTGCGCGGCGTCCGTGTCACGCGCGCGGCGCGCGGCGATGATCAGGGTGTCGCGCAGGGTGGTGAGCGTGCGGCGGGTCACGCGAACATCGGTGCCGACCAGGCCGTAGGTCGCGTGCAGCACCGGCTCGTCGAGCCCTTCCAGGTACGCGCGATAGAGGGCGAAGTGGCCGTTGGTCAGGCGCAGCAGTGGCCGTGAGGACGGACTACGCATCTCAACGACCCGCCAGTGCCGGCGAAGCGTCGGATTCCACGACCAAGTCCGGATACTCGCGCCGGAACCGTGCCTTCAGATCGGGGATCAATTCGACTCGGCCGCACGTGCGCACGTATTCGTCGCGACGCCGATCGAGCGCACGCTCCAAACGCTGGAAGCAGTCCATCGACAGGGTCGACGCCGGCACTTGGATCGCCGCGCGGATCTGGTTTGCCAAGGCGCCAGCGGTGTACCCATAGAGAATGGCGCGCTGACCGTCTAGGCGAAGCGCATCCAGAACATCGAGCCATTCCTCCTTGACGCCTGAACGGATCCAGTCATCGCTCGCAGTGAGCGCCAGCGGCAGCTCGTGGCACTCCGAGTAAATCTGGATCGGCACGGCCGACCAATCATCGACGCTCGCCATCTCGAACGCCATTGGAATCCACGGAAGACTGGCCCCCCATTCGCCGCCGTGGCGTTCCGCGTACACGGTCTGGACCCTTGCCTCGCTCCCGTCGAGATAGCCGGCGGCCTGCTTGGCAAACGCCTCGAGCATCAGGGCGACCTTGAGTTGAGCTGGCGCACGCTGCGCGGCCAGCTTCGCTCGCTCATCACGCCTAGCCGTATGCTCGCCCCACCATTTGAAGCCTCCGTTCACGACGGCGCTGATCACCGCGCTCGATGCGCCTATCGCCCACCAGTTCACGGGCTGAGTGACTGCTTGGGTGACGGTCTGCACGTCAGACATGGACGCGCTTCCTGAGCAGTGCACGGCGGGGGCCGGGCTTGGACAATGGGACGTTGAGGCATGCATCGAAATCGGCGGCGACCGCTGCGGCCTGCGCGAGCGAAAGAATCGACGCGATGCCGATCGAGCGCACGGTGGCACTGGGCCGCGAGCCGCGCGGAAAGCGCACGACTTGATAGGCCGTCTGGCCGCCGGGCTCAACGAAGCGCTCGATCACGAAGCGTTGGCCGTCGATCTCGGCATACCAGGTGTCATCGCGCTCCGCAGCCGCGACCCAGGTGATGCCATCAAATGCGCACAGCTGGAACCGGTCGCCGGCGAGCCGCGCGTGCGCGGCCTCGAGCGTGGAAAATCCATCCTGTCGCACCAGCAAGCGCGGTGTCGCGAGCCGCTCAACGGTGGCGCTGTAGGTCACGCGGCCGCGCGTCGCGTCGCGCTCTTCCACGATCGTCCCCTCGCCGGCCGGCCAGTCGGGCGGCGACAGCAAGGCGCGCGCGCCGGCGGCGTCCTGCTCGAGGCGCCAGCGGTGGCCACCGAGCGTCACGGCGTGAAGCGAGACATCCGGCCCGGCCGGGTTGCGGTCATGGTTCATGGGGAACTGGATTGATTCATTCATCGGAGACCTCGCCAACCGGCGGGCGCTGAGTCAGCACAAAGGACATGAACGCCGGCGCGGCGGCCTGGGCCGCCTTCAGGCTGGGGTGCAGGACGCTGCTCCACCCAAGAAACTGGATCGCGTACTGGCCCAGCGCGGTCTTGTCGATCGTCACGTCGGCACCTTCGAGCTTGGCGCGCGGCTGGCCGTCGGGCGTCGTTTCCCACTGCAGGACCACGCCGGTCATGTCGACTTTACGTGGCGAATCGGGACGGGACATCGGCGCTCCTGGCCCAAGGTGCCATGTGGTGAATGGTACGGAAAGCGTAGCAGGCCACATGGTGCGTCGGTTAGCGCCGGCGGCCCGGACCTGGATCGTTTCGGCCGGATCGCTCGCCCTGCCCCGCCGGGCGGGGCTTCCGAGCGAGTGTGGCCGAGAATCTCGGATCTGACAAGAAAAAGTGGCACATCTGATAAGGATAGTTATCAGATGTGCGATTTCGATCGCATCCCCGTTCGAGCGCCGGCGGCAGCGGGCCGGGCGCTCGCTGGTCAGCCGAGCGGCCGGACCAGGTCGTGCAGCACCACCAGCGCCCCGCCCGCCAGCGCGAGCTCGGCCAGGCGTATCACGCGTGCGGCGCCGGCCTGGTGGCGATCAGCCGTCACGATCAGGCGGTCGATGGCGAGGATAAAGCGTAGGAGGTTGTACATGGGAGCCCGGAAGCAGAGCCGGCATACCGGCGACAGGCGAAGTGTCCGTCCGGCCGCTTGGGGATTCCTCCTGCGGGTTCTTCGCGGCAAGCACCGGGCGCCTCCGAACAGCGCTCGCATCCCCGCTTCCGCCAGCGCGCCATACTTCCACCACGGTCGTGACAGTCTGGCCACGGTTCGAAACGCCACTTCGTTACGATTGGGTCACGGGGCCCGCTTTGAACCTCGTACCTTCAACCGCATGGTGCTCGCCGATGAATTCGCGCAGTCGATTCATCGGCGCTTTTTTTGGGGCCGCACAAAGGCCGCGGCGAGGCGTCAGATGCTGATCGGCCACATTGGGCGCACCGGTCCCGGTCGCGCGTCACCAAGCTCATCTCGCAAATCGATGTTTTCACTTGTCGTCAATCCCGACAGTACCAATTGTCAGCATTGACGACGCGCCAGAAAAACCCGGCCGCAGCCGTGTTCAACCATCGGCGACGGCGCTGGCTGTCAGGGGCGGACTACCGTGCCCGCAGCAAAGGCGATCGGCGCAGGCCCCGCAGCGGGCGCGGCCGCAGCGGCGGATTGCGCCTGCAAAGGCGGCGGGAATGGCCGAGTCGATGGCACCAGGCCCTGCAGGGCCGCCGGCGTAGCCGGCGCGAGCACTTCGTGCAGCCCGGTCCTACCGTTGCCGAGGTTGGCCAGATGCGGTTGAATCGCGCGCCAGCCCCAGTCGTCGAGTGCGCTATAGCGCCGATAAATCCAGTACACGATGCTGTCGGCCAATTGCACCAGGCGCGTCGACTTGGAGTCGGTGAACATCGGCACCTCCGCGAAATTGCGCAGTTTGCCGTTCGCATGCCCGAGATGCTTAAACGTCTGGTGCAGGACCTGCATGTCCTTCTCCTCCTGCGCGCGCTTGCGGTCCAGCACGAAGATCCCACGCTGCGGATCGCGGTGGTGTTGATAGCGATATGCGAGGTAGTCGTCGAACTTAGCGGCCAACACCTCGTAGCAGTACGGCAGCACGTCGGCCGTGCGCAGGAACTGGCTCTGCTCGACCACGGCAGCAAATACATTCAATCGGAGGCGCGGCTGCTGCAACAACCGGAGCACGTCGGCCGCCGCTTGTACCCTGTCGGCCGTCGGCAACTTCTCCCAGCCTTCCTTGCCCCCGCGCATCGGGGCGGCATGAAGCTCGAGGTATTGCCCGATTTGCTGCTGATATCGGTCGGCGATCGCATCCAGCTCGCGCTCGAGCCAATGGGTCTGCCGCTCGAACACAGCGACCCCGCCAAGCGCGAAAAATGGCGTGTTCAGGTCGCCCGGCGACCCCGATTCGTCCAGATACGTGAGATACATACGCCTCGCCCGGATGCAGAAACGAAAACGGGCCGCACACAGTGCGGCCCGCTGGGAATTTGGTAAGCCAGGTGGAGCAATCGTCCAACGCGCTGCATAAACTGGTCAGCACTCCCGACTCGGTCGTCATATTAGCAGAAAACTTCGCGACGGTGTATCCGAAGGGCACCCTCGCGTGAGCGGGACGTTCGACTGCTAGCAGCTAATGATAGTTTTCGGGTGTGCGATTTCATCGCCCACCGCTCGCCATCGCACCAGTGGAGGCCGCCGGCCCTGCTAGCGCCGTGCCCGGGCGTCGCGTCGCGTCGCGTCGCTGCCGGCCGGGCGAACACCACGCTATCTTGTGGACGGACGCCAGGTCGCTACCAGATAGAGTGCTTTCTGGCGCTCCCGCCGCGCATTTCCGGCCGGATGAGCACCGCCGCCACGGCGTGCCGCTAACCGCCCCTGCCGGCAGTGGTCGCCCCCACTCGGCTGCGGCGCCCTGACCACCGCCCTAAGTCTGACTGCTCGGCTCACGCGCCGGCGCCAGGTGCGGCCGCGCGAGTGACGGCTAACGCGTCAGGCAGAAAAAAACCCGGCTCGCCCGCCGTCGCCGAGGTCGCGTTGATACGTATCAACGCCGACGTTCATGGAGCCGCAGCGGGCCGCTTTCTCCGGTAAGGCGTCTTTCGTTGATACGTATCAACGCGGGCTGCACTCACGAGCTAGATGCCAAGTTCGGAGCCGAGCCATCCCGTGTTGATACGCATCAACCATGGCCGATTAGCCGTCGGCCCTTCCTTTGAGCATCTGCACCGTGTTGATACGTACCAACAGTAATGGCCGGATAACCCAACGCCGCCACGAGTTGGTTCATTGTAGGTAATGGACCGTAAATTTTTAGAAAAATACTTTTTACTTCTTGCTTCCTAAAGTATAGTTTCAAAAATTCCTGAAGGAGCCCGAAGATGAATGCGTTAGTCGTTGCAATCGCAAATCAGAAGGGAGGCGTCGGAAAGTCGACGATTACGGTTAACCTGGCGAGCGATCTAGCGGAGCGTGGATACCGAGTTCTTGGAGTAGATGCCGATCCCCAAAACACTCTTCTGCAGTGGAGCGCCGCATCAGGTGACGAAGACGAAGGACTGAAATTTCCAGTCGCCAACTTAGCGGCAGCCGGCAAGATGATCCACCGGGAAATCAAGAAATACATGAGCGACTACGACTTCATCGTGGTCGACTGCCCGCCGTCTGTTGAAGACCCCAGGCCTGCGGTAGTACTGATGATTGCCGACCTTGTGGTTATGCCCACGTCCTCGTCTCCTACGGACTTCTGGTCGAGCCGGGGGTTCATCCAGTTGATTGAGCAAGTGCAGGTAACGAACGACTCTTTGAAGGCCGTATGGTTGCTTAACAAGGCTAAGCCGAAGCGACTACTGACGCGCGCACTATCCAAGGCGATCGCAGATACAGGAATTCCTGTCCTGAATACAAGCTTGAGCGACAGGGAGTCCTTCAAGCAAGCCGCGGCTTATGGCGTTTCAGTCGCTGCTCTCAGCGACAAAGGCGCCCGTGCAGCACGCGACGAAATTAAAAAAATTACCGACGAAATTCTTGAAGTCTTGGGCGCTGCAAGCGTCAAGGAGTCCGCATGATGAAAGCGCGCCGCAGCCTTGATGCAGGCTTCACCGTCGAAGTACCCGCCAAGAAAACAGCCATCGACCGTTTCGCTGCGGTGGACGCGATGGTGGGGATGGATCGCGAAAAGAAGGAGATCGGAAATGGGAATATTCAAGCGACCGCTCCTGAGGTTGCCGCTGTTCCCGTGTCCGAGGCCAGCTCACATCAGTACCGAAAGTGGTGCATCGAGAATAATTATGAGCCGGGAAGGGCAATTCCGTTGCCACTGGCGAAGGTAAAGTCGAGCCCCTTCAATCCTCGTCACTTCTACCGAGCCAGTTCCATCACAGCGCTGGCCCTTAACATCTCCACCCAAGGTCAACAGCAGCCCGTTCATGTGACTCCCGACTATGCCTCGGGGGATGGCTATTTCATAGTCGACGGAGGGCGCCGGACGAGGGCTCTCCGGGAATCCAAGGAAACGACGGTCAGAGCCATCGTCGTCGACGTCCCACAAGGCATCGAAAGCTACAAGCTCGGATACGACCTAAATACACAGCACGAAACCCAAACTGTTTTCGATGATGCCGTTGTTTGGCGACGACTATTAGACGAGGGCCACTTCCCCAGTCAGACCGCGCTCGGCGAGCAGCTCGGCGTCGACAAATCGGTTGTTACCGCGACTCTGTCTGTGGCCGAATTACCCGAATCTCTGATCGAAGCAATGCTTGAGCATCCGAAAGTTTTCGCGATGAACATGGCGTACGCGGTGGTCAAATACTTTCGCGGCGCGGGAGAAAAGGACACCCGTGTCCTCATCAGGACGATCATCGACGAAGGATTGAGCGTCCGGAAAGTAACCGACCTGGTGAAGAAGGCAACCGAAGCAAAGGTCTCAGCAGGCAACCGCCAGCGATACTCGGAACGCGTCGACGTAAAAATGCACGGCAACATTAAAGTGGGCGACCTGCGTGCATACGGGGAAGACAAACTGCGGCTCGATCTTCATGGCTTGCCTCGCGAACTTAGGGACCGTATCCAGGCCCATCTTGTAGAGCTCCTCGAGCGAGAAATGCGAGAGGCCGAGGGGAAAGCAGGGAGCTAGTTTCGCTAGAGGCGTGGCAATGCGGCTACTGTCTATCGTGACCCGCCGCACCCCAATATGCGCGCATCTAAAAGTGACTTTTCCCGACCCAGCGGTAAGCGCGCTCTTCCGATGACGTTTTCCGACCCACAGACGCCAACCATGCGAAAGGTGACCGACCTCGACCTGAAGGTGACGTTTACCGACCCGAAGTGGCTACTCACATCTACGATAACGTTCTTCCGGTGAAACCGAACGCACCGACGACGAAGGTTCGCCAGAGTGGCCGCTGTGAGGTCGGAATCCGTCACTTTTAGCCAGAAGCCGTGCCGTCCAAGCCCGCCTGCGCCCGTTCTGACGGACGATCCTTATCGCAGCTAGGAGCACGGGCATGCCGGAGTGAGGTCGGAAAACGTCACCTTAGACGCCGACGGAAGGACAAACCAACTATGCTTCGGAAACTCCCGGGTCGGTAAACGTCACCTTTAATCGCTCGTGCTGAGTCGGGAGACATTACATAGGAAAGTAGCGGCGGGTCGGTCAACGTCACTTTTTAATATGCGCCCGGGTCGGAAAGCGTCACCCTTCGTTGGTCCGGCGACGCCCGCAGTCTCTGCCGCGCCCGCCTTGCCGTTACTTTACCTTGAGCAGCTTGCGGGTCGGTAAACGTCACATTTGAGGCCTGTTTCTGGAAGAAAGGCCGCTGGGTTGGCCACGCGACGGTATGCAGCAGCGAGTTCGGGGTCTGTTGTTGACTCGCGACGTTTTTCTAAAGGGGCTTTTGTAAAACAGTTTGTAGATCCTTTAGTAAACCCTTTTGTAGGTGATCTTGGCGTTCGCCAAAAGCCTTGTCCCGTATGGCTCTGCGAGCAATGGCATTTCCTGAAAAGTGACGTAAACCGGGCCTGCGGTGACACGTTCCGACCCCGGGTGGACGTATACCGGGCCGGGCGTGACGTTAACCGACCGTTATCCACATCGGTGACTTGCTACTGCGCCGCGTCACCGTATAATTGTGACGCGTCGCGCCTGACGTCACATTTTGGAGCGTTCAATGGCAAAAAAGCAGCCGGCCGATCCGGCGGTATCGATAGTCGATCTCGAGCCGATTATGATGGCCGAGTTGGACGAGCCTGCTCTCGACGGGGATGGAAAGGTTAAGGGTACCGTAGCGATGAGCCGTGCGCTGGTGAATTCCCAGCAAGGCCTGACGTTGAATGAGAAGCGCGTGATGATGGCGGCGCTTCGTTCGGTCGACAGCAAGAAATCGCCGTACTTGCACGGACAACGAAACGGCTACGTCTGCGTTCGCGTGCGAGTTGACGAGTTCGCAGCGCTTGCTGCCCTCGCGCCTCGGTCTGGAGAGAAGCAAGCAACAGCCGCGTATGAGGGATTGCGAGACGGTTGCAACAGCTTGCAGAAGCGAACGCTGACCTATATGGACGGGCCGCGGAAAGTGACGCTGAACTGGGTTTGGAAGGCGGTCTACCACGAGGGAGAGGGTTGGGCGGAAATCTCATTTTCACCGGACTTGACGCCGCATATCTTCATGCTGCAGCGCCGGTTCGTTTCGTACCAACTGGAATTTGCGCGTGGACTGCAATCGATCTACTCCTGGCGCTTGCTTGAACTCCTGATGCGCGAGCGTGATCGTGGGCGATTGTTGATCACCCTTGATGATTTTCGGAAGACACTCGAAATACCCGATACCTATCGCTTCGCGGACATCAAAAGGCGAGTCATCGATATGGCGCTGTCGGAACTGAACAAAAAAGCGGACCTTGTTATCGAGTGTCGTGCAGTCAAGGTCGGGCGCGCAGTGAATTCTCTGGATTTCACCTTCGTTCAAAATCCCCAACGTTCGCTCGAGCTCGACGTCGCCGCGTGACCGGACGGTTGCCCAACAAATGTGACGGATTCCGACCCATGGCATGACCGGTCCATGTTTTGTGGTCGCTCGGCTGAACTGGCTCGTTCTTCCGACCGCATGCTGCGCACTGCGCATCTTCTGTCGAATGGTAGGGGCCGCATTGACTCGCCGGGTAGATAGGGACGCTGCCTGCTGATATCCATTGCTCGCGATCTGAGCGCGTTGGCGTCGCGGCGTCAGAGCGCTTGCCATTCGAGAATACCGCCTCTTCCACACGTTCGAATTCTCGATAGCGCCATTCCTCGACCTGTACTTGGGCGCTCGTCTAGACCAGTGGGTTCCCCGCTGCGCCGAGGCGGACTCGACGTCGCCCGCGTTCGGATTTGCCGTTGATGGGCATGCCGGCAAGCCGGCCGTGCCGCGACGGCGTCGATATGCCGACGGGGCCCTTGCCGCGTCTCGGCTGGAGGAGGGTACCGGCCTTTTCTTGGTGGCTTGGGAGTATGGTGCAACCGGCGGGGTGTGAGATAGTGGGTGGGCACGATGACCGTTAGTTGCATAGCTCCCCCTCTTTGCAAAACTTTACTGCGCTGACGTCGAGAGTCGTTTTCGGGCAAAGGGCGCGCACACGCGCGCGTTGAGGCCGATGCCGGAGTATCCGGCATCGGATGATTTACGCGCACTTAGCGGTGCGGCGGGCATAGCCCGCCGTGGCGCTTAGTGCCTGCCGGAGGGGAACGTATGCGTTGCGATCGGTATCTCGTCGGCGGGCCTGCCCGCCCCTCTGAGGCGGAGCCTCAGCTCGATATGGGGTAGATAGAGATAGGTTCTGATTAAGTCCCGACATTTAAACGCCACCCGTACCGACAGTTAAGTGCACTTATTCACAGGCGTTGCCGGCCGAAGGCTCGTCACGCGTAGTCGAATGCGAGGCGACGTGTGGAAAACGGAGGGAAGATTCGGGCCCCAGCGTTGGCCAGGCCACATCGAGGCGAATGCGGCCCTCGCTGGCGCGATGGGAAAGGAAACGGTGACGCTGCGAGATTAGGCTGGTGGGGCGAGTTGGTTTCGTGCGATCCGGAAGCACCGGTCTCGATCCCAATCGGGATGAGCGGCTTTGAGCTCGCCGGCACGGATCATCACTGCGCGCTCGAGCTCGGCCTGACGATCACTTTCAGAGAGCCGCCCACGGGCGGCAGCTTTCGCCTGCGCGGCCGCCAGTTTATCGGTCAACTGGTCGAGCAGCTGGCCAGCACCGGCGACCGGTTTCCGATTCCGCTTTCGCGCGGCGTCACGACGGCGCTGCGCCCGAAGATGTGCGCGGGTGCGCTCGTGGCGGAGCCACTTGCCCAGGCCGAATTGTTCGAAGAGCGCCGGCGTCACGTATCGGATTGCGGCCAGCCCGCGATAGCGCGGCCCTTGTTCGTCGACCTGCAGCTCGCACTGCGGCCGACTCTTCACGAGCCGTGCCTTCACGAGATCGCGGAGTGCGCGCTCAGCGCGGCGCACCGAGAGGCCGGCCTGTTCGGCAAGATACGGCAGCGTGAAGTCGACCCACCCGCCCTGCGCTGGCACCGCGATGCGCAAGGTGGAGACGTCGCAGAACTTGATCAACGCGCGCACCAGTTGCACGCAGGCGACGCGACGCTCGCTGCGCTGTTGGCGACGGCTTCCGTTGGCGCCGTTCAACGCGGGCAGCCAGGCCTGCGGCGTGTCCAGATAGCGGCCGAGACGGGTCTTCAATTCTCGCAGCAGGCGCGGGGTATTCGCCGGCGCCGGGCAGGGGATGTCCGCCGGCCACGCCCGTTCAGGCAGCGTAGGCTGCGCCGACCTGGCGTGCGCGGCCACCGGCTGCAACATCACGTTGCTCGACGGATCGATCTGCTGGCTCAGGGCGACAGACACGCCTGGCTGCGGCAAAAGAGGGGGAAACGCCATTTCGCGTGCTTACAGGGTTCCTCGGGCTCCTGTCGTGGACTCCCTCGGTTGCTCCCTATGCAACCCCACCTCGCTACCATCGGTCGATGCGTAACTAATCTCGTTATGTTGTTTCATCTGATGTGCTGAATCATGGTTCTGCAGTCACATAGATGCCGCTTGACAGGGCCCGCTGCTGTTCTAGAATTTCCGCTTCCACGTGATACTTGCGGCTTTGCTTCTAGGTCCTGTCGCACGTCATCCGTTGCACGCCCCGATTGGTCTCGGGGCGTCTTTTTTTGGTTCGCCACTTCGTTATCCGACGCCGGACAACATCCCCGAACGCTGGCAAACAGTCCAGTGCGCGTCGCTGCGGTGGGCGTGCCTCCGTCTACGGGTCGGTGCCATCACAACCAATTCCCAGGTCGATCCGCATCGGTATGCGGGGGCGGCTCCTCAACCACTGGCGGTTCGTCGGACAGCGGGGGCGTAGCGACGTCGTGCTGGCGCTCGGTTCGCGCCGGCGTGGCCCGTGCTCGGCCCCCGCCGGTGCGCGCAGCGTCGTAAGCGGTGAGCGGAAGCGCCGGCATCGTTTCTGCCGCCGGCCGCCAGATCCACGCGTCCAGCTCGGACTCGGCGATGATCTCGTCCAGCTTGGCCTGGTAGTCGGGAGAAGCATCCGGCGGCACGATGTACAGCGCGGTGCCGCGCACACCGTCCGTTAGCAACGCGGTGGCGATAGGCTGCTTCATGGTCTGGTTGTACCGCAGACACTTCTGGTATCGGCGCTTGGCCAGCGCCTTGACCAGGCCGTGGTCGAACACGCTTTCGAAGGGGATCCAGGCGTCGGTGGTCAGCATGAAAGACACCTCTTGTACCGTCGCCACGCCGGAGGGCGCCACGCTCGCTGTCGCGATCACCATTAAGTGCGCCGCATCTTCCATCGACGCCCACACGGCGAGCTCGCCCTCGAACACCTTTTCGATTCGCTTCTTCAGCTTCTCGTCGATCATCAAGCCGAATCCAGGCAGGTGCTTGATGACGAGTTTGAAGCCGAAGCGCGAGAGGGCGATTTCCTTGAGCTCCCCGATCACCAACACGAAGTGCGGCTTTCCCGACTCAGAGACAGAGATCCGGGCGAGGTGCTGCGCGCGGCGCTGCTCGATCAAATCCTTCTGGTCGACGACGAACATCTCGGGGACGTACAGCATGTCCTCGAGGCTCATCTTCTTGGCTTGCTTGCCGGCGGCCGCCAGGAGGAGGTACTTGCGCACCACGATCCAGTTGCGTTTGCCCGACATCGCCGGCGACCAGCGCGTCAGACCGGCTTCCTCCCAGAGGTAGTGCAGGAGGCCGCGCAAAGTCAGCTTCTTGCCGTCGGCCTTGATGCTGTCCGGCTCGTTACCGGAGGGCTCCGGCATGTCGCGCGTGCCGCCCTTGCTCAACGCGAAGCCGAATTTCAGCGTCACCTCGCCGGAGTCCGGATCCTCAACGATCGCTGTGCCGTCGACTTCACCGAAGCCGCTCAGGCCAGCCGGCTTCTCGTATGACTCGCAATCGATGTGGTGCTTCTTGTCAGTGCCCGGCATCCGCTTGACGAGGTACTTGCCGTCGAAGCGGGCGATGTACATCGGCACCGGTGGATCGGTGCATAGGCAGAGCGGCCGCAGTTTGGCAGCGTGCGCCGCTGGCAGCCGCGCGAGCAGGCTATTGCTTGCCGCATCGAATTCTTCGCCATCCACTTCAAATCGTTGCATGGTGTTCTCCTGGACCAGAATTCAGTCGCTACCGGGCGGCACAGCGCCGTAGACGGCACCGCGGGCAAGGGCGCTCAACACGGCGTGAGCCGTACCGACCGAGGGCAGGGCGAAGCCCAAGGCCGTGTCATCCCCGTACGGATTCGTGCACCAGAGCGCTTCACCCTCGACGAAGAGAAAGGTGTGGCCATCCGCTTCGATCGACTTTCCAGCCTCGAGGGCCGCCACGAACCGTTCGGGCGTGGGAAGATCCAGCGCTGCCCAGTCGCCTGCCTCGATCGCTCGCTCGACCGTCGCTTGCCGAGCTCGCCGCGCTTCGTCCTCGAGCCGCTCAACCTCCCACTCCATCGCCTCGCGTCGGGCGTCACTCACGCCTTCCTCAAAGGCCTCGCGGAGCATCCGCACGTCGGCCAGCATCGGGCTGCAGGCGGGTTTCTCGTCGGCACCAGCAAGCTCCCGTCCCAGCGTGTACGCGCCGTACTTCGCAGCCTCCAGCCCGTCGTGCCAAGCCGTAGATCCCGGATCGGTCGTGCAGATGGCCATGGCGTAGTCGACACGTGCCTGGAGGGCGATGCCGAACACGTCAACGGCCGCGGCCGCATCGACGTCGGTCGCTTCCGTATTTCTGTCCTTGGTTTGGGTATCCATGTTGTGTCTCCTGTCGATCACCACACGAAGCCCGCACCGACGCCGGCAGCAACGGTGCCGCGCGTATCGGTCGAGCCACTCGCTTTCAGAATCCAGCGCCCGGCGTAGGTCGAGACGCCCAGCGCCATCGCAGACTGGCCACCGTACGTCCCGCCCCCGATGGCCACCATGCTGTTGCCCGGCGCCGGCGCCTGGGGCAGATTGGCGATAGCCACAGCGGCCGCAATGCCACCATTCGCGTCACGTCGGTCGTGCTCGATGCGATTGCTCAGGTTGGTGACGGAATCGTTCAGCTGCTGGACGTTCACGGCGTCAGTGGGCGCCGTGCCGGCCGTGACGTTGGCCAGCACACGGGTCGTGCCGGTGGCCGCATTGCCGATGGATACCGAGTCGTCGCGGTCGGCGGCGGAACCGGCACCCAGCGCCACAGCGTTCACTCCGGTCGCGCTCGCATTGCTGCCCAGCGCCACGGCGTTCGCTCCCGAAGTGGTCGCGCTGGCGCCGACTGCGGTGCTGTGGTCACCCGCGGCCACGGCATTGCCGCCAATGGCGATGGCTTGGTCGCCGGTGGCCACCGAGGCAGCACCGCTGCTGTTGAAGGCCGCGAATTTGAGGCTGGCCGTGGTCTGCGAGGCCTGCACCTGGCTGTAGTTGGACGGGAGGATGGCGCCAAGCTGGCTGGACAGGGCGCTGATCGCGCTGGTGTTCGACGCCACCGCAGCGTTGGTGGCGAAGAGTTGCGCGCCGTTGATCGCATCCGTGCTGGCAGCGGAGAGCTCGCCAGCGGCCAGGTTGTGAAGCGTCACCGCTGCGGTAGCGCCCATACCGCCCAGGGTGACGCTGAGTCGGGTGGGATCGTCGTAGGCGAGGGCGTTGCCCGCGAGGGAGTTCACCGTACCGATGACCTGGTCCAGTTGACCGAGATTCACCGCATCCGTGGCATTGACGGCCGCTGCGACGCCTGTGATGCGGCGCGTGCCTGCGGTGCCGCTGACGTCGAGCGTGTTGCCGGCTGCCGCCGCACCGATCGTGATGGTGCTACCGCTCTGCTGGACCATCCCGAGCGCGCCAGCCGCGAGTTCGCCGGCGAGCGCCGACACGTTCTGGTTGGTGGCGTAGAGCTGCCGGCCGGTGACGGCATCGGTGCTCGTGGCGCTCAACGCGCCATCGGCGAGGTTGGACAGGGTGACGGGCGTGCCGGCTGTGCCGAACGTGACACGGGAGCGCGTGGCGTCGTCGTAGCCGACAGCGCCGGTCCCGACAGTCCCGATGGCAGCCGAGACGTTCTGCAGCTGCTGCAGGTTGACGGCGTCGGTGGCCTCGGTGCCGGCGGCCACGCCTTTGACCTGGCGCGCGCCGTCGGCACCGGCGATGTCGATCGCAGATCCGCCTGTTCCGGAGCCGATGCTGATCACGCCAGCGCCGATTGCGCCGGCCTGCCGCAACAGCCCGACGGTGCCGGCAGCCAGACCGGCCTGAAGCGCCGTCAGCGTCGAGGCGTCCCCGGCGAGACCGGTGGACAGGGACGCGAAGAACTGCACGGTCGCCGTGGACAGCGTACTGATCGCCGAGAGGCTGCTGGACAGCCCGCTGGTCAACTGCACCACGGACTGGCCGGTGGCGGTCGAGAGTGACGCGATCGCGTTGGTGTTGGCGCTCGATGCGAGTTGCTGAGCGTAGAGCTGCCGCCCGGTCACGGCCTCGGTGCTGGTGGCGCTCAGGGCGCCGTCCGCGAGGTTGGAGAGGGTGACCGGCGTGCCGGTCGTGCCGAACGTCACGCGCGTGTGCGCGGCGTCGTCGTAGCCGACCGCCCCCGAATCGACAGTCCCGATCGCTGCCGAGACGTTCTGCAGCTGCTGCAGGTTGACGGCGTCGGTGGCATCGGTGCCGGCGGCCACGCCCTTGAGCTGGCGCGCGCCATTGGTGCCGGAGACATCGATAGCCGATCCCCCCGTGCCGGCGCCGATGCTGATCACACCCGCGCCGATGCCGCCGACTTGCTGCACAAGGCCGACGGTGCCGGCCGCCAAACCGGACTGCAGGGCCGTCAGGGTGGAGGCGTCGCCGGCGAGACCCGTGGACAGGGACGCGACAGACTGCGCTGTGCTGGCGGTCAGCGCGGTGATCGTGGAGGCCGTGCTGCTGGACAGGGCGGAGATCGATGCGGCGTTGCCGGCGAGACCAGTAGAGAGCGATGCGACGGAGACTGCGGTACCGGTCGAGAGCCCGCTGATCGCCGCAACGCCGCTGGACAGGCCGCTCGTCAGCTGCGCCACCGACTGGTCGGTGGAGGTTGACAGCAACGCGATCGCATTCGTGTTGGCGCTCGATGCGAGTTGCTCGGCATAGAGCTGCCGGCCGGTCACGGCCTCGGTGCTGGCGGCGCTCAGGGTGCCGTCCGCGAGGTTGGAGAGCGTAACCGGCGTGCCGGTCGTTCCGAACGTCACGCGTGTGTGCGCGGAGTCGTCGTAGCCGACCGCAGCCGAACCGACGGTCCCGATCGCAGCCGAGACGCTCTGCAGTTGCTGCAGGTTAACGGCGTCGGTTGTATCGGTGCCAGCGGCTACGCCCCTGAGCTGGCGCGCCCCATCGGTGCCGGAGACATCGATGGCCGATCCGCCGGTGCTGGCGCCAAAGGTGAGGATGCCGCTGCCGACGCCGCCGACCTGCTTCACCAGGCCCACGGTGCCGTCAGACAGCCCCGACTGCAGCGAGGCAAGGGTTGCATTTTGACCAGCGACGCCGGTCGAGAGCGAGGCCACCGATTGATCGGTGCGGGCCGACAGATCGCTGATCGCGCTGGCGGTGCCGGTCGACAAACTGCCAATCGCCTGCGCGGTCGATGTCGAGATCGACGCGATGCCGGCCGTCGTACTGCTCGACAGGCTGCTCAACGCCGCATTGCTGTCGGAGAGGCCAGTGGACAGCGAGCTAACCGATTGCGCCGTGGTCGTGGACAGCGACGCCAGTCCCGAGGTCACGCCGCTCGACAGGCTCGTGATGCTTGAGGCGTTGCCGGCGATGCCGGTCGAGAGCGAGGCCACTGATTGATCGGTGCGCGTGGACAGATCGCTGATCGCGCTGGCGGCGCCCGTGGACAGGCTGCCGATCGCCTGTTCAGTCGAAGTAGAGATCGACGCGAAGCCGGCCGTCGTACTGCTCGACAGGCTGCTCAACGCCATGTTGCTGTCTGCTAGGCCGGTGGACAGGGACACCAGCCCCGACGTCACGCTGCTCGACAGGCTCGTGATGTTGGAGGCGTTGCTCGTGGTGCCTGTCGAGAGCGACGTGACCGACGCGGCCGTCGACGTCGACAGCGTCCCGATCGCCTGGGTGGTCTGGTAGAGCTCTGAGCCGTTCACGGCATCCGTACTCGTTGCGCCGATCGAACCGGCTGCGACGCCCTGAATCTGCCGAGGATATCGAGCGGAGCCTACGCTAAAGGCTCCGTTGGGCGTGCCGCCCGCGACCGAATAGGTTTGTCCACCGACATCGATCGTTGCCGTCGGCTTCGTGGTGGTCGTAATCGCCCCGGAACCGATCGCCACATCCTGCGCGGTCGCGACGTTGGCCGAATTGCCAATGGCGATTCCGTTCTGCGCCGTCGCGACCGCCCCCGAGCCGATGGCGATCGCCTGATTGCCCGTGGCGCTCGCCTGACTGCCCAGCGCCACGGAGTTTTGAAGCGATGCCGACGCGCTTGCACCTATCGCGATCACACCGCCGTTGTTGGTTCCGGTGGTCACCGCGTTGGCGCCACTGCCGATCGCGATATCCGCCGTCGTGCCAGCCGTGGGCGTGGCGCTTCCCGCAACCGCCCCCTTGCCGATGGCCACCGCCGAATCCGCCGCCGCGGTGGCCATCGGCCCGAGCGCCACGCTGTTCGTGTTGGCAACGCTCGACAGGCCGAGCGCGACAGCGTCGGTTTGCGCCGTGGCCGAGGTGCCGAAGGCGATCGAGTCGGCACCCGCGGCCGTGGCTGCGTAGCCGAGTGCCGCCGCGCGTGCGCCGATCGAGGACACGTTCGTGCCGAGAGCGATCGAATCGTCGCCGGAGGCCGTCGCTCCGTTGCCGGTGGCAATCGCATCGGTGCCTGTCGCCTGCGCATACACATGCCCTGCGTAGGCCGCGATCGCCGCGGCGACGGCAATCGACAGTCCGGTCCGTTTGGGTCGCTTCTTAACTTTCATTACAATCCCCGTTTGACATCGAGATCCCGGATCACGGGACGGTTACGCCTGCGCCTGGCGCAAGCCCTGGAGCCCTCTGTTCCTGTCCTCCGCCAAGATTCCGGGAACAGAGGGGGTCTTTTTGATATGGCGACACGTCACGCGGTGCGGTCGCTTTCGACCGCTTCCACGCGTTGGCCGCGTACCTCGCACACCGCAGCCTCGAAGGCCTGGCTCAGCAACGGCACGTCGGCGATCAGATTCGGGCACTCACAGTCGTCGCTCGGATCGAGCGCGCGAACTCGCCCGAGCGCGATGGCATGTTGGCGAGCCAGCTCCATGAAGGTGTGCCACGCCACCGATCCGGCGTCTGTCGTGCATGCGGCGTACGCGTAATTCACGCGCGCCTCGAGCGCACGCGAAAAATGGGATAGAGGGGCGCTCATCGGCTCGCTCCGGACTGAGGGAACAGCGCCGCAGCGATCACGGGAAATGTGCGTTGCGCCGGCGGATAGCAGATCTCGTTGATGGCGCAGCCCTGATAGCGCACGGTCAGGGCAAACATCTCCCGAGCGTGAATCGGAACGCGTAACGTCGCCGCGTGCTCGTACACTTCCACCGGGTGCCCAGCGGCCAGATCGGGCACGCTACGGCCGGCCGGGCGCTGGATCGCGCCGAGCCTGGCCTGCGGGTCGTCGCTGGACACAGCGAAGCGCTCGCCGTAGAGGCGATAGCCGTCGGCGATCGAGAAATGGAGTACGACGATGCCGGGTTCCTCGGTCATGCGTACACGAAACGCCTGGTCGGGAGAGAGAAACTGCTGCGCGTGGACGGGGGCGCCGGCGAGCCACACGACACCGAGCAGCACCGCACGCACAACGAAATCGAGAGGAAGGCGAAGGAGGGGGCTCACCGCGCACCTCGCCGGGTCCAGGCGGTTTCGGCCCGCATGATCGCGTGCAGGAGCGGCAACGCCACCCAGCCCCATAGGTACAGGATCGCGCCATCGACCAGGCCGTCAAAGCCGATGCCGATCGCGATGTCCGCCGCGTGGGGCGACAGCGATATTGCGTTGGCCAGGATCGCGCTGAACAAACCTATGCTCAGCAGGCCGACGAACAGGCCGAAGTCGCAAAGGGACTGCTTCGCACGTCGCAGCGCGATCCAGGAGCCGCGTTGCGTGCAGGTCAGGCGCAACGCTGGCATGAAGAAGGTCGAGGCCACCAGCACGCCGACCAGCATCGGCTCGGCGCTACCGGCCAGGGGGTGCCCGTCTACGACCGAGATCGGCTGGGTGATCACCCCGCTGCCGAGCGCGAGTACCGCGTTCATCGCGAGCACGTGGTGGCGCTGCACAGGGTGGCGACGAAGTCGCGTTCGCATACGGATCTCCTTCGGAAATGCGAAACACATCGGGAAAAAGACCAGCCGGCTCTGCCGGCTGGCGTCAAAGGAAGTGCGAAATGGGTAAACACACTTCCAGGGGTATCGATTCGTTTCAGGCTCTTATTGCCCGATTCCTCCCTTGGCCACGTCGGTGGTCTCGGCGAAGGTGTATTTCTTGACGACGCCGGCGTCGTCAAACAGCACCGTCAGCGTTTTGCGGCGCACGTCAGCCCCATGTGCGAACGCGCCCACGATCGGCACGAAGTTGATCGCGTGCGGCGTGGCGTGGGTCAGCTGGTAGGTCCAGATCTCGAGCCCCGAATCCGTGAAGGTGGTCTTGTTCGGCGAGCCGAACGCATCCTGGACGTCCTGCTTGGTGCTCTTGCCCTCCTGCAGCTGCGTGTGCACGCTCGTCTGCGTGGCTGCCTCGAGCCGTTCGTTGCCGGTCGTCGCGCAGCCGGCGAGCAGGACCGCAGTTGCCAGGGTGGTGAAGAGAAGCGTGGTTTTCGTGAAGTGCATGGTCTGCCTCGTGTTGTGGATGAAATGAAATTGCAACGTGATCAATCAATGCGCCCGGTCCGCTGGGCTTCGCATACAGTCCGATACCAGCCGTCCATGTGGTGCCGGACCTGCAGCTCGATGTAGCTGATGTACGGGCGCCACCAGGCGTACGCGATCGAGGCCGCTACGCCGGCGATCACGTACGCGGACACGCAGGCGCGCGGAATGACGGCGATCGGCAACGCGAGGTCGAACCCGTTCCTGCCGAGGGCGAGCCACAACAGGAGCGACGGCGCCCACGCCAGCCAGCACAGCACCAGCCATCGCGCGAGATAGCGGACTGCCCAGCTCGCCTCGATGCGCAGCAAGCGCGGGCTGAGCCACATGCGCTGACGCGCATAACGCCGCTCGGCCAGATAGAGGCGGGTGAAGTGCGGAATCGGGCGCAGGCGTGGCGCGCGGTTGAACGAGAACATGGCCATCCCTATCGCTCGATTCCGTATTGGTGTTCGTGGACGGGGGCGGCATGCTCGTGTTGATGGTCCCGGTCCCTGACCTGATGCAGCGCGCTGTCGGGCGAATACTGGATCGCAACGTGCTCGCCGATCTCGACCTCACGCGACAGGCGGTCGTGCGGATAAACGATGCCCACGGTTTGACCGATCTTCACGAGCGCGTGGTGAGAGGAGTTGGCCAGCACCTGACCCGTGTAGTGCCGCTCGAGCTGCTGCGCGTCGCGCACGATCAGGCCGTGGTGGTCACCGGCGAGCCCAATGGCGCGACGCGAGACGTCCTCGGGCACATCGCGTTCCGGCAGCTGTCCCCGGTGGATCTGTTCGGACAGGTTCGCGCGCGCGATTTCGGCGTTCGGCACGGTCGAGAGGCTGGTGCGTGTCTCGAGGTGGTGGAACGCCGCGTCGAGCTCCGGGAAGAGAGCGAGCGCCTGATCGCGGCCGAGGGTGTCGAACGCGCGGCCGCGCTCGGCATCGCGCGCGTGATCGATGGGGCGCTGGCGCTGCGCACGCACGGTGTCAACGTCGCCCGCACCCTGCGTCCACTGCTGCCCGTGCTCGGGTTGCGGGTTGACCAAGCGCGCTTGCTGGCGGGCAATCAGCGCCGCGTCTCGCCGCTCAGACACGTCGGCAATCTCCGCCGCCGGCGCGCCACGCACGATGCGCATCGCGAGAATGTCCCCCAGCATCTCGGCGTGGTTGGACAACTCGTCGTGCGTCATGGCGCGCCCGCGCTCACGCTCGATCGCTTCAGCGGCCGTCGGCGCGTGGCGCCACTCGCCCTGATGCAGCTCGTTGCGGTAGGTCTCCCGATGATGCCGATCCACGATCTGGATCCGGTCCACCGCCTTCTCGTGCTCGAGCCGCGCAATGGTTTCCAACATGCCGGCGTACGCCTGGTCATGCTGCTCGGGATTGACGACGCGGCCCACGCCGGTGGTGGCGATCTCGCGCTCGGTGCGCAGCTGCGCGCGCGTGAGCGAGATCTCGGCTGGGATGGCCACGCCACGCACCTCGAGCGTATAGCCGCGCTCGTTGAGTCGCCGCGCGAGATTGCGCAGGCTCTCGGAGTTGCGCATGGTGCCGTCGATCACGAGATCGCGCCGCGCCTGCGAGGCGGCATCGGTCAACCGAGCCGCCCAGCGGCCCGCATCCGCGTGCGTGATGTCCGCCGCGCGCTGGGGATCCTGACGCAACAATCCGCTGTACTGCGGAAGGTTCTCGCGCATGCGATCGGCATCAATGAGCACCGCACCGCCACGCTCGCCCAGCTCCGAGACAGCCTGGCGTGCCAGCGCCGTCTTGCCGGCCCCGGGCTGGCCGCCGAGCAAAATGGCACGTGGGGCGGCCTGCGCGCGGCTGGCCTCGATCGCCTCACGCTCGACGCGCGCGTAGGCCCGTTGCATCACCAGATCCGGAATGGTCTCCATGGTCGCCTCCCGGGTCAGGCGCGGTCAGCGTTCAGTTGCCGGGCGCGGGGTCCGTAGGTAGCCAGCACGTCGGCAATGCCCCGCGCGTCGTCGGGCAGCAGCGCGTCGCGCACCGCGACGAGCGCGCGACGCTCAGCGTCGGCGGCGCCGGCGCGCGTCACATCCGGCTGGGCCTGCATTTCTTCGTGGGCGAGAATGGCCACCTGGTGCGCGATGAGCTGGCCGAGCGTCTGGCAGGCGACTTCGTATTCGAGATAATCAGCGTGCGGCATGATGTGCTCCGTGGTGAAAAGGTGAATGTCAGTGGTTCTCGAATCAGCTGCCGGAATAGGGCCGGGATTCGTCCCAAAGGCGCGTCCAGGCACTTCGCACCGCCGCGGCAACTGTGGGGTGGTGCCAGATAACCAGGACGTTTTCGGCGTTGTGGTGGGCGCCGGCCTGGGTGTAATTCATGGAGCCGGTCTGGGTGGTGTCGCCGTCGGCGACAACGAACTTGTCGTGCATGAGCGGCACGGCCAGATCGATACGCACGGGGATGCCCGCGGCCGCGAGCTCGGTGAGCTTCGAACCGCGTCCGTCGAGCTGGGAGCGGTCGAGCACGACGCGGACTTGCACGCCGGCGCGAGCACGGTCGATGAGGTGCGTGACGATGCGCCGATTGGTGAGCTCGTAGGCGGCGACGTCCAGCTCGGACCGGGCACTGTCGATCACGCTGAGCACGAGCGCCTCCGCCTGGCCGTCGGGCGAAGTGGCGAACTGCACGGCGGCACGATCGTTGGACGCCGTGCCTTCCGAATGCGTCGCGCCGTCGGCCGGGTGCGGCAACGAATGGGTCAGATGACCGACTGAGGACGTCAGCCCGTCGAGCCCGGGCGGGGCGCCGTCATGCAAGACGAAATAGCCGGCGGCGGCGGCCACCAAAACGCAGAGGAGGAACTTCATGCCGACCTCCCGCCGCGAACGGCATGCGTGGTGCCGGCATACGGGGTGGCACACGCGTCATCGCCGTGCGGCGCGGCGCAGGCCGCGAGCAGGAGGAGGGGGAACGTGAGCGCAAGCCGACGCGACCGACTCACCGCTGATATAGCGTGAATACGGGAAAGCGACGGATTAATGCAACGCGCGATTATGTTATTGCGGAACGACTTGCCACTACGCCGGATCAGGCGTAACGTCAAGTCTAATTGCGTACGGGGGCGCTTAAAATGGATTACGTGTTCTGCATTGCATTCGCGAGCTTCTTTGCTCTCATTTACTCGGTCTTCTCGTCGTTTATTGCGTCGCGAAGCGGCCGATCCATATATAAAAAAATCATGTGGACGTACCTGGTCACACTGGCGATTGCTGCCACTGTGATTACGGTGCTTCAACTGCCCCCTGAATGGCTGGCATTCGGCGCTGCGCTCACCAGCGCGCTGGCCGTCTTCCTTCAGTTCGCAATCGCAGCCAAGCTGGACCACTTGATTGCGACCAACTCCCAACACCGGGACGCGTGGGATAGATACACACAGCCGAGCAGTATCGTTGATCAATACACCAACAGTTGGAAGCAGTCTTACCACGGTGTGAACGATTCGCTCCGACGCTAAGACGTTTTCGGTAATTCCCAAGGGCCGAAAGGCCCTTCTTTCATTCCTTGTCATGGTTTGCTCCGAGCGAACTAGTTTCCGAAGGCGTGGCGCGCGATTCCTCACCAACGCGTGGGCTGGGCTTCCGTATCGATACGAGGGCGCTCGGCGAGGTTGCTGTTCCCGAGGACGTCGACGGTCGTGCGGCGTCCGAACTGTCTAGCTGAACGACCTTGAACTCCGACTCGTTCAGCGGCGCAAGAGCTGGCGCGGCGGGTGTCCGTCCTGCGGTTGATTGCGCGGCTTCAATCGTGGGCCCCTTGTCTGGCGCATTGGGATGCAGAAACTTGTCGACGTTCGATCGGGGGAGCGGCGCCACGCCAGATGACGCCGATGCGCTCGATGCGTCGGGCGCGGCCCCTTCGGTTCGCGAAATCGACAGATCGTTTTTCCACGCGTCCAGGGGCGTCTTCGTGGGCTGCGTGGGCTGTGCGGGCGCCGCGGTGGGAGTGTTGGGCAGTGGCCGGCCCGGTGCGCGCTCTGGCGTCATGAGCGGCTTGTTGTCCGCGGATGGATCGACGTGGTCGCGTACTTGCTTGATCGGCGAAGCAGAGTCTTCCGCGACGCGTTGTTTCATCGCATCAACGCGCTGCTGGGCGTCCTTCACGACCTGCGGAATCGGGGTGCTCACGTCGAGCGGCGTCGTGTCGACCGGTCCCACAGCACCGGTATAGCGTTGGTAGGCCGCTGCCGCGTTAGCGCCAACGCCGCCTTGATTACGTTGGTTTTGGCGGACAACGTCGCCTTGGCTGCCAGGCAGAGCGGAGCCGTCACGCGCGATACTCGGCAACGTGGCGTTGTGCACGACGAGATCGCGCATCGATGCGTCGTCCTTGACCAACCGCGCGAGGTCCGGCTCGGACAGCGTCATCAACTGGCTATAGCGCATGCCATTACGGGCAGCCACCGACCGAAGATTCTCGGGCGTCATCAGGTTCGTCGACGTATCAACCCGCGAGACCGTTTGAGTCGAGCCGCGCTGGCGAAGATCGGTGGAGCGGGACAGGTCGGCGGAATTACGCGAGCCGGATAGCGTCTGATCGGTCAGTGATGCCGAGTGGTCGTTACGGACATGCTGGCCCGATTCAGTCCCGGTGGCGTCCACGTGATTCTGCCCACCCTCCCGAGAAAACTGATCGTTTTCTCCGTAGCTCCCGATGCTCGAGTACTGGTCGTTGAATTTCTCCCCCTCGCTGTGCCTCCAAAATTTGGTGACCCCTCCCTCTCCAGAAAGATCGAGGCCGAGTCTGAAATTGCTCTTTCCCTTCCCAGTGCCTCCGCCATTGGCATAATCGACCGCTTGGACCTTATTACGGTAGGCATCGCGGACGGCTTGTACCTCTTGGGGCGACTTACCGAGCGACTCGGCTTTACGAGCGAGCTTGTCTTCCTCGGCCTGATTAAAGAAAGGCGAATTCGCAACCGGGTTGTTCGCGGACGGCCTCCCGCCGCCGGCGGTCCTACCCGGTGCATTGTTGCCGCCACCGCTCCCTGCGCCAGGTGCGACCGCACCGTCGTCTCCAAACGATTTTTCAAACGATCCGCCGAGCATTCCGGACACCCGGCCGCCGACTGAAGTTTGAAGTTCCGTCGCGTGGGCCTGGTCCACCCCATACTGCTGATCATTCGACGCCCGCCGCTCACCGGACTTGCTGATCGAACCGCGAATGCCCGAGTTCGCTTCGTCCCCGAAGCGCTGCGTCTGGCTACGATCTTGGCTGTTCGCCGTTGTGATCGTGCCGGCGGCCACCGTCTCGTGCCCGCCAAAAGTCGAGTTCGTCCGGTTGGCCGCGATGCCAGTCGACGAGTCTGTGCCGAGAGAACGCTCGACCGCGTCCTGTGACATGGCCGACACCCCGAGACTGTTCTGGAAATCCGACCGGGCGATCAGCCCGTTTGCGAAGTTGGTATAGGCCGTGCCGTTACCCGTCTCGACACTCATCGAACCGGTGCGAGACTGCACAGTCGTGTCCATCTTGTTGGCCGACGTCACGTTGCGCGACGCGTTGTCGATCGAGGACGAGTCGACGTGGACGTTGCCGATGTTCTCGTCACCCTGTGCCTGCTGCGCGCCGATCTGGCGTGCACCACCCGTCACTGCGTCGTTCAGCATGGAGAACGCGCCTGTCACGCCAACCGTGGCCATGTTCAGCAGGCCCCACGCGAACGCCGGCGCCAACAACACCATGTAGCCGAGCAACGCCTGTTCGTCGATCAGCGTCGAGCCGAACTTCGCTGCCATCCCGAACGGCACGCCAGCCTGCAGCGACATCGAACGCATTTCGTGGCTCAGGTGCATCAACGAGAGGCCGTTGATCACCGCGAACATCATTGGCCAGAGCGCGACCCATGCCACCGTCTTTGCATAGGCGCCGAGGATCCGTTTGGCGCCTTCGCCCCCGCTGATCAGGCAGAGCACCAGGATGATCGGGAACACCGCGTAGATGATGGCTTCGGCATAGTTGCGCACCGTCGGCAGGGTGTCCTTCGCGAGGATCGCCATGCTCGACAACGAGCCGTTGGTGGCCACGGCGGCCTGCGCCGAGCTCATCAGCGCATTGACCTCGTTCACGCGCGCAGGGTCGTTCAGCATCGCCGGCAATTCGGCACCGGCCTGCCGCCAGACGTTGTTGAACATCGCCTGGCGCAACGCTGACGAGGCGTTCTGCGATGACTGAAGAATGAAGCCGTAGGAATCGCCGATCGCGTTGACGAATTCCGACTTCGCCATCGAAGCGTCCGTGATCTCCGGGTACATCTCGCTGCCGTAGATCTGCTCGGCGGTCTGTTCAGCGTCCTGA
Source organism: Burkholderia sp. (assembly GCA_030151225.1). Classification (GTDB taxonomy): domain Bacteria; phylum Pseudomonadota; class Gammaproteobacteria; order Burkholderiales; family Burkholderiaceae; genus Burkholderia. Next base: position 45,329 of record JASLEG010000087.1, on the reverse strand, counting down.
ACCCGAATCAGCAGCAACGTGCCGGTCGCTGAACATGTATCGGTCGTCGGATTGGCCGTCAGCGTGTTGGTCGTGACATACCGCGCGGGGCTCGTCGAGGTGAACACGGTATTGAACGGGTCGGTACCGCTCATGATCGTCTTCGGATCAATCGCGCCGTCCTGGATGTCGTAGACGGTGCACTCCTTGAAGAACTGCATCAAATCCGCGTGAAGGCCCGGGTCTGTGATCTCCGCCTGATTGACCTTCTTCAGCACCGACACGCCAAAACCCACGTCGCCCTTCTTCAAGGTGAGCGTATCCGGGACGCTGAACACCGTCTCGTACGCCTCCGTCATCACGCGCGAGATGAGCGTCGCGCTCTGAGCGACCGCGGCCAGGTAGACCGGCACGTGGTCCACCTCGCGAGTGGGCTGCACGTTGTTGACGTCCGTGATGAAGACGTTCTCCACGGGCAGCAACAGCAGCTGCGTCATCAGCATGGCGCCGGCGAACCAGCGAATGATCTCCGTTCCCTTGCGGCCGATGGCCGCCATGGTCCAGATCAAGAGGCCGCACAGCAACGTATATTTGATCAGGCCCGTCCACGTACCGCTTCCCATGAACGAGGCGACGCCCTGCATCACGTAGTACAGGGAGTCGACGTTCGCGTAGGTGTCGATCTCCATGTTCATTGCGTGCCTCCCGACGTGAGGGTCTGGCCGAACGCAAGCGAATTCCGTAGCGACGACGATACGTTCGCGTGCACCGCACGCTCGATCGACTGCAGCTGCTCGACCAGCGCCCACGCGTTGGAGGTTTGGCTGAATGCCTGCATGACGACACTGCGCGCTTCAGACTCGACCGTGTCGATGCTGGTGTTGAGCTTGGTCGCCTGCTCGAGCAGGGACGTGCTCGACTTGACGGTGCTGTAGCGCGCGATCGCTCGGCGCAGATCCTCGGCAGAGCCGTGGATGTACGCCTCTGCATACTTGGCCGCGATCAGCGATTGGTACGTGCTCAGCAACTGATCGGACAACGCCGAATTGTTCAGGCGCGTGCCGATGGCGATCATCTTGTAGACCGGCAGATCGGTCATGCTCAGAAACTTGAACGTGTCGTCCGGGTTCGGTATTGCCGATCGAGACGCGACCGCATCGGTAATGACCTGCAGCTTTTGCTGAACCATCGTGCGAAAGGTCGTATAGCCGATCTCCTGCGTCGAGGGATTCAGGCACTTCGTGGTTTCGTCGCACACGTAAACCTGAATCGTGCCGCCGGTGTCCGAGCTCGGATCGTTGCCGACCAGTTCCTGGACCGAGAGGCTGCCGACTCTGGGCAGGAAAATCGGGTTGACCTCGGTCCCGCCCGAGTCGGAGGGGTCGGGGAAGACCACGGTGCCGACCAGCGACATCAGGAACTCGCGATCCGACGTGCTCAGATCCGGCAGCTGCAGTAAGGCCTGCCAGGTAACGTTGCCGTAGGGGGCCTTAGCCTGCAGGTTGGCGTTCGAGGCCGTGGCCGTGTTGATGGTTTGCGCGGCCTGGGCCGAGCTGCCGCTGATGTTCGTCCAGGCATCGGTCATGTCCGAATACAAGTTCGTGAACGGCCCGAGCGTGTCGGCGAGATTGGTCTGTTCCTTCTTCCAGGTGGAGGGCGTGACGGCGTTGACGACGCCTTCGGCCGCCTGGCACGAATCGATGTTCATGCGATTGACGTCGCGCGCGATGGTCTGCAGCGACTGCATGACGTTGTCGCAGGTGGGACACAGGTTCTGCAGCGCGAGCTTGAACGCGTAACCGAGTGCGTTCGAGCCAATGTTGCGCAGCAGCGCGACGAACTGCTCCTTGTTGATGAAGCTAAATCCGCCAGCGAACAGGTCGATCCCTCCGCATCCCGCGCCCCACTCCGGCGCAGTTGCGCTCGCGAGCTGATAGGTCTTGTGCGGCGTGCGCATGAATACGCTCCCGCCGCTGTACATGTCCATCGTCTCGCCCTGCAAGGCGCGCGGGCTGGAAACATTGCCCATGGCGTTGATCGAGTCGAACACCTCCTGCATCGACATGGCCTGGGCAAAGATCGGGGCGATGGCCAGCACGCCGGCAGCGATCGCGGATATCCAACGCGAGGGTTTCATCAGAAGAGCTCTCCAGGCTGCGAGGCGGTGAGAACGAAGATGCGATCGATGATGTCTTGCAGCGAGAGCGTTCCCGAGCCGATCATCGCGTGGTCGCCCGTCTCCTTCGAGGCGATGAAGAGGGCGGGCACCTGCTGGACACCCCAGGTCGAGGCCTGCCCGTGGTCCGGGGTGGGGTTCGGGAACTCCGCAATGCCGCGGCCGTCGAGGGACACCGGCAGCACGTCGATGCCGTAGCGCTGGGCGAGCAGCTGGATGGTCGGCGCCATGGCGTGGCAATACGGACAATCGGAGCGGAAGAAGAAGATCAGCCCATGCTTTTGCGCCAGTGCGCGCAGCTGGGCGTCCTGATCGCTGTCGCGGGTCTGGTCGTAGGTATGGACGGCCACGTTGTTGGTAGGCCGCTTGAGCGAATAGTCCAGGCTCGGGTCTTGCCAGACGACGCGGCGCCACTGATCGGCGAACACCGAACTCTTCTGCTGCACGTATTCCCAAAGCTTGATGTACGACTTGATGTGCTCGGGCGTCGGATCCATGTTGGCGACGTCCAGGCGCTGCTTGAGCGCCTCGCGCATCGCGTCGGCCGACTTGATCTGGTCGAAGTTATCGCGATCGGCAGGCGTAGTGGCACTCGCAACCGTGGGCGCGGCTGGCTTGGCCTCGTCGTCGCAGTACCAGTTGAACTTGGCCTCGCCATCGCAATGCCAGGCGGACGGATAGTCGAGGTCGCCAGCGTCGGCGATCGGCGACAGGAACGTCATGCCCGCGAGTGTGGCCGCCACGGCGAGGCGCATCATGGACATGGCTTTCATTGCGGCTGCTCCTTCAACGAAGTGGGACCGACTGGAGACGCCGTCGCACCCGGTGAGAGACCAATCGGGGGTACGCCATCGCGGCAGTAATTCATCTTCAGATCGAGGCGACCGCTGGTCTCGCCCGCCTCGGTTTGCACACCTCGGATGTCGAACAGGACATCCAAGCGCTTGCAGCCGGCACGCGGCAAATCGCTGACCGGCCGAGCGGTGACGTAAACCGGGCCGTTGGCGTGCAGTTTCGACGTGAGCGAATCGGCGACCGGACCACGCAACGCGCCGAATGACTGGCCGTGGTCGATCGCGTCGACCAGCACGGCGCTGAACTCGTCGTAGCTGCCCGCATGCGCGACCGGCGCGAGGGCCAATAGCGCCGCGGCGCTGACAAGCGACAGGTAGTACTTCACTGGGAGACCCCCTTGCCGGCGCTGATCGACTGCTGAATCTGCTGCAGGATCGCGTCCTGATTGACGGCGGTAGACTGGATGGAATTGACGAATTCGGTGAAATCGATCTTCGTGAAATCGATCTGCTGCAACTGATCGGCCGTGAGCCCGCCGCAACCGGCGAACGGGATGCCGAGTTGGGCCTTCCCCTGCTGGTTGACGATCTTTGCGATCAGGGAGTTGAAGCAGCAGTAGTTCTTCTGCTCTTCGACACACACGCCGAGCACTTTCTTCGAGCAGCCCTGGTTGTACTGGACACAGAGGTTCTCGCCCTGCTTCAGGCTCAGCACCTGTTCGTCCGATGTACAGCTCAGCCAGCTCTGGATCAGCTGAATCGCCACCTGAAGCGCGAACGAGTAGGGATCGAAGCTCACGAACTGCAGGCCGTTGGTGAGCGAGAACGAGAACGTGAAACCGTAGGCGCCGAACGAACCGGAACTGCTCAGCGCGCGGTCCGCCCACGATCCCATCTGAAGCAGCCCTGAATTGACGATGGAACTGTCGACGGTTTCGTACAGTTGATCGAAGACGTACTTGGAGCCCAAGGCAATGCCCTGCTTCGCGGCGGTCCCTGCCACGGACAGTCCGGCACTGACCGCGGCGCTGCCGATCGCGTTGTTCGAATAGGCGGCACCGCCTGCATTGCTGGTGCAGCAGCTCTTGACTTCGATACCTCCGAGCACCTTGATCGAGCAGCTGCTGTCGTAGCCCTTGAAGATGTCCACGTTGCCGGCGGCATCCACCCCGTAGGCCCCCGCTTCGCGTCCGGTCTCGAGGCCCGTCACCACTTGGCCGATGGCGCCATCCGGTGTGCTGCTCGAGCTGAAGCAGCCGGCGCCCGGCGCGCACATCGTGTTCGTGCATTGCGTGACCGTGGTCGTGTGCGCCGGGGTATCGAGGCACTGGTACGTGTACTGCATGGTGTCGCAGGTGCCGGGCGAGGCATCGTTGTACGAGACACATTGCTGCCCGACCATGCCGCACCCTTCCTGCTGCAGCGGGGCGCAATCGTCGACGGCATCGGCCGCCTGACACTGGTAGGTATCCTGGTAGTTCCAGCAATCCTGGTAGACCGAGATTCCGTTGATGACGCGCGTCGCGGCGGGCTCGACGCAGGTCGAGCCGGTCAGCTGGCAGGTGGGCGTGGCGTGCGCGAGTGCCGGCAGCGCGGCAGCGAGAGCGCAGGCGAGCGTGCGGAGCGAGCAACGAATCAGGGCATGGATCCTCATTGCGCAGCCCTTTGCTCGAAGGAGCTGCACTGGTCGATCCAGTTCGGTGTGCAGGTGGCCGTGCAGATCTGGTTCACGGTCAGCTGAACCTTGGCCTCACCGCCCCCCTCGTCGCCGTAGCCGCCGAACGCGGCCTGGATCTCGACCGTGTTGACGCCTTCGTGCAGGTACGGACGGATGTCGGTGTTCGGGCTGATGGTCGAGGGGTTGCCCTCGTAGTAGGAACCGAAGTGAAATCCGGCCTTGTACTCCGTGACGCCACCATCGGCGGTGAATGCCGTCTTGTCAGAGCAGACGTCGCGCAGTTCGGTCACGGTCCAGTCCTTGGTCGACGCGGTCAGGTCGCCTGCGCTGTTGACCGTCATGCCGGTGGTCGAATCCTTGCCGGTCCCGATTCCGCACTGGAGCACGCGGCCACCGTCGGAAAGATCGCTGTAGACCGTCACGCCGTTGATGTCCACGCTGCGCAGGCTGTTGTTCGCGGTGATCTGGCTGATCACGGCGGTGCCGATCTCCGACAGGTTCTGGATCGTGAAGCTCATCGACGAGTAGGCGGTGCTACCGTAATAGCCCGAGTTGTCGTGGTATCCCGTATCGGCGCCGAAGTTCCAGAGGGCCGAGTTCGACGCGAGGCGCGACGCGAAGCCGCCGCTGAAGCTGCCCTCCACCAGGCCGCCATTCGCGCAGCTCTGATACGGCTCGGTACAGATCGGATCGTCGATGCGGTTGCAGGTGTACGTTTGCGTGCCGAGCGCCTGCTCGCAGGTCGCCTGCTTGTAGGTGGCCGGGATCGTGGAGGTCACGTCGTGGCAGTCCTGCGTACTGGTGGTCGTGCCTGGATTACTGATCGTTCCCGTGCTGCCGGTCACGATCGGATCGCTGGCGGTCAGGGGCATGCGGTTCTCGGGCTTCTTGGCCAGATAGTTCACGGCGTCGCACTCCTGCTGCCAGTAGGCGCTCGGGTTGGCCGGTTGCGTGGAGCAATCGGCCTCCTTGCCGGTGCCGGCGGGACCCAGGCTGCCGTTGCCGCCCGCGTAGAGCGGCGTCAGCGTGCCGTCCTGGCTGGTGTAATTCGGCACGTTCGAGCCACCGTTCGCGATTGCGCCGTTCGCGGTGTTCATCCCGGTGTTGCCAACCGACTGGCCCTCCGCGAACGCGGAGGCAGTGGTGGCGCTGTCGGCGAGCGCGCGAACACCGACCAGGGCAAGCGCACTGGCGATGGCGAGCGGAACCGCACGGGTCAGCATCGATTTCACGGGCATCACTCCACGTCCCCCAACGCACGCAGGTAGCGGTTCGCGATGCCGGCATAGGTCGGGCTGTGGTCGACAATCTGGCGCAGGGCGAAGGCGGGGGTCACGTCGCCTGCGATCGACACATAGGAGGCAGGCAGAGCACACCCGCTGCTGTCGACCTGGCTGTCCGCATCGCCGCCTTGCGTGACGACGAAAGCGGGAACACGCTCGACGCGGTACTGAACGAACGCCTTCGGGTTCACGACGATGCCGCCCGAGGCGATGCCCAGGCGCTGCATCTCGGCGGCCGTTGCCTTGAGGGAATCGTCCTTGAAGCCGCGAAACACGACGGTGCCACCCGCCAGGCTCATGGCCTTGACGAGACGCACGAGCGAGGCGTCTGGCATCGAGAAGCTGGCGAAGGCCACGAAGGAATTGGTGACACGGCGCTGGACACGATCTTCGTAGCGTTTCGCGACGGTCATCGGGTCGGCGCTGGCCGAGCTCGGCACGGGCGATGACCGGAGCACGGGCATGTTCGGGAAGTCGTTGCCGTCGTGCGCCGCCTTGGCGCTCGCCTGATCCATTTGCCGGACTCGCTCGCCCTGGATGCGCCGCATTTCGGCATCGACCGCGGCCGCGGCTGGCTGAGCGCCGCGATACCGGTCCGCGCCGCTGGCGGCCTGATCGAACGTGGCGCGGCGCGTCGCGTTGATCTGTTGCTGTTCGCGCTTCAGCGCATCGTTGGAGACCGTCTGAGCGAGCGAAGCGCTCGAGGAGAGCGCGATCGCGCACGCGGCCGCCGTCATGCTGAGGTTGAGCAGCTTCATTGCGGCAGATCTCCGAGATTGGCGCCCGAGCAGCAGTTGCGCTTGCGGAAGATTTCGTAGGCGAAGTCCTCGCCGGTGTACGGGATCATCTTTCCTGCGCCCCACAGAGCGGAGGTACGCCCGTACGGCTGGCAGCATTGGCCGTTGATCTTGTCGGTCTGGGCGACCGGGTAGAGCATCGTGTACTTGTATTGGGTCTTGTCCATCACGGGCTGCAGGTAATAGCCGCACATGGCGTCGTCGCCGGTGGTGCCCCACATGAGCCCCTCCCGATGCAGCTTCGCGGTCATCCGCTCCACCAGCAGCGATGACGCCTGGATCGCGGAGACGTGTGCCTGCACGTGGCCGTTAAATGGGTAGATGGAGCCGTTGCAGCCGGCGCACCAAAAGAGCAGGTTGCTGCCGAAGCCGAGGCTCGAGAGCACGCAGTCGCCCGCGCAGGCTGCCTGCGCGACGGGGCTTCCGAAAAGGTAGGTTTCGGGCTCGAGAAGCATGGTGAGATCGTCGTCGCTCCAGGTCGGGTCGACCTCGGTCATGTAGGCGACATCGAAGCTGCCGGTTTCCATGCAGGGATCGTCGAGCAGGACCTCGGTGTAATACATGACCGGATCCGTGTACCAGTGAACCTGGTAGAAGCTTTGGCGGGTGTCGTCCTTCTGCAGACGCACATCGCCTTCCGGTGCGTGGATACCGGGATCGAGCGAGATCCCACCGAGCGAGACGAAGCAGTAGGGGGAGCGGGTCACGTCCACACGCCGGATCGGTTCCCAGAAGCTGAACTTCACCCCGAAGGTGCCGTTGCAATAGCACAGGAACCCACCGGGGTTGGTGGTGTCGTCCTGGCCGTCGCTGAGAAACGTGACGCTGCCGATGGCCATCGGGAACGCGCATTCCCAGCAGATATCGGTGATCGGGTTGGCGAAGCGGCCGACGCACTGGCCTGCGTCAGCCGGCGTCGACACGCAGACAGCGCTCAACACCACAGCGAGTGCGATGTACCAGCGACAAAAGAGCGAGGTCGGGCTCATGACCGATCGCCGTCTTGGAACATCGCTACGATCCGGGCGAAGACCAGAATCGGGAGCGCGCAGAGTGAGACAACCAGCCCTACGACGAGTCCAAATATGACCGAATTGGCGACTACGTTCGCAGCCCTGTGTGCACCAATGGACTCAAAAAAGTAATAGAAACTGACCGGAACGGTTGCAACAGCGACCAACCAGAGAACAATCCTGATGAATACACAGCCCACCATCACTGCCGTGCTCGTGATTGCGCTCCTGAGGGTTTCTGGCTGATCGTCATGCATCGGAGCGGGGGCGTGACGATTGGAATTCGTGTTGTCATTCATTGCGTATCCTCGGATTTGGTTTCGGGCGCTCACGACAGAAGTCCCAGCAGGGCAGGGTGGCCGCCGAGCGCGAGATCGATCAGGTGTGCGCTGACGTGCTGCCCGATGCGGTAGACGATCGGCAACACGAATACCGCAGCGCCAACTGCCGCCGAGCCGGCCACGGCGCAAACGCCGATCCAGAGCACGCGCCACACGCCTTTGGCGATGCTCTCGAGCAGCGCGTGCCCCCGAGGCGGCGTATTCGATTCCGATTCCGCGACCGGCGACATGTCCGGCGCATTCAGGTCGACAACGCTCTCGGGCACTGCGCCAATGCCCAGGGCGTGTTTCACCCCCACCTGAATGCGGTCGATCAGCGCCAGTGCCTCGGCTTTGCTCAGGTTGTCGGCAATGAGGTGGGCCATGCGGCTCGCCCCTTCCCCCGACACCACGCTGTAGGTGGCGTCGTCGCTAGGGCGGAGAGCCGGCTCCGTCGACACGATCGAAAGGCGCGCGACGCGGTTGTCGTACGCGTTGGCTCGCCAGTTGTAGGTGGTGAGCAGCCCTTCGCCGGACACCACGACCTGATCGTTCGACACGTCGACGCTGAGGCGACGAGGCTCGCGCTCCGCGGCCGCGGGGGGCACGTCCTCGACTTCGCGAAACAGGAGCGGAACGACGCGCGCGGTACGCTGCGACTCGGCACGTAGCAGATCGGTCGTCGATGCGCCCATGTGGAGGAAAATCCCTTGCCGGCCCAGCGCGCCGATAATCTCGCTGATCACCAGGGCCGCACAGTCCTGAGCCGCCACCACTGCCACCGCCTCGTTGAAGGCCTGGTGGGCGGCATCCGGCAGGCTTTCGATGGTCAACTGCTTCAGGAGCCGATAGTCCAGGCGCGCTGCCGTGTCCTGGAAGGCGCGCAACACGGCCGCGTTATCCGGCGTCGCGAGATTGGCCATCAACGTGGTGGCCATCGGTTCGGCGGTGATGTCGATGCTGTTCCGTTGGATCATTGCGAGCTCTCGAGCGTGGGGGTTTGGAATTCGGTCGGCCGGCGGCGCATAAGATGGGGCGGCTGCCGGCGTGGCGGCACGGCTTGGGGAGGCTGGCGGTCGGCACCGAGCCCGGCCTGCGGCAGCGGCCCGGCCGCGACGGTCGCCGGCCAGAGGTCTGCAGCGAGACGGTCGCCGGCGTGGAGCGCTACCGTGCCGACGAAGCAACCGGCGCCGACCAGCGTGATCAGGCCCACAGGAAACGCCACCCCGTCCAGCCTGATGCCAGCGATCGACGGGAGACGGCGCAGAGCGGCACGCACTTGAACGAAGTGGGGCCGTGCAGCCGGGGTTGAGGCACGGCGTGCCCGCTCCAGCGTGCGCGCAGCCATCAATTCCGGGTCGGCCACCAGACCAATTTCCTGCTCCGCGATCGCATTCAGGAGGTGGATGGTCAACGCGCGACCTTGCTGCTCCGCTTCGGCCGAATTGGCCGCGCCGCGAACACGCTGGGTGAGCGCCAGGTCGATCGCGGTCACCACCGCTTGCGGCAGTTCCGCGTGGTGCGCGCCCACGACGAACACGTAGCCGTGATCGCCCGCCGTATCCTGCACCGCCTCGAGCAGCCGGGCGTAGGCGCGGGCCGCGAGGCTCACGCAGACGCCACGCGACACGTGCGTCGACGTCACATCAACGCGTAACAGTTCACTCATTCCCGTCTCCCTATCGGTCATCGCAACACGGCCGCTGGCTCTTCCTCGAGCAGCAGCTGGTTGCCTTGCTGGCTGATCACAGCCGGCACGCGCGTAATGCCGAAGCGTTGCGTCAGGCGCCCTTGCTGATCGAAATAGACCTGGCGCTTCCAGGACTTCGTGAGATCGAGCCAAGACCCAGCAGTGAGAATGGGCTTGATTCCGGTCCCGTCGTGGAGCGCAAGCGCTTGCACGGCGTTCACCTGGGCTGGGTCTCGGCCGTCGAAGAACACCAGGCGCTCGTGCAGCGTCACGATGTCGAGCGGGTTTATGTGCGTGCCCGCCGGCACGATCACGGCGCCCTCGTCGTTGGTCACAGGTTTGTCGTAGGTGACGGTCGGGTCGATCAGCCGGCGCGCGTATTCCGTCACGGTCGAGATGCCGGAGACAGCCGGCAGCGTCGTGATGTCGTGGAGTGCGCGCTCGCGGGCACGGCGCTGAAGCGTGGCGAGGCCCCCGTTCGCCTCCATTTCACGCAGGCGATGCTTGAGCATGGCGACAGCATCGTGCTCGGCGATTGGATACGTCGGGCCGACCGCACCCAAGTCGTCGGCGTGTGCGCTGGTCACGCGGATTGCGAGAACCGCAGCGATTGCGAGGCTCTTAGAAAACTTCATAGGCCTCCCCGACGATCGCGGATTGAGGAACGTTGCCGGCGATCGAATACCGAGAGTCGAGGCTGTTCGGGTTTGGCGTCGCGACGAAGTAGTACCCGGGAGGAATCACCCCATCCGCTGTCGGGAAGAGCGCCAGGCCCGCGAGCGAAATCGGCTTGGCGTAGCCGATGTACGTGCCGTTGACCCAGACGTTGCGTCCCACCACGCGCACCACGTCGCCCGGCACGCCAGCCACGTGCTTGATGAAAGTGACGCCGGCCGGGTAGGTGGCGCCGCCATGCCATCGGAATGCGATCGTGTCGCCGACGGCCGGCCGGTCCGCACCCTTGCGAATGAAGTACAACGTGCCGGGCAGGCTCGTGGACATGTTGAAGGTCAGGCCGTACCAGGGCACCATGGCCCAGACGATCGCCGCAACGATCGTCATGGCTGCCATCACGCGCACGAAGCGGCGGTACCGTGAGAGCCGATCCGGGGCAGGACGCGCGATCACTTCGCGATCCTCCGAGAAATCACATCGGTGAGGTCGGGCGCCGCGCCGGCGAGCACCGCGGCCTTGTTCACCACCACGCAGCCGCATTCGGCGCCGAGTTGGTCCAGCGCGTCCGACAGACGCTTGGCATAGTCCCCGGCGTGCTGGGTCGCCTTGCTCTTCGCGTCGTCGGTCATGTGCACCGGGTCACCGTTGTTGAAGGTCTTCAGCAACGCCTGCTGCTCGTCGCTGATGAGCTTCTGCACGTCAACCACCACAACGGGTGCCGTGTGGTTGCGCAGCGTCCAGAAATAGACGAGCGGCGCGCCGAGCACGAGGGACGCCCCCACGGAGACGAGGCTGGTAAGGACGAGGTCGTGGCGCATGGTCATTTCCGCTTGGCTTCGATGAGGGCGCGAATCGCGTCCTCGGTGGAGGTACCGCCGGCACGCAGGCGCTGCATGAATTCGAAATCCGGGCCCTTGGTCGTGGCCATCGCGAGCGTGAATTCATCCGGGATATGACGCAGCAGGTGCGTGCCGCCGTTCGGATCCACCAGAACGAATTCGCTGTAGCGGTCCCGCTGGGGAGAGAGCGACCTGAGCATGCGTTTGAGTCCGGGCGACAGGTCCATCACATCGCTCTTCTCGATCTTCTTGAGCGTGTCTTCGCTTTGCTTGAGATGGAATTTCCACGCGGAGTTGTCGAACGCCGCCTGGGTCGCCTTGTTCATCGCGGCATCGGTGATGCCCTGGGTCGCGAAGAAGAAGCTCCCTTCGTACTTGCGCGCACGCCGGTAGCCTTCTTCCATGAAGTCGGCCGTCTCGGCATCGTCCCCCACGATCTGCCAGCCTTCATCCGTCAGGAACAGCTTCGGGCGCGAGCGGTCGAAGCGATACATCTCGTTGGTCACCTGATTGGTGAAGCCGAGCATGATCACGGTGCGCAATTGGGGGTCGCTGTTTAGGTGCTCGAGCTCGAGCCCAACCACTTCGTTGTCGAGTTGCACGTTGGTGCGTCCGTTGACGTAGCGACCGTAGACACCGCCTATGCAGAACGGCTCCAGGCGCACCGCGAGTTCGTGCGCGACGCGTTCGGGCTGGGCGTTCTGATCCTTGATGGTCTTCAACGCATCCCGCACCAAAGTCGGGCTGCCGTCCTGTCCGTAGTCGTTCCAGACGATGCGGGTCGCGATGTCAAGCAGCGAGCTCTCGAAGTCGTCAATAGGCGCGTTCGGTGACACCATGCGCGCGATGATCGGCCGAATAAACTTCACTTCGCTGTCGATCCCGTTCTCTGCATCGATCCCTGCGGTCGAAAATGAATTGATGATGATTCTGGAGTTGGGCTTAAAGTCGACGTATTGGCCGCGCGCCATGTCGATCTGCTTCTCGTACGAGTAGCCGACATCGCACAGCCGGACGATGCCTCCAACGGATCGGTATGCGGAGATAATGTCGTTCATCAAAACCGACTTGCCGGCACCGGAGGTGCCATCCACAAAGCCGTTGTAATTCGTCGAGCTCGCGTACGGGTCGACCAGCGTGGGTGTTCCGCGCCGGCCGAAGAACATCAAACTGGGGCGCCCCTCTGTACCCGACCACTCGGCGATCACCGGCGCCATATCCGTGGCGTTCACTGTGGTCTTCGTGGTGATCAACCGGAACTTCTTCAGGTCGTCGCGCACGTCGGTCGTGAGCGTCATCGGCATGGCGGACAGAAACGTCGTCAGCTGCTGCGTAAGCATAGGGAACAGCCGGAAGCGCTCCGCGCGCCAGATACCTTTCGCAGCGGCCACGCACCGCTCCATTTGCTTGGGTGGCGCGAAAAGGGTCAGCGTGTGATACAGCTCACACATCGAACCACCCGATTGCAACTGCATCGCCACGGCCTTCCAGTCGCGGTTTTGCAGCGCGAGCTCCGGCTGCAGCTTCGCGATCTTCGACTCAGCGTTCTGGGTTGCGCGCGCACTACGCAGGGCCACCCGAGTCTCCACCGCGTTCTGGTCAAGAATCATCACGCCGCAGGTGATCAGATACGGACACGGATACTGGTGCACATCGTTGAACAGCGAACCAACGATGTTGTTCATCTCCCAGAGCTCCTTGACATCCGGATACTTGAGAACGCCGAAGCTGCGCACGGCAATGCGCGAGTCGGACTCACCTGCCTCCTCGGGGGGCAGCCCGAACAGCAGCTGGTTGGCCTTCACGCGAACGTGGTGGCCGAAGATGGTCAACTGATCGCGGATCGAGCGGGCGTCGTCATAGGACTGATCGATCACCTCGGAGCCGTCGCCGAAAAACGCATCGGGATTGAGGATCGGCCAAAGGAATCGCTTGAGATCCTCGGGCGTGGTCGTGCGGCTGGCAAAGCTGGCCGACCTGAGCGTGGCGCCGACCACGTCGCGCAGATTCTGGATTTCCTCGAGGAGCTTGGCGTCCTCATGCGAGCCCTTGCGCACGATCGACAGCATCAGCCGCTTGTCGGTGATCGAGTAGTTCTGGCCCGGAAAAAGCGGCTGCCCGAGCTTCGCGCGGATCGAGGCCGCGCGCCGCTCGGCTTGCTCGAGATAGAAGGAGGGAACCCGGCCACTGTTCGCGTATTGACGACGCAGGTCCACGTACGCGTTCAGGGTCTCCTCGATGATCGGGTCGCCGAGCAACATCCACTGCACACCGTAGCCGGCGGGGACCGATTCGTAGATCCCGTGCAGACTGCGAGTCAATTCGGCATCGGCCCCGGTCTGAGGGGCGACCGCCAGCACAAAGCCGACAGAGTCGGTGTTGTAGTAGAGGTCGGAGGCGCTGTCGTACTGGTCGTAGGGGAGCAGCTGATGCAGCCCCACGCTTTCGACGCGACGGCGCTCCGCGGCAGTCGGCGCCGGCGGCCCGAGATCGTCGTCGGTGCCGAGAATGGCCTCGCGAACGACGGTTCTGGCCAGTTCCCTGGCGTCATTGACCCACTCCTGAAACGTGCTCATGTCCGGCTCCCGAATCAGTGGTCCGCGCCCGAAGGCACCGATGCGGCCGCGCGATCGACGGCGCCGGCGGGGGTCAAGATGCCCTGCATCACGCGATCAGCGTTGGAGACAGCCGTCGGATACGCGTCGTTGTCCGCGCTCGTGGTCATCGCCTTGGCGTTGCCGGGAGCGACAGGGCTCGGCGTCGGCGGCATGACGGGCCGGAAAGCGGCTCGAATCCGCTCCTGGTTGTGCACGATCGACCAGCGGCCCGGATCGACGACCAGATAGACGTATTCCTGATCGTGCAGGTCCGAGTCGGCGTCCTGCCACGGTGCAAACCAGATCCGCATTTCGCGCGGCGCGGTGTGAATCGGAGCGCCACTGTCGAGCGCGCGCGGGAGAATGCCATTGGCCATGCCCGCCATTCCTGCCGTGCGGCCGGACGCGGCTTTCGATGGCTTGTCCCCTGAGCTCGCCGCGTCGCTGGCGTAGCTGCCCAACGTGACGTTGGTGGCTTCGCCCGATCCGGCGTGTACGCGCTGCTCGGGTAGGTTGTGCGCCATCGCGTTGGCATAGATCCCCGACATGCTGTTGCAAAGCACGCCTTCGGGTGCCTTGCAGGCAAATGAGGAGCTGGCGTCGTACCCGGAGAAACTGCAGCCGGCCAGGCCGAGCAGAGCCGCGGCTGCAGCGAGCGGAAAGTAGGCCTTCATGATCACTTTGCTCCCAGCCATTGATCAATCGCGTCGGCGCTGGCAGCACCGGGCATCACGCGGCCGTCGCCGCTGACGAGGGCGGGCGTGCCGGCGATGCCGAGGGTCGCGGCGAGCGCTTCGTTGGTATCGATGGGGTTCTTGCACGACACCAGCTTGGGCTCCACGCGCGCAGGCGCAGCTGCCGCGTTGCGAGATCCGGCCGAGCCAACCGTGGACGAACCCTGGTCGCGCATCCAGCGCGAGAGCGCGAGCGGCATCCACGCATGCCAGGCGGCCAAGCGGTCGTCGGCACACCAGATTCCGATCGCATGGGCGCGTGCGCGGGGGTGGATCGACTCGAGCGGGAAGAGAAAGCGGTAGATCGTGACGTCCTTGACCTTGGCCAGCTCCGACTCGAGCACGAGGCAGTACGGGCAATCCGGATCGTCGAAGAGGGCAAGCTTGCGGTGGCCGTCGCCGTGGATCTCGACGAACGCGTTCTGCAGCTGATCGGCGGGGAAGCGGACCTTCTGCAGCGCCTGCTCAAGCGGCACGGTCAGGTCCTGCTGGGTCGTCATGTCGAACAGATGGCCGAACAGGAAGTAGCGACCTGTGACATCGGTATAGGCCACCTTGTTGCCCATCACTACCTCGTAGATGCCGGCGGAGGGCGTGGCGGCCACCTCGCGAAACGGGGTGGCCGGATATCGGGCATGCAGCGCTGCCTTGAGAGCGACCACGCCCGGATCGAGGTTGGGATCGGCCGGGTCGATGGCAGTGCCGGCGGCTGCCGTTGCCGAAGCCGGTGGCTGCGAGGCCTGCGTGTCAGGTGTCACGGCATTCGCAGCATGCGCTTGCATCGCGCCGTGTTCGGTGGTGCAGCCCCACGCAAGGCACGTGGTCAACAACAGGGCAAAGGTGAAGGGACGCTGTTTCATCGGGTCAGAGAGAGGAGGGAAGAGTGGATGAGCACGCGGAGGTGGTTGCCCCGGCCGCTCCGCTCACAAGATCGTGGCCGGACCGACGCATGTCGAAGACGTCAGCGAGTGACGAGCAGAAGACGCGCCGGCGCCGGCCGTGCTCGGCAAGGAACTTGGCATGGGCCCTGTTCCAGCGATGCGGGGCGCGCCACGTCGCGACCGACGTGCGGCGCCGCGGCGCGCCGGAGCCCCAGTTGAGCGCGACTCCGCCGCCGAAGCGACGATTACGCGCTTTCGCGTAGCAGTTGTCGCATCCGGGGCTGATGGGCGTGCAGCCTTCCCATCCGCTGAATGTGGCATCCGTCCAGGCGATGGCGGTGTTCTCGCTCATGCGCGACCTGCCTTGTCAGGCTGGCGATCGAAAGAGGCTCCGATTTCCGCGCCTACGCGCTCAAAATGGAATACGACGGCACCGCCGGTTTCCTGAACCAGCCCATACCGCTTGGCCAAGCGGTAAATCGGGTGATATGCATTGAGCGAGCTCACGTGGCCGGCCAACCACCGGCGCCATTCCTCCACCTGCAATCGCCCCTTGCTTATGTTGCAGGGCGCGCAGGCCGGCATGTAGTTCGCCGCGGTGTCGCGCTCGGGATAGCGAGCCGGACCAGCGGTGAAGAGCCAACGTCCGTCCGTAGTGCGCTTCTCTTCGAGCGTGCGCACCACCGGCTCGAGGTGGTCGACATGCCACCGCTCAGGCAGCGGGTCACCGCAATAAGCGCAGCGTCCGCCGAACATCTGACGGACCTGCTCGCGTTGAGTCTTGGTCAGGCGGCTCACGAGCCACTCCGATTGGCAGCAGATGCGGTGCGGCCCTTCCAGTACCGGTGGACATAGGTGCGCAGCGACGTAGCCTCGACCATCAGCACGCCATCGTCCAAACGGCTTGCCACGAAACCGCCTTGGACCCAGCCGCGCAGCGTTTGCAGCTCAACGGCGCTCTCGAACGCGGCGCGCTCGGCGGGGATCCAGTTTGCTTCCGGTCGAATGTGCAGCTCGACGCGTTCGAACAGCAGCGAGCGACAGGCACGGGCAGTCGTTTCGGGCAGGCCCTCGATATGGACGGTACGGCCATCCGCCTTGATCGAGACGCTGCTGCCCAGCAAGGTGCTGGCGCTGCTGATCTTCACCAATTCGCCGGTGATGGACGGCACGCCCACGTGGGGTTCGTCTGCCTCGGACACCCGCATCGGCGCCCGAGATCCGTCGTCAAGCGCCGCGCTACCACGTACGTCGCGCGCAATGCCGAGCTCAGCAGCCAGCCCGTCAATCGCCTGCAGGAAACCCGACTGCTTATCACTGCCATCGGGGTTCCGGGCGATCTCAGCCGAGGCCATGTCGGTCAGCACCGCCTCGAGTCGCGCATGGGCCTCGAGCCACCCCTGAAACGCAGCCTGCATCTCGCGCTGCACGTAGCTGTCGTCACCGTTGCGAATGAAACTCGGCTCCGTGCCGGAGTCAGTCGCACAGCAGGTCATCGCCTGCTCGAAGGGGGCGCGTTGCGCGCGGATCTGTTCATCAGTCATCGGAGTTGCCCTCGTCGGTTTGACGCGGATCCTTGTCGATCCCGTCATTGATGCCGCTCACGTCCGACAGGGCGCCGTCGTACTCCGCCCCTTTGCTCACGGCAAATTCCACGACGCGGCCGCCGTCGGTCTCGATAACCGGGAAAAGCTTCTCGGCCGCCCGGATGTAGTACTGTTTGAGCGAGTCAGCGCCTTGCGCGATGCCGCTGCCGACCGCCGCGCGTCCGACTTGACTCGGATCGATGATCGATGTGGTGCCCAGCGCGGTGGTGTTGAGCGTGTTGGCTGATTGACTGAAGGCCTGGCCGATCCCAGACGAGATGCCGGCGAAGACCGACATGGCGAGTGCCGATCCCGATTTGGATACGAGGCGCCCTCGAACACCTTCCTTGCCGTCTTCGCCGATGACGTTGCCCTTGATATCCATCTCGATCGTGCGACCGCTGTTGAGAATGCAGGCGAGCGTCTCGCCGCGCATCATCGTGCGCTCGCTCGACACGTCTCCGAATGCGGAAGTCACAATTCGGCATTCGCTAATATCGAGTTGGCGGCTGTTCGGCAAATTGGCCGGGTCGAGCACCTGCAGGTAGACGTGCAGGGGGTCGTGTTGCGCCTGCCCGCCGGTCGGAGCGTCCACACCATTCATCATGAACACGCGCACGAACGAGGTAGCCGGAATGAACGTCACGCCTTTCTTGCCCTTGGCCTGCAGGCAATCTTGTTGGGCCTTCGTAGCCTGATCGGCGGGCAGCGACGAAAAGCGCGGATCCACGCAGTCGGTGGACCCCGCCTTCGGCGGCTCGAACTTGATGAGATCGAGTCGAGGCGCGACAGCGGCAACGTCGGGCGGCCCGGCTTTCCCGGCCTGCCCGAACGGCGGATTCAGAATCGCGCCCGGCTTGGTCGGCGCTCCATTGAGCGGAATGGGCTTGTCGAGCAGGGCGTGATCGCCGGAACCTGTAGATGCTGCGGCTGCCGCCGCGGCCGGCTTGTTCTTCTGGTCCTCGAACTGCTTCTGGAGGTCACCCTGCGCCTTGGCGAGGGCGGTGAGCTTGGCTGCCGCGTCGTCCGCGCGCGAGTTCGCATTGGCGAGCTGTCGCGTCATGTCCGCCAGCTGCGCCTCCGAATGCGCGCGCCAGGTATTGCGATCGTTCTGGTCGCCCAGGCTCGTGAACGGCACCTTGGTCGTGAAGCTCGCGGTCTTCTTGCCCGATTGCGTGAAGAACATCCCGACGATGAACAACACCGCCAGCACGCCGCATGCGACAAACGTCAGGATCCGCTGACGCCGCTTGGTGTCGTGATTGATGTCACTCATGGTCGCCTCGCTCCCGCACCACGTAGACGATCGTGCTGGCGCCCGCAGGAAGGCTCGCATTCTCGATAGCCACTGCCAGCACGCCCGGCGCATAGAGCTCGCGCTCGTCGAGCGTCATGTCGGCGTGAGAGATATTCGACAGCGTGTACGTCTCGCCGACGAAATCACTGTCGCTGTATTGGCGCACGAGCGTGAGCGACGCCTCCTTCCAGAGTGGAACGGCGGTATCGACTGACGTATAGGCGAGTTGAGGTGCGCCTTGCCCGCCAGCCATCGCGAGCATCATGAGCTTCACCCGACGCTGGAAGGCCGAGGCCCGCAGTGCACGCGTCGCGTGAGTCGCCGGGGGCTCGATACGGATATCCTCGGCGGGACGGGGCCCTGGAACGAGAGAGAGCCGGTACGTCGCCCCCGCATCGTCGCTCACGAAGATGGTGATCGATTCATTGAGCGCGGTCGGATTAGCCGGTTTGAGCCAGAGCTTGGCGCCATCCTTTGTCCACGACACCGAGCCCGGAACGGCGGGCACGATTTCGGTGAACTGGCGGCCGCCCGACATGGACAGCAAGTTGTACTCGGCAGCGGACACCGACACCTGCTGTGTTTGACGGTCCGCGCCCTTGACGAACTGGATGGCTTCAGCCGTTCCCGGAACTACGAAGGCGAGCGATACGACCGCGAGGACGGCTGCGCGCCACGGAGTGACCAGAGAATGAAAATGGAGAATCATGATGCGGTTTGCTCCGTGGGTACCAGGGGTTCGATACCCTGCTTGCCGCGCGTGGCTTCGCGGATGTCGAGCAGCACCAGTCGGCCGAAGAGGGTGATGCCGAAATAGACCTCGAAGGTCTTCTGTTCCGAGCTCGTACGCTTGCCCGAGATGTAGGTGGTCACGGTTCCGCTGAGCTTCACCGACTTGTTGCGGAAGTCGACCTCGCCGACACCCATCGGCTCGAACACGTTGGTGACGCCGTCGTGCTTGATCTGCAGGGCGTCTGCATCCCATTGGGTTTTGAGCGCCGCACGGCGGTCGTCATCCACCATCGAAAGCAGGACCCGCACGTTGTTGTCGACGGTACTGGGCGTGACGCTCTTGGAGAGCGAGAGCACATAGGCCGCCTGGTCGGCCAGATACTGTTCGTTGGCATAGCGCGCGCCGATGACATAGGTGCCACGCACCGCCGGCGGCATGATGACGATGCGTTGCGTGACGATCAGCCAGGTGCAGCTGAGCGCGAGCACCACGCTCGTCGTACCGTTGCCGAGGAGAAGCTTCTTGAGGAAGCGGTTCTCCGCACGCAGCGCATCGCGGGATTGGGCGGCTTTTTCGGGATTCATCGGCTCACCCGTTCAATTCGCGAAGGTCGGACGGGGGCAGCTTCTTCGGTGCCGGCTGTCCGAGCACCCAGTACATGACGTGGGCGGACATTCCGGGATGCTGGCCCGAGCTGAATTTCTGCCAGGCGGCGGCCAGCACGACGCCGGCAACAACCCCGATCAAGGGGTAGCCGGCGACCACGCCGACGACCGTGCCGGCGAGGCCGATCATGGCGACGTCCTTGCGGAAGAACAGAAACTTCTCCGGATCGTCGAGCCGGCTTGGCACGTAGTGGTTGAGATCGTCCGACATTGCCGCCCCCCGTTCAGATCGTGGCCGTGTAACTGGCGTCGACCACGCCCACGAGAATGCCGGCGAGGATCCCGATCCCTGCGGGGAGGGCGAATGCGGCGTAGTCCTTGACAAACATCGCGCGGACACCACCAATTCCCAAGCCAGCCAGAGCGGCCGTCTTTCCGGGGTTGCCCTTGACCCACCCCTCCATAGTGGTCGAGGCTTGCGCGAACTCAGCGCCATCCGAACCGAACACGTGGCGTGCGAAGAGCACGAGGGTGGACATGACGAGCGCGCCGACAACGAATTGGAGCGTCTCGCGTACCTCCGGCTGTTGGAGCGCCGACTTGATGCGATCCTCGAGCGCAACGAGGTCGCTCGCGATCCGTATCTCGAGCTGATTGAGTTCTTGGAAAATCATGTGGTCCTCACGCATTAAACCGCCGGCCATCCGGCGGTGGAGTGCCCGTGCCGTTACGGGCGGCACGGGCACGACTCAGGGGAAGAGTGGTTGAAAGACGTTCAATGCTTTTATTACGTACTGCTTACTTCTGAATAACCTCCGAGGTCGAGTGGTTAAATTGATCAGCTACGCGAACTATCGAGCCGTGAGGCGTTTAGCGGCGATGCCGTCGTCGCTCGAGTTCGTGCATTGCGGCCGGCTGAGCGCGCGTCGCGCAACATGTTTCGGGTGCCGATGACGCACGTGTCGAGCGGAGGTGGGTTGTCCCGTCGCCGGCACGACCATGGGTGACCCGACTCGAGCAGGAAGAGGAGAGGACTGGGCAGTAGGCGCCGGGGCGGAAAGGATCGGTGCCGCCGCTGCAAGATGCTTGATCGTTGGATCCGGGCAAGCTTGCGCTGAACAGAACACGAATCGGCCGGCGCCAGGCATACCGATTTGGGTGACGTCGTAATCGGGCAAGCGCGGTGACGCGAAGCTGGACTGAGCGAGCACGCAACAGACAAGAGCGAGGAGAGCGGTTCGCATCACTTGGCCTCCCGTGCAGAGGCCGGCACCGCTGCGGACTGAGCGCGATACCCTGCATAGGCTCGCTGCACCAGGCGTACATAACGCGCCTGCGCGGTGGTGTTGGTCGAGCTCGGCCCCGCGTTATAGCAACCGACGGCCGCCCACGTGGCGCCCTTCGCCTGAATGCAGTTGGCCAGCACCCAGGCGCTCAGCTTGAGGTTCGTGCAGGGATCCAGAAGATCGCGTTGAGTGACGCCGTACGAAACGAGTTCGGGGAGGTGGATGTCGTTGATCTGCGCTGCACCCCAGGCCCGATGCCCATCGGCCAGCCTCGGGCCAACAGCGCTCGGCACGCCGCGGGATTCGACCCAGGTGATAGCGCGCAGCAGATCGGGATCCAACTGGTAGAGGGCAGCCGCCTCGGTGAAGACGTTGCCGGAGCAAGCGTTCGCACTGGCCGGCGAGGCCATGGTCATCGTGATTGCGGCGGCAGCCAGCAGGACGATGTAGCGCAACAGGCCGACTAGCGCGGCCGGCCGCATCGAATAAAAAAAGTAGCGTACCTGGTCGACCCGATACGCTACGAGTCCACCTGCGGACGAGGGATGGTGAGGGTTACTGCGCAGGCGGGGCGCGAGCGGGAGAGGCTCGCGCGGAAAACGTTCCAAGACATGTGAACCAGAGGTTGGCTCGCAGCGCGGTGTCGCCACAGGCGGCATCGATCGCGCACTTGAATTGAGCTTTGCAGACTCGTAGAAGTTTGTCAGGCCACACCGAACTGCGGCACCGAAGAGGGGACCATCATTGCCGCGCAAACGGAGCAATGAGCCCAACTGTTCCTCGATGGGCATCACGCGAATGAGCAGCGCCTTATAGCACTCCACCCGTCGTACGCATGCACATGCGCCAACGGGGCCACAATGACGTAGAATCGCCATAGCCTCGGTTAAACCTCGATGCGCGCCCTCTGCTTAGAAAGCGTGTTGAATTATTCGTAGCCTTGGTTAGGTTGGTTTTGGTGTTCCAGCACCAAAACCAACCGCACACAAGCCAGCTGGCCTTACTCTTTTCTATTACATCCCCGTCTGTCATCAAGACTCGCACGCATCGCCGGTTCCGGCGTTGCCGCATTCGCGCGGCATGCTGGGACGGGCCGATTTCGTTCTGCTTGCCGCGCCAGCATAGAATGACAGTGTGGGCACAGTAGAGCAGGCGGAAAGTCGCGTCAAGCAATTTTCATACTGTTTCCACGCCACAACAGTCGCATTCCATGCGACTTTTCTACGGCGCTGCTACAAAAAAAGGGATCCATGGAAGCCACACAGCCGGTATTTGATGCTAAGGCGATCGCAGAGAAAGTACGTGAACTTCTCGACAGCAAGGGGATACCGAGACGTCAACACGCTGCGGAAATTGAGAAGCATCTGCGGCTAAGCGCGTCGCAGGCACACAGAAAGCTGAAAGGGGAGAGCCCCTGGAGCTTGGCTCAGATTCGTGACATCGCATCGGTATTTGGCGTCGCGCCGGCAGAATTGCTGGAAGATTCTGACGCCACCGACGTTCTCAACTACGCTGGACAACGTTGCATACTCGCGGTCGGACACGAAGAGTTGCCGTGCGTCGCGGTTATAGGCGCCGAAGTCGATCCGCTTTCGACACCACCGCTTTTTGTTGCACTCCGCATCGGCGACCAATGGCGGGTCTATCGATCCTCCCACGCCCCGGATGGAATCAAACACTTCGTTGAAAGAATCGAAATTGATGGCAGGCAGGCCACTCCGCAAAAGCCGATCGTCGCCGTACTAGATGACAATGAAGATTCCGCTAACGAGCTTGCACGGGCGTTGCAAAAAAGAAACTTCACTGCATTGCCGTTCTACACGTGCA
Source organism: Burkholderia sp. (assembly GCA_030151225.1). Taxonomy (GTDB): domain Bacteria; phylum Pseudomonadota; class Gammaproteobacteria; order Burkholderiales; family Burkholderiaceae; genus Burkholderia. The sequence goes on along the minus strand of JASLEG010000087.1, from coordinate 22,539 downwards.
ACGCTCTTCTCGATGCGATGAACAAGACGACCTTCAGCGGCTTCGTCATAGATTGGCTCCTGGGAAAGGAAACCGCGAGGCACTGCATCGAAGAGATCCGACTGAAACGAAACGTCAATGCGCCGATCGTTATCCTGACAGCGTATATGGGACAGTCCGAGCATGCGAATTCGATTGTTGAGATGATGACACTGTTCAAGATTAAAGGCCCATATGAAAAGCCAGCAAGAGTTGGCATTATCGCAGCCGCACTTGAACAACATTCGCATAGGGTCCCAAACAATGAAGAATAGTGGGACTCGCAGGGCGACCCTTTGGCCGCTCATGGTCATCCTCCTCTGCTGCACTATCGTGCTGCCCTCGCGCGGCGCGCGAGCAGATATCGTCCCGCTAGCGCTCACCGTTAGCGGCAAGATCCGAAATACAAATGAAAGTGCATGTAAGTGCTTTGTATTTGATAAGCGGGCGCTGCAGATACTACCCCAGGCCGAACTGACTACTTCTACCCCCTGGACTGAGCCGTCTACATTCCGCGGACCAAAGATGGAAGATATTTTAAAGCAGGTAGGCGCCTATGGGACGAAGATCGATCTCGTGGCATATGACGGCTACGTGCTTCACGATGTCTCGATCGAGGATATTCAGACATTTCATCCTTTGCTAGCATATATGTCAAACGGCACATATTTGCGCCTTCGTGACATGGGCCCGCTATTCTTCGTCTACTCGCGCGACAGCGAAAAGGATCTAACAAAAAAGCTCGATTACACCACGCGCGAAATACGCCAAGTTAGAGCAGTTCTCGTAAAATGAAAGAATCGAAACAAAATCTACGGCCACCACGCGTCAAAGGATTGACCATATCCATGGCATTCCTCCTGGTTGGTTGGCTGGTTTTCTTGGTCTCGATAACCCAGGAGCGCTCCATTTACGACACGATGGGGCCCAACGACGACCCATTTTGGAACGTCGCGCAGTTTAGAACTGCCGCAGACGATTTCCAGGCCTCGCTTTTCCGATTCGACGGTAGCAACAAAGACGAGGCAAAGAAAATTAGATTTCAGTATGAAATACTCTTATCAAAATTTTTTATTATTTCCCAGAAATCGGACTCCACCGAGTTCTCGTACCGGCAACCTGAATACGCGCCTACAATCGCAAAACTGGAGGAAACTTTCGCGGAAATGGATCCGTTGATGGAAAATTTTCCGCACGGAGGCTCTTCCACAATCGAAATTCTGCACCGGAATCTCGCGACGGTAACCTCGAGCTACGAAGATTTCATCAAGGCCATCGGTGCGGCCGAGATCAAGCGACGGGACTCGGTCTTGAAGTCAGCTCTGCGCGACAGGGCGATTTTGCTTTACAGTAACATCGGTGTTTCTATGATTTTCCTACTTGCGATTATCATGCTCGACCGATCTTCCAGAAACTTTCAAAGAGCCTTTGAGGCCGCTCGTCAGGTGGCACACACAAAGCAGGTCTTCCTCGGAGCACTTAACCACGAGCTTCGGAATCCACTCCAGACGATCGTATCCGCTATCGATAACGTTTCTGATTTGCCTATGGATCGGCACGTAATGTTGGCGGTCTTTAATATCGAGAGAGCGGCAAAGCACATAGAGACACATATGCGCGATCTGACTGACTTTCTTCGGCTCGATACGATAAAGACCAACCTAAACATCGAGGACGTCGATCTGCAGCAGGTCGTCGATAGGACAGAAAGTCGCTTTAGCTCGACCGCGAGCAAGAAGAACCTTCACATTTCTCAGACAAGGACATCCCAGAACTGCACATTCCGGTCGGACGAACAGCGTATCCAACAAATTTTGGACAATATCGTTGAAAACGCAGTCAAATACTCAGACCGAGGAAGCATAAATGTAATATTTGGGATTAACTACACCAACAGAGAGCTGCCAGTTCAAATTGAAGTGATAGACGAAGGTGCGGGAATAAACGAGGAGAAAATGAAGTATCTCTTTTCGCCATTCTTCCAGAGCCATTTTCCGGAACATCGTTATGCGTCTGGCTATGGAATGGGTCTCGCTGTTGTAAGAGGTTTAATTCAAGTATTGGGCGGTACGATCGAGGTGGACAGCCAAGTTGAAAAGGGGACCTCCTTCAGGATGTGCTTCCCAGCGAACTTCCCCTTGAATACTGCTGATCGATCCCCACGCGTCGCGTCTAGGAAATAGATAGAGCGGCACGTTCGGAAATTGCCGCAATATCCGGATCGCCGCTATACACGGCCAAGATGTTTGGCCCCAAGTCTATGATCTCATATCCAAGGGCCCGAAGGCTACCGGCCAAGCCCTCAGGATTTGATTTGATTTTTTCAACAAACAATACGGGATGGTATTTTTGAAGTGTCGCGTTCCCGCCATCAATAACCTCGGCCTCCATCCCCTCGACATCGATTTTAATTAAATCGACTGGCCCGGTAACTAAGGAGTCGATTCTCACAAGCGGCACCTCGTATCCACTTTCGTAATTGACGGCTTGACCGATATCCTCGTTTGACTCGGAGCCCTTGAGCTCGAGGCTACCAAAGCTTGATTTCTTCCCGTAGTCGATAAACGGTATTTTTATGGCGCCGTCCTCAGCTCCAACCGCCACATTCCTGGCATCTACATTAAAGCAATTATTTATTGCAACGTTTCCACATAGCGCGTAGAAAATATGCTTTTGGGCTTCGACTGCTGTTACATTACCACTGCCAGCGAGTACGCGAGCAAGCTCAACGGTATGGACGCCAATATTGGCACCGCAATCAATTATCGATAACGGGCGCTTTCCGGCGATCCGCTTTTTTCTGATCCTAACTAAGTCCTTCAGGAGATCAATGTCGCTTTTGAAAAAACTCCCCGTTTCCAGAAGATTGTAACCAAGGCCATAGACACCGTATTGCTCGTTCGAGTTTTCATCGTTCCGATTCACGATGAGCGAACCGTGCTCGGTGGAAGCTACGATGTAGGATATTTTCATAACTACTTTCAATTGGTTAAAGATCGTGCCGCGAAGCACGCAGCACGGCGTCGGCGCCGACAAATACCTTCGGTTGAGACTGTAACAGCGATTTGACGATTGAGGACCGGTCCGCGCATTCGGTCGTTCCCTAAATTTCGGCCGAGCGGTGGACCTGTCATCTTTTGCGCGGGCGGGCGGCCCGATCAGACCCAAGGCGCTAACTCAATCCGGCTCGATCTGCATCTGCTGGATGGCCCGCTTGCCTTGCTGTTGTGAGGAGTTGGTGAGTTGCATCGGTCGCTCGTGTTCGCGCAACGCCTCCACCGCGCTGGGCTTGTCCTGATGCTGCGTGACCGCCCATCGCGCTCCGGCGGCACTCGTCGTGTAGACCTGCAGGTCATCGACCGGCCGCGTCTCTCCCACATAGAAACTGCGATCGCCGAAGATGCGCCGCACGACTGCCGCCACGTCGTTCTGCCGCAGCTCGGTCAGCGGGCCACGGGGCTCGAGCTTCTCGGACGGAATGTGGAGCATTGCCTGCTCTCGCGTTGCTCCTTGAGCGGCGTGGATAGTCGCGGCGTAGGCGTGGTCCCAGTGCCGCTGGGCATCCAGATCCCAGGGAATCTCCTTGCCGTCCGATAATCGGAGTACGGCTTGGTTCCCGCTGATGGATACGACAGTGGCTTCGTGACCGTTCTTTACCAGTTCGTCGCCGCGCGTGAAGCGGATCATGTCTCGAGCGGCGAGTTGCCGCTCCTTCTCCTCATACACCTCCACGCGGTTGTACTTCTTGGGCTCCCACTCCAGCGTCGTGCCATCGCCCTTGCGCAGGCTGACGATCCCGTCATCGCCGGAAACGCCCACCACGGTCATGTACTCGCCTCGCGCCGCGAGGATCTTCTGATAGTCACGGCCGAACCGCACCTGCATGCCCGGCTCGTAATATTGCGCTTCCTTCTGCTGGGCCCGGGTCATGTCCACGGACTCGAGAATGGTGTGATCCGACTCCCTGGCGTCGAGCTCGCCTCGCTCGATCAGCTTTGTGCGCACCGCATCGTTGATATCCTTACGATCCGTATTGAACGGCGTGATCACGATCGTTTCATTGCGCCGCTCACCTCGCGCCACATACTGTTCGGCGAGGTGATCGATCAAGGCGGCCGGCTCCGGTATCTCGGTCACCCGTCCTGCCTCCTCCAGAAATTGGAACGCGCGTGCGTTACGCGCGAGATTCAGGTCGGTAAGCGGCTCACCAGGAGCGAGCCCGTCGCTGCCCACGGTGATGGCCACGGCCTTCTGAAGCTCGGGGTTCTTCTGACGCTGGATCTGTGTCATGCGCGCGGTGGCCAGGCCTTCGTCCTGCAGGATCTCGAAGGGCTTGCCCGCCTCGATCGCCTGCAGCTGGAGCTTGTCCCCAAGGAGCACGACCTTTGCGTCCGCCTGCTCGGCCATGTAGAGGAGCCGTGCCATTTGTCGCTGAGCGAGAAATGACGCTTCGTCGACGATCCACACTTCGCGTTCGCGCTTGAGGTCCGGCACGTATTGCCGCAGATGCTTGAGATCCTCCTGGCGCCGCTTCTCGTGGATCTCGAACATGGTCACAGTCTGCGCCTCGATGCCGGCGTCATGGGACAGCTGCTGTGCGGCTTTGCCAGTTGGCGCCATACCGCGCACGAGGTAACTGTGTTCCTGGGAGATCTGGACGGTCGCCTTGACCATGGTGGTTTTGCCCACACCGGCCAGGCCCTGGACAGCGACAAACCGATCCCGACTGGTGGTGGCCAGGACCACCCCATCCCGCTGCCCGGAGGTGAATCCGAAATCCGGTTGAGCGCGCTCGAGGCGCATGGACTGCTCGATTTGATCGATTCGACCGCGCACGTGGTCTTCAGTCCCGATGGCCGGAACTGTGCCGCGGGCCGACAGGGCCTTTGCGATGGTCCATTGCTCGGTTTCGAGCAGCTTCTTTGTAGTGATGTTACGATCGGGCAAGACGATGATCTTGCCCTCGTCGACCAGCTTGTCGTAGGCCTTGAGGATGTCCTGGTGCGCGGCGCGCCCCACGGCGTGTTCGATCGCGGTCTTGCGCAGATCGTTGGGGCCGAACACCTGCTCACGCTCACCGAGGTGAGCTGCGGCGAAGGACAACGCCTCGCGGCCGGTCATCTTTACGGCCCGGGCATCCTCGCCGGCGTCGCGCGACTGCTGCGCTCGATCGTGGATTGCGTTGTAGTCGAGGCCGATGGCCTGCGCGCGCGCCCGCCACTGTCCGGAAAGCGCGTCGTGGTCAACCTCGACCTTGCGCTGGCGCGTGGCGAGCGTGGCGCGCTCCTTCTCCGCCGGCGTCGCGGCGGCCGGATCGATACCATTCTCGACCAACCACCGGTCGCGGGCGGCCGACCGTTGGCTGAAATGCTCTATCTGCTCTCGCGTCACCCCGACGAGCTCGAAGTTGCCGTTCTTGTCTGGTGCGGTGATCGCGTATCCGCGTTTTTGCAGGCCGCGTGCCAGCGAAGAGGTGTAGATCGCGCCAATGAGTTTCTGCTGCAGGTAGAGCGAATCGTTGACGAGCGAGCGCCATTCCCCGTCAGTGCGCTGGGTGGCGTTCATGATCAACGCATGCGTGTGGGTGTCCGGGTCGAGATCCCGGCTGGTATTGTGGCGAAAGAGCGCCGCCACGATGTTCCCGGTGTCCTCCGAGAGGGTCTGGCCGTCCTCGGTCTTGCGCGCCTGGGCGGCGACCGCCTCGACATAAGCCAGGGCTTCCTTGACCGCTTCTTCATGGGCATGTCGCACCTGGTGATCTTCGAATACCTCCGCGGCGATACTGACGCTCTTGGGTGCGGAGAACGTCAGGTCGATCCCGGGTCGGTGCATGACCTCTGGCTCGCCCTTTTCGTCGATGATGACCCGGCCGAGCTGCTGAGTGCCGACGCGTCCGGAAAGCAGCTTGAAGAATCCGTCGCGATCCACCTGGCCGTTCAACCCAAGCGCTGCGGCGCCCTTGCCGAACCAAGCGGAATGCTCGAGGCCCTGGTCCGTGGTGTAGTAGTTATCCTTCGAGAAATAGTGAAGTGCCTGGCCGGCGCTGCCGACGTTGTGGAGACTGAGCATGGCGGGTCACCCGAGCAGGTTGCCGAGGCCGGGAGCCGCGTCGGCCGGCCGGGCGGAGCCGTCAGGTAGCGGCTTGATTTCGCCGGTATCCATGTCGACGATCTCTCCTGTACCGAGCCGGAATTGCTCGCCGCGCTCGGCGTTCGGAGACGCAGGCGGCGGCGTCACCACTCCCGCCGGCGGCACCGAAGTGGACTGCGAAGCCGAAGGTTTTCCAGACGTACTGGACGACGCGCCGGAAGCGGCGGACTTCGCAGGTTGCTGCGGGGGGGTAGCACCGCCGCTCGGTGCGCCTCCCACCGGCGCGATCAATTCGAATTTCCGGCGTGGGATGAATGGCGTGACGCCCATCGTGTAGGGGACGTACTCGTATTTGACGCGGGCGATCGGATAATCACCCGGGGTGACGAGATAGCCCTCCATGTCCGGGAGGTGCAAAATTTCGGACGAGAGCACCAGGTCGCGAAGGTTGCGCTTGGCGAACACACTCATGCCGTCACGACGCTCGTCAATGCCGAGGTTGAGGCTTTCCTCCTTCTCGTCCATGTCGGCCTGGCCGATGGCGTTGGCCAGCGCCTTGGCGGCGTCCCCATCGGTCACCCGCAGCAGCAGCTTGGTCTGACAACCGGAGATGATGGTTCGCGCGAGGTACTCGCCGTAAATCTGGAAGAGCTGGGCGAAATCCTGGAGGCCGAGAACGAAGCAGCCGCCGTACTTGCGGGTATTGGTGACGGCGAGTTTGAGGATCTCGAGCTTCTGGAGGGTGGGAATCTCGTCGTAGTAGTACCACATGCGTTCCCGGTGGATCGGCTCGAGCGTGAGCAAGGCGCGCACCGCGATGTCGCACCACAGGCTGATGATAGGCAGGAGTGCGACCTTCTGCTCCTCGTTGACGGTGATGAACAGCCAGGAATCGTCGTCCTGGTTCTGCGTCCACTCACGAATGGAAAACGGCTCGCCTTCGTCGTGGAGAAAGCGGAAGCTGTCGAGCTGATTCTGCACGGTCATCTTGAGGCTCATGCCGGTGCGCTCGGTCTTCGGGTCCACGTAGGTCGCAGCAGACTCCCCCGCCAAAATCGCGGCGAGTTCGTCCAGATTGCTGCGAGCGATCGCCCTGTAAAGCGCCGCATTCGTGCGCTTGTTGTCGGAGGCGAGGGCACGCAGGGTGTCCTTGAAGACGTTGCGTCCCGCGATGGCGAAGAACGGATCGGGCACGTTCGGCGGGATAGGGATGAGCCCCTCGGCGAGGCTGTCGAAGTGAATTTCGTCCTGAATCTCGCGCCAGGGATTCCAGTTCGGACTGCGCGCGTCGAGCGGGTTCAAGAGGATGTCCTTGCCCTCGCGGAAGAAGGCGGCCGTGAACTCTCCGGACGGGTCGTAGACGACGCCCTTCTTTCCGTTTGCGCGCGCCTGGGCCATCAGTGCGAAGAACTGCTGCGACTTGCCGGTGCCCTGGGCGCCGGCGATGAGTGTGTTGAGATTCTCGGCTTTCCTGCGCATGGGCACCCCGGCGATGCGATAGGGGCTCGCGTCCTTCCTGCGCTCGAGTTCCTTGATGAGCTCCTTTGCAGGAACGAGGCGGGCGCCTCGGACCTGCTGATCGGTCAATTTGGATCGGCCGTACTCCATCCAGAAAAGGACGGCGAGGAAGCAAACGCCGACTGAAGTCAGGGCAGCGTAGAGAGCGGCGTTTCGCACGTAGATGAAAAACTCGTCGGCAGCCTCCTCGGTGTAGTCGAGCGCGGCAGCAGGAGGCAGGCGGGTCGCCTCGAGACCGGAATGGAAGACGACATCGGGATCCGCCATGGGGACGACGGTGAGGAACTGCGCCTCCATGTGCTTGACGGCGAGGTACCGCGTTTGCGCCGAGGTGATGAGATAGAGGTAGGCGCCGCCGGCGAGCATTCCGGCGATGATGGAGGCAACGAGGACGGCGGCGAAGGCACTGGAAAGCAGCTTGACTTGCTGCCACCAGAGAGCGGTGCCGCGGGAGAAAGTGGCGACGCCACCGGGAGCACGTTGATCAGCCACGGTCTCCTCCCATGAGCTTCTGGGTGGCGAGCTCGGCGCGATCCTGTGCTTCGAAGACGAATTGCGCGTTGCGGTCCTTGGCGATGGCCGAGAGGATCTCGCGACAGAAGAAGGTGGCGCGAACAAGATCGATCGGCAGGAAATCGGAAAAATCCCGGCCTGTCGGCGAACTGGTGACGCTGCTGTTTTGCGCGAGATTGGGCGTCGCGGTCAACAACGCGGCGAGCCGCTTTTCTAGTTGCTCGACGTTGTCGTTGACGATGCCGCGGACGAGCTTTTGGCGGCAATACTCGGAAACGGAGACACCCGCTTCGTTGGCTTTCCTGCGATAGAAATCGTTGGTTTGCTGGTCGAAGCGAAGGGTAATACGATCGGACTTGCCTTTGCTGGCGTGACTGGAACGTGGCATGTGCGCCTCAGCTGACACATCACCCCATTTTTCCCCGGCCGACCTACGAATGTGATCGGCTAATCAAATAGTTAGCACATTATAGCGGATCACCATGCGTTTCGGTGTCCGACATATATATTTTCTGAATCTGACATAGTCAGCATGCCATAACGATTTTCGAACTACGGTTTAATCATAAAAAACAAGTAGTTAACGTAAGTCTACGACTTTCGGTGTCAGACAAAAGCCAGTCGAAGAGCGCCGCCGCCCGTGGTTTTCGCCCCCCTTTAGATCGCCATTTCGTCCGAAATCGAAGGGCACGTCACGTTTGTCTGACGCGGTTTGGCCGCGCCCACCAAGGCTTTCCCGCGTTTGGTACGTTGTTCGGTGTCGGCGCGAAGAGGCGTCGGTGTCTGCCGGCTAAAAGTCTTGCGCAGCAAGGCTTTTAGCACCCGCAACGGAGTTGCGTGGTGTGTGACCGACTGGCCGGGGGGTGGGGCTCCGCCCCACGCCGTGCATCTAGGACAGCCGGTATCTGGATGGTGCAGTCCGGCCACGTCCGGGCGAAACCGTTTTTTCAGCAGGCGTGGCGATCATCCATCGCAGCCAGCCGGAGCGAATTTACGTTTCGTTGAGGTGATCGCCTGGTCGAAGCACAGGGAAGAAAGTCAGAATCGCAGAGGAGGGAGCACAGGTTGGAAAATCAGCAAAAAGAGGCGAGCGTCGATCAGATCACTGTGCTGCGAAAAAGCGGAGAAAAGCGGAAGCGGAGAGGGGAGGCATGAAGCAGGAAATTCGGAGCGGCCACGGTGGTTATGCCACGCAGGTTTTCCACATGTCCACGGGACCGAACCGACGCCGCGATGTATCTACATCGCAAGAGCGTCGGTCGCGCGCCGTTTTCCACAACGGTGTTGGTTGTGGGAAACGGGAGAAGCGCGAGGGCCGGTGGGGATGTGGGAAACCTGCCCGCGCGCGAGAGTGAGGTCGCGAGAAAATCGATAGGTTTTGGTGTGAGGTTGGAGCGGTGAGGCGAAGGCTTAGTTCGGGAGTGACGGCATCGTCGGCCGCCAGCGTCGAGCGTGTGCAGCGCGTGCTGCACACCTGGCTCGAGGTTCCGGGCCGGGGCGGAACGCGCCCAGAAGAAGCGGGCCGTCCCGGCCCGGCGACTGCATGTCCGGCACGTTGACGCGGAGCAGGGCAGCTGGGTCGAATCGGCGGCCGCGACGGTGGCGGCCGCCGGCGTCGATGGTGTGCAGCGCGTGCGCTGCGCACCTGGCTCGAGGGTCCGGGCCGGGGCGGAACGCGCCCGGGAGAAGCGGACCGTCCCGGCCCGGCGACTGCATGTCCGGCACGTTGACGCGGAGCAGGGCCAGCTGGGTCGAATCGGCGGCCGCGACGGTGGCGGCCGCCGGCGTCGATGGTGTGCAGCGCGTGCGCTGCGCACCTGGCTCGAGGTTCCGGGCCGGGGCGGAACGCGCCTAGGAGAAGCGGATCGCTTCGATCCGGCGACTGCTAGTCCGGCAAGTCGCGCGGGGCCCAAGTGGGTATGAGCGGTTCGAATTCCGCTACACTCAACCTATGGGGAGGAGGAAACCATGAGGAAGTGAACGCATGTCGGCAGCAGTGGAAAGATCGGCTCGCACACCGAAATCGATCGACGACGAAATTGCGAAGGCCAAGGAGAAACTCCGACGCTTGGAAGAACAGAGACGCGAAAGCGTGCGCAAGGCGGCGGAGCGAAATGAGCGCGCGATCGTCGAATTGATGCGTGCAGAGAAGCTGAACGAGATTCCGGTCGAGCAATGGAAAGCGGCGATGGGAGCGCTCCGGGCAGCGCTCGGAGTTACCGCGCCGGCCGCAGCACCGCAGTCGGGACAGGCCGGAGCGACGCCCGCGTAATACGCGTGGGTTGGCGTGGGGGCGATCTGGTGTCACGCGGGTTTTGCGTGACGCGTGATCGCCCCGATTCATTCGCGCGACGCGCGAACTGGACACATTCGACCGCGTGGGGAGCCGACCGGAAGATGGTCGGCTCCCCACGCGTTCAGATCGGCTGCCCGGCGAGTGCGGCGCGCTGCGCGACCGACAAGTCCGCCACCGCGATGTGTTCGAGGCGGCCCATGATCATCAGCGCGTAAGGTTCTGCGAGAATGCGGGCCTCACGACACAGCCGCGCGTCGCCGTCGGTGCTCGGCCGGAGATTACGCCACGCATTGATCGCCTGCTCTAGCTGCTCGATGTGGATGCGTTCATTTTCCATTTGTACATTCCTCGATGATGAATGTGCCCAGCCCTTGCCAAGCGATGGTCCACGCGGCCTCCTGCGACTCGACATACGGCGCGTCGAAATCGACATCGGCGAGAAACGAATCAACGGCCACCGCAACAAACCACCGCTTGCCTTCGGCATCCGAAATCAGCGTGCCGTCGGCGCGCGTCTCGAACACGGCTCCGACCGGATAGACGCTCACACCGTTCCGGATCAGTTGCCCGCGTTGCCACGCGATGCGCTGTGCTTCCTCGCGCGTACTGCGTACTTCCCCAACGGCCGTCCGCACGACGTCGCCGCCGAATGACTGCTCATAGGCCGGCACAAATCCGCCGGCCTGCGCAATGGCGCAGCCGCGCTCGACGTCGGATGCCGAGTCCCGCCAGCCGTCGCGGAAACCTCGCCACCAGTCCATCAAGCTGTGCCGGCGGCTGTAGGCGTAGCCGTAGTGGCCGGCTACGTAGTCGCCGTCGCACACCGCTTCGTGAGCGCGGGCCGTGGCCTCCATCAGCCGCACCGACAATGCCGGCTTCCTGGTCGCCCGGTATCGTGCTGCGTTCATTTTCACCTCGCGTAGAAGTAGTGAATGCCCAGCCGAGGCAGGGCGTTCCTGTTGCGTCACGCAGCGAGGCGGGTTTGCCGGCGCGCTGCATCGTTTCCGCTGGCCCAGCAATTGGCAAGCGATGCGGATTCGTTCAACGTGGCCGGCATTCCGGTGCCGTCGGTGAAGGCGTGGAAACCGCAATCGAAGGCGTCTTGCTGCGCGTCGGCCATCATTGCCGCCGCGCGTTCCGTGTCGCCGGACATCGAAGCGAGGATGCTGCTTTCGTAGTTCGCGCGCGCGGCGATAGCCATGGCAAAGCTGCTGCGTTGCGTTCGGGGGCTGCTCGAAGTGACATTCATGGTCGGTTCCAGATTGGGCCCGGTCATCGCCGGGCGAGGCGTTGACGGGCTTCAGACTTTGACGAACCACTTGAACAGCTTCGGCAGCACCATTCCGGCGGTGACACCTGCGACGAACTGCAGGTCGACTTGATCGATGGACACGCCGATCCAATCTCGGGCGCAATCGATCGCCAACGCAGAAAGACACGTCACGAGCGAGATCAACAACGCGTTTTTGACGAAATGGGCAGCCACGTTCAAGTCCGGCGCGTGGACAGTCTCGGCCGCACTGACGGCTGGCCGGCGGCTGTCGATCCCCTGATTGCCGCAAGCCCAAGTTGCAGAGTTCGTCGGATCGAGGTTCAGCGCCTTCATCAGCTTGGCGCGCGCGGTGCTTTCCCCATGCTGTTCGCCGCCACGGAAGCCCTGTTCGTAGATGCTCACAGCGCGGTTGATCTGCTCGACGGTGGTGTCGTCCGGGAGCACAAAAGCGACGATGCCGTGATAGTCACGTACGACGATCTTCGGTTCGGCTGCCGTCGCGTCGCGCTCGGCGCGGTAGTCGTTCTCGATGCCGTCGATGTTGAAAATGTTCGCGAAGTTTTCCATGGTCTGCCCTCGGTTTAGAGCCACACCGGCGACCACGCGCCGGAAGGTTGACGGAAAAGCGTGATCCGCTTCGCGGCGCCGTCGATCACGGTTTCGAGGCGCACCGCGCGGGCGTCATCGACTGGGCGGGTCCAGCGATGGAGCACGCGCACGGGCGCATCGACAGCGCACCCGAGCCAATGGACGGCAGTTGCACGCAGGCGATTGCGGGTTTGCGGAATGCCTGCCTGGCGGTGAGCCTCCGGGGGTGCGGGGGAGACCCCCGCGTCGTTGGTGTGGTTTGCTTGGTCGGGGGTGGTCGCGCTCATGATTTCGTCCTTTCGTGTCGGGTTGTGTGTCTGCCATTGGGAGCCGCCTCGACGCGGGTTTAGCGTGCGCCGGGCCACGCGCAAGGGCGCGGCCGGCACGGACGCGGGCGAAGCCTTTACCCTTGCGCGTGGCCTGGCGTGCGCTATGCGTCGAAAAGGGGCGGCTTCCAATGGCAGACACACGCGCTTAACCCGGCACGAAAGGATGGAGCGCGACCACGGTTTTCCCCGGCCGAGCGGACCACACGACGCGGGGCGGATCGCCCCGCGTCCCCTCGGCCGGCGCAAGCCGGACGGTGGAGCAAGCGAAGCGCGCAGCGCCGGGACGGCGCGAAGGCGTCAGGGATGGAAGCCCGAAGGGGCGAGACTCGCGAAGCGAGGCTCGACGCGCAGCGCGAGAGCCCGGCCCGAAGCGAAGCGCAGGGAGACGTCCGGGGTATCGAGGGCCGGCGCTCCGGGCCGACAATGAAGACGGGTGAGCTTTTACGGGACAGTGGGTGAGCTTTTGCAGGAGTCCCGGCGCAGTTGGATCGCGCGGGACTCCTGCATGGGTCAGGCTGCTACCGCGTCGGCCTGCTCGGGGTGCTCGGGGTGCTCGAGGTCGGCCGCGTCGATCTGGTGCGGGTCGTCGTCCTCCTGCGAGCCTTCATCGTCGGCGTCGTCTTGCTCGTCGTCGCGGTGACGACGCAACTGCCAGAGTTCAGCATCCCGGACCTCGGCGCGCGCGAGGTGGGGCGGAAGCCAGCCCCGGCCCGCCATCAGGCGCTCTGCCTCGGTGGCTGCATCGGCCTTCTTGAGCTTCGTGAGGCGCATTCCCTCGGCAGGCGAGACGGCTTCGCTTACGACTTGCGCGATGTGGCCTTTCGAGACGTGCTTGAAGTAGCTGGCAACCGTGGGGGCCCACTGCTCGGCCATGTTCAAGCCAAGGGCGGGAATGAGGCCGTTGATCGCGTGCGGATCTTCCTTGTCGGAAATGCTGTTGACGCTGGCGGCGACATACTGAGCAAGGATCGTGAGCAAGCGTTCATCGGTCTGCGCGACGCACCAGTCGAGCAATTCAGGGCTGCTGGCGGGAATGACCCCGGCCCATGCGCCCCGTTGTTCGTTGTGAAGCCGATAGGCGAAGTCGTCGGCGAGTTCCGGGGCGGCGCTTTCGACGCTGCCCGACTTGTCGTGCCACTGGATCTCCAGCGCGCTCGCTTCCGTTCCCTTCGCGTAGTCGTTCAACAGAAAGCGGTGGATCAGAGCGGCGAGCGCGACGTGAGGCTGACGCGCCAGCGCCATGCTGACGGCGGCGGTACGGCGAGCGTTGAGGCGATTCGTGAGCGTGGCCGAGTGAGGCGACTTTTCCGCCGGTGCGGTCGGCGCCGATGCGCCGCTCGCCGGGGCAAGCGGCACACCGTCGTCGTCATCCTCGGAATCGGAAACGGCTGCGTGCGTGTCGGCCTTCTTGATCCAGCCGCGCAGGACTTCGATCGCGCCGTCCTGACCGATGGTGACAAGTACGCCACCGCCCGCAATCTGGACCGGGGTATAGACGTAGAGCGATTGCTTGATGGCCTCGCGGCGCTCGGCCAATGCGTCGGCTTCTTCGTCCAGCCGCTCGTAAGTCTCGTAGTCGGTATCGTCCGAGTCCTGTTCGTCCCTGATCGCGGCGACGCGCGCGTCGATCGCACCCATTTCCTGCTGTTGCTCCGGGGTCGGCGCTACCTGTGCCGGACTCATCTTCGCGAACGCGCATCGCACGTTGTAGTCGATGGTCATAACGGGTTCGGCCCAATCCCAACCCTCGTGCAACACTTCAGCGGCGACCACGCCAAGCTGTTCGAGCGCGACACGCTCCATCAACGCTTGATCGGAATACCATGCTGCACCTTGCTCCGAAAACAGGTCACGGCGCACGGTGCCGCCCGCCGCTTCGAAGGCGTCCGTTCCGACGAACAGAGCGACGCGGTTGTTCAGAAACGCGCGTTCGCCTGCGACCAGCTTGCGCCGGATGGCGTCGGCATTGCGGTCGTAGGGGAGCGCGTCGAACCATGCGCTCTCCTGCTCGGCATGGCTGTCGGACAGGGCAAGCGCCATCATGACGTCTGCGCCGATTTTGTCCTCGCGGAACAGTTCGATCAGCTTGGGCGAGACGCGAGCGAGCTTCAGGCGGCGTTGGACGGTCTGCACGCTGACCGTATAGATTTCGGCGATCTCGGCCAGCGTGCGGCCCGCATCGACCAGCGCGCGGTACGCGTCGCATTGGTCGGCCGGGTGGGGCGGCATTCGTACCTCGTTCTCGCTGAGACTGATCAACACGGCCTGCTCGGTCGAGACGACCAGACAGGGCACCTCGTCATCGAGACTGCACAGGCCGCGCTCGACCAGTTCCACCAGCGCCAGCCGGCGTGTCTCGCCAGCGGCCACGCCATAGGTCGGGGCTTTCTTCGCGCCGACCTTCATCGGGTGGACGACGAGGTTTTGCAGCATGCCGACGGCGGCGATGTTGTTGGCGAGCGCGCGCGTACCGGTGCGCTTGCCGCGCCGCATGTTGAAGGGCGAAGCAACCAGCCGTTTGAGGGGAATTTGACGTAGTTCGCCTGCCGCTTGGTGGGCCTCGGGGGGCTCGGGGGGAACGCCCGAGACGTGGGAGAGTGCCGGGATATCGGTGGTCATTGCGTTCATACATCCTCCTTGGTGGTGGTTCATTGCTGCCGCTCGGGGCGCCTCGACGCATAAAGAGCGCGAGCGGTAAGGCGACGCAGGGGCGTGGGCAAGGCCGCAGCGTCGCGACCCGAAGGGGCACGACGACCGGGCGCCGACCGCGGCGAAGCGAACCCTTGCGGCAGCCGCACGCCGCGCTATGCGTCGGGGATGAGGCGCCCGGACGGCAGCACCACCGCACGCGGGAGGAAATGGAACGCAGTGACGTGTTTCCGATACCGGCGCTCGACGGCTCGGGCCGTGAACGGCCCGAAGCCCTATCCGCGCGGGATACCGCGCGGCTGGAGGGGACGGCAAGCGCCGGGGCGGGCCGCGCGAGCGGCCAGGCCCCAGGAGCGAGTTTCAGTGGACACCGGGCCGCCTGGAGTGCCTTGCGTGCCGGGCAACGCCTGGCGCGCAGGGTACGGCCGGGCGGCACGGCTGGATCCTTACGTACTCACCGGGCCGCCGAAGCGGGCCGGCTGATTGACCGACCGGGGGCTGGCGTCGGCCACGCAACGGACGAACATCGGAGCGCCCCGGCCGGATCGGACGTTAGCGCGGCGGCTTGCCGCCGGCGCGCTGGCCGGCGTGGAACGCCGCGGCCAGTGCATCGCGTACCGACCAAACCGAGACATTGTAGAAATCGAGGCTGTCGGACTTCCGTGTTTCGAGCGTCGGGATACCGAAGTGCTCAAGGGCGATTTCAGCCACGAGCGCGTCGAGCTGGGCCGTGTCCATCATTTGCCCTTCCGCACGTCTTGGCCAAGTTCGAAAGCCTCGCGCAGCGCATGCAGCAATTCGCCGATCGTCATCGTTACCGCCACGTCATCCGAAGTTGCGGCCAGGCGGCTGCTGAAATGCGCGTCCACGATCGCGCAGAGTAAATGCTTGATGTAGAAACGGTTCATGTGTTTCTCGGTGAGGTTAACCGGCCGCCAGCGGCGGCCGGTATTGTGTGATCAGGAAAGCTGCACGGCGCCGTCGTTCTCGGCGAGACAGAGCGCGAAATACCAGTTGCGGTAGAGCTCCGCGAACAGGTGATCGCGCTCCGCATCCACGCGTCCCATGAATCGGCCGAAATCGTCGACGAGTTTTGCGCAGAGCCGCGGCCCGATCGTGCCCGCCGTGATCGAGAAATCGATCAGTTCCTTGAACGGGCCCGCGGGCTCGGCGATCGCGCCGTTCGTGTGGCAAATACGCGCGCCGGCGAGGGGGATTGCGGGGTAGTTGGCGAGCTCGGCGAGCTGCTCGCGGAAGATGTCGTGCATCACATACGTTCCCGCACTGAACTCGAACGCATTCCGATACCGATAGACGCGTTGCATGTCCAGATCCGCCGCGTAATGGGGGAAGCGCGGCGCGGCATCGAGGCGCACGCAGAAGACATCCAGCGGTGCACCGGTCGCGTCGACGCGCGGGTCGTCCAGTTGCTCGAGGCCGGCATAGGCCGAGATAGTGAGATTCATGATCTGGTTCCCTTGAGCGGATGTCAGGCGGCCAGTGCCAGCGGCGCGGTGTTGATCGGCGCCGACAGGCGCGACTTCGCCGCAGCGAAATAGGTCTCGTCAAGCTCGATCCCGATGTAACGGCGGCCGAGCTCGCGTGCGGCCACGCACGTCGAGCCGGACCCGGCGAATGGATCCAGAATCGTGTCGCCGGGCTTGGAAAAGGAGCTGACGAGGGTTCGCAGGGCCGAAACCGGCTTCTCTGTGGGGTGATGACGGTTGCCGCTGTATTCGAACCGCTGAACGTCGCCGATCGGGTCGGACGGCGCAGCGGGGCGGCCCTTGGCGAGCACGTAGGCCGATTCGTGCTGGTACTTCACGAGGCCGGCTTTCGACGCGTAGGTCTTCGTGAACACGATGTGGCCGCACACACGAAAGCCGGCCGCTTTCCACGCCTGGAAGAACCGATCGACTTTGTTCCAGCCGTAGAAGCTGACGCACACGGTGTCGCGCTTGAGCACGCGATAGATTTCCGCGAAGGCGGGGTCAAGCCATTCGTCAGTGACATCGTTCGCGATCGAGCGACCGGAGCGATCGCGAAAATTCACGAGGTAGGGCGGATCCGTGATCACGCAGTCGACGGATTCGCGGGCGAGTTGGGGCAGGGCGACAAGGCAGTCGCCGCGAAATAGCAGGCTCACATCTGGCTCCAGAAGTTAGGGGGCGGTAGCCAGAGCGCTGCCGTTTGCGCACCCTGCTACCTGGGGCCAGCGGCGCGCGAACGGAGATGGCGGGCAAGCGACGTGGAATACCGGAGCGCGCGCAGCGCGCGAGGATATGCCGCGAAAGCGCTTGAAGCTCGCCGGGCCGTGCGATGCTTTGCTCGCACGTGGCCGCGGGCGGTCCGACAGAAACGGGCGCGCGAAAGTCGGCACCATGTAGTGAGATCTGCGGCGATCGCCGCACATGCGGGGCGGCCGCGTTGGGCGCGGGTCGGGATCGGTGTTTCGTTCAGTCATGAGCGCCGGGCCGGCGCGCGGTCGTCGCCATAGGCGACACTGCGCGGTGCCTTGGCGCGATCGCGATCGGCACTGGAACATGAGGGGCGGGTGGCGTGAGATCCGCGGCGGCAGCTGCGACTGCTGGCCGCCGGCGACGACGGCGAGGGGAGGGGGGGCGGCGGCCTCGCTAAAGGATGTCTGGCTTAGATTAGCGAGAGTTGCTCACCCGGGCGCGGACGTCTCGGGGTGGTCTCGGCGGCGTCGATGTCGAGCAATAGCGCGTCTGCATCTGGATCCGCGCCGTAACCTGCGGCGATGTCGGCTGGCTGGACCACCAGTTGGTCTCCGGCCATCTCGAACGCATCTCGAGTGGTGGCCACCAGCGCGGCGCTCGCCTGTTCCGGCGTGGAGCATGTGACGCTCGCATAGACTCCATCGTATCTGCGCGAGATCCCAAACAGCCCCGCATTCGCGTCGCGCGGAATGTAGGCGACAAGATGGATGCCGTACCAGTCATCAGTCCTTCGTTGCCATGCGCTTTCGACGTAGTCCGACGCCAGGCCATGCGCTGCGGCGACCTCTGCGCCGCGTCGAACGTGTTCCTGGTAGCGATAATCTCGAGCGGTACGAAAGTTGGGCAGATTCAAATAACGCTGGTGCATAGTGCCGCTCCGTGCGGTATGGACGCGGGGCAGTGCATCCTGCAGCTGCCCCATGCCGCATCAGTGGACATCGCGCCGCACGAACAGGCCGGCTGCCGTTGGCGATCGCGGAAAGCCGACGACGTCAGTCGAGTCGGCCAGCAGCGTGTCGACGTCGCATTGAATGCATGCACCGATCCGGGTCGCGCCCATGCGGTGGATCCCCTCGAGCTCGATCCCGCTCAGCTCGCCCGCTCGGTAAGCAGCAACCGTCAGGAGCGTTCGGTGATCCGGCGCGAGGCGCTCGCGGTACCGCTCCTCGAACGTGTCCAGCGCAGCCTGGACCGCCGCGTCGCTGTGTTGCCGGGAGATAGAGATCCGGTCCGCCGCCAGCTGCACCGTCTGGCTCCCCTTGGGCGTCAACGTGAAGTGCTCGACGAGCGCCACGCGCCCGTTCGTGGCGGTGCGCCTCGCCTGCAGCGGATGGACGAAGCGCGCGACCTGGTCCTCGCGCGGGCCATCGGTCCAACTGACATCGAGCAGGGTCGATCCGCCGCTCGTGTGGGCCGCGACGGCGAACACCGAGGCGGGAAACGCCTCGCGCAGGATCTTCTGCACCAGCTGGGCGGTGTCGATCAGCGTCATGACGGTGACGAGGGCGAGGTTGGTTTGAACGGCGCTCGACGTGGATTCCTTCTCGATGCGGGCGGCGCTAACGTGGGAAGTGCGATTCAACATGGCCAGTCTCCTGAGCAGTGTGCGGGTGCGACGGATGGGGTGGCGGCGCCGGCGGCGTTCGCCGGCGCACACGGTTAGCTCTTGCGGGCGCGGAGGGCATCAGCAAGGACAAAGAGCGCGCGATTCAGCTTCACGTCTTGGTCGATGCCGGTCACCTCACGCGTGCGCGTGCGGCGCCCGGACGCATTGCGCCCGGTGATACCGCCTCGAATAAGCGATTCCTGCACCCGATTGAACGTGGTCCACAAGTCGTTCCCTGTGTCAGCGGCTCGGCGCGGCCGAAGCACTTGGTCCGCGGTGATCGGTGCAGGCGCGACCTTGGTGTCGTAGCGGTAAGCCAGCGCGGCGTCAGCGAGTGCGTGCTGTTCCTCGCGATCGAGCTGGATGTTGCTCATGCCATCCTTGACCTCGCGGATCAGGTCGAAGCCGTCGAGCACGTCGTACGCGCCGGCGACAATGTCGTCCACCACGTTGCCCTGATGACGCACGCGGACCTCGCTCGTCTTGTCGCCGATGACGAGGCCGTTGGCACAGACGAAACGGAAGAACCCACCGAGCATCTGATAGCTGCTCGAGCCGTCGTGCGAGTTCAGGAGGATGATCTCCGGGGTGTCGGATTTCGCATGTTGCGAGGCGTGTCGTAGGCGAAGCATGTGCTTTGCGTGTTCGTGCTTGCCGGCATCGCGAACGCGCGTCTGGGCGGCCATGAACGGCTCGAATCCTTCCTGCCGGAGCTTCGACAGGATTTCGATCGTCGGGATATAGGTGTAGCGATCGGAGCGGGACGTGTGCTTTTCCTCGGCGAAGATCGACGGCGCAGCGCGGCGAATCTGATCATCGGAGAGGGGAGCGTCCGAACGGACGAGGTGATGGTGGCGGCTGAATCGCGAAGCAAGCATGGCAATCTCCGTAGTGAAAAGAGGTGGGTTTCGAGCTGACCGGGACCGAAGATTTGGCGCCCCGCGTAGGGGTTGTGCCGTTTCGTCCCGACCGCGGCGTTCCTGCTGCCGCCGGTCCCCGTGAGTTCGTCGCCCTGCGACACACGGAGCACGGAAGCGCGACAGGACAAGGGCGGCCGCATAGCGGCCGGCGAAGCGGACCCTTTTCCTGGCGTGCTGGAGTGCTACGGTCGCGATTTGGGCGACGGACACACGGGGATTGGCGGAGGGCGAGAGGTGGGGCGAAGCGCGCACGCCGCGCGGCGAGCGCCCAATCGGGGCGCAGCCCCGGCTGTATAGGGGGTATAGGGTTTTGCGTTAGGGATTGAAGCCCGAAGGGGGCGAGACTCGCATCGCGAGGCTCGACGCGTAGCGCGAAAGCCCGGCCCGAAGCGCAGCGCAGGGAAACGCACCCATGTCACGCGCCGCAAAAGGCCGATCAGCTAGAATCCGACAGCCGCGACCGACAAGAGTCCGCCGGCCAAAAACTGAGATGAGGAAAAGAAAAATGAGTTTGTCGCCACTCGGCGGCGGCTCGGCCAGCTTCGCCGGTACGCTGGGCTCGCGCACCGGACTCGGCGGCTTGGCGAGCTCGCTTCCTTCCGGCATCGGCAGCCAGGTCGGCCCGCTCGCCTGTTGACCGGCAAGATCGACACGCTGCAGCGTGCCAACCAGCTCGCGCAGACCGACTTCTCCCCGCTGCAGCGCCCACCCGCCGCGATCGCCGACTCGATCAACCAGGTCGCGGGCAACTCCGCCACGCTCACGCAGATGAACCGTTACGTCACGCTCGATACGCCGCTGGGCAGCGACGTGCTGCTCGTGAACGTGGCGCGATGGGAACGTCCGCGTGTCGACGAGCTGAGGCACGCACCGTTGGTTGCATGCGCAACGTATTTTACATAAACACAATTAACGCAGCTTTAGGGTCAGACGGCCGCTCAACCGGTGGCGTCTCGTTGTGCGGCCGACCGTGGTTTAGAGGGTGCTGTTCACGCGAATGGTGATGCGTTTGAGTTCAGGACTACCACCGTTTGTCGTCCCATATTGGAACAACCGCACTCCGAACACGTTGTAGGGTTTCAGACTGGCACCAGCAAACTGGAGGCTGACTTGTTCGCCAGCGGCAGGCAGCTGCAAACCGGCGGGGTGCAAGACCTCCACGGTCTCGGCGCTGCCCGAAAGGTGGAAGGAGATCAAAACGACGGGATTGCTCATGTGGCCTCTCAGTGTGGTCCGGCTGCCGGCCGGCTCGGTGTCGCATTCGCGAACCAATCATTTTATAGATTCCACGACCTGGCGCACCACACTGATGTCGCTACGCCCGCTTCTCGGCTGCAACAAGCTCTGGCCGCCATTCCCGGACGCTCGCCTCGAACTGTTCCCCATAGCCGAGCGTGTCCGGATAACTCGCAGCGCGCGCGATGAGCTGAAAAAAAGCGTCGTCATGTCCGCCGCGATTTCGTCGTCGACGCTCCACAGGTTGTCAACGCATTTATTGTCCGCGCGTCAGCCAATGAGGCGCTTTGCGATCGGACCGTAATGCAAGATCGCGCTAGAAATTGCTTGGTCATCGGAGGGCTCAAGGGCTTCACGGGTCGCCACGAGCTGCATCCGAGCCGCGAGGGCCGTTTGCAGGCGTTCATGGTCGGGCTCGGATTTCATTTCCTCGGACGCGATCAACGCCACTTGATGCGCAATGAGCTGGCCGATGGTTTGACACGCGACTTCGTATTCGACAGATACCATGCTTCTTCTCCAAATGTTTTCCAGTGTCAGCTAAGCCATCCGTAATGACGCATGGCTTCCTCGATTTCCTCAAGGGGCCTATGCACCAGCCGCCTTTGCGGGTTCCTTGCCGTCACTTCGGCCGAACGGGCGCTGACCATTACCTTGCTTTCCAATGCCGGTCACGCCGGCGAATTTTCCCCGGTGCCGGCCAGGCCAGCGTTTTCCGTTCCGTTACTCGACGGCAATACCGAACGATCTCTGTGTCACACGCAGGGTCGCGCGTAGCTTTTCTGTACTCTCAGCGGTAGGTTCTGGAACAACAGCGCCTGGTCCAAATTGGACGCCATGCAGGCCGACAAGGAATTCAGCCAACTCAGTCCCAGGAATAGCGTCGACGCGCATCTGCCGCCCCAGAAGACGGAGCAACGTTGCATGCAGATACAGATCGTGCGGGAGGATATCAAGGCCGTCTTGCGGAACGTTGATGCCGAGATACATCAGAATTTCGTGAGGTGTGAGCTTTATCAGTTGAAGTAATTTCCCTAGTCCTGCGCTCGTGATGAGTTGCGGGCGCTGGTGATGGCTCTGTCGGCGAGCTCGAGGTGCGAGTGGTCGTCGAGATCGGGGTTAGTGTCGATGGTTCGCGCGACCCACAACTCGTAACGCGCTGTCGCGTCGCTTTCCGTCCAGCCGTGCCCCACGTGCTGGCGAATGAAATCGGCTTTCGCCCGCTCGTCGGTCCGAGGGAGCGAGCCGCCCGAAGAAGAATAG
>JASLEG010000053.1 GCA_030151225.1 Burkholderia sp. | reverse complement strand
GTGCGGTGCCCGGTGGGCACCGCACCGCATCACGTCTGCTGCCGTCGGCACGGCATCCGGCCGTCGCTCGCCGGAAATTTACCTCTGTCCTGCCCCCGATCCGCCGCGAACGAAGCGTTCCGGCGGCGTTTCGCTGCGCGCCAGATGCCTTGCTGCTGGCGGGTTTTCGCGCGCCTGCCGGCGCACTGATCAGAATCTCTGATAGCTGAAATCGACTGAGCGGGCCTACTCCGAGATGTCGTGCTCGACTACCTTGAATGGCAACTTCACTCCGATCGAGGCCATTCCATGTCCAAATTGAATCTCAAGCTGCTGGGCCCATGTCTGCTCGCGATCGCGATCGACGCCATGGGCTTCGGCCTCGTCTATCCGATCATGGCGGCGATCTTCTCCGATCCGCACTCGGGCATCATCGGCGCCGGCACCAGCCCGCAGCTGCGCAACTTCTACCTCGGGCTCGGCTACGGCGTGTACCCGTTCTTCATGTTCTTCGGCTCGTCGCTGATGGGCGAGCTGTCCGACGGTTACGGGCGCCGCAAGATCATGCTGCTGTGCATCTTCGGGCTGGCGCTGAGCTATCTGCTGATGGCGCTCGGTGCGTTGCTGCCGAGCATCGCGCTGCTGCTGCTCGGGCGTGGCCTGAGCGGCCTGATGGCGGGCTGCCAGGGGATCGCGCAGGCGGCGATCACCGACGTCAGCACGCCCGAAACCAAGGCCTTCAACATGAGCATCATGTCGATGGCCTTCAGCGCCGGCGTGATCGTCGGCCCGGTGCTCGGCGGCATCACGTCGGATCGCACGATCCTGCCGATGTTCAACTACGGCACGCCGTTCCTGCTGGTGGCCGCCATGTCGGTGTTCTGCGGGCTCTGGACCTTCCGCTACTACCGCGATGTCCAGGCGCCCAGGGGCAAGACCCACGTGGACGTCCTGCTGCCGCTGCGCATCATCTACGAAGCGGGCCGCCATCAGCGCCTCGCCTTCCTGTCGATCGCGTTCTTCCTGATGCAGGTGGGCTACGGCCTGTATCTGCAGACCATCATGCTGGTGCTGCAGACTCGCTTCAGCTACACCAGCTCGCAGTTGGGCCTGTTCAGCGGCCTGATCGGCATCTGCTTCGTGTTCGGGCTGATGGTGATCGTGCGCCTGATGCTGAAGGTCTGGAGCGTGGTGGACATCGCGAAGATGGGCCTGCTGATCGCCGGCATCGGGCAGGTGCTGTCCGCACTGCTGCCGCACGAAAACACGCTCTGGGTGCTCGGCATGGTGGTGGGCTGCTTCGACATGGTGGCCTACACGACGATGTACACCGCCTACTCCGATGCGGTTGCCGCAGAACGCCAGGGCTGGGCACTCGGTGTCGCGGGTTCGGTGATGGCGATCGGCTGGGTGGTGACCGGTTTCCTGACCAATCTCCTGCCGGTTCTCGGAGAGTTGGGACTCCTGATGGTAGGCGGGCTCAGCTTCATCCTGAGCTTCGTGACGATGACGATCTATGGCCGCAAGTGGACCTCGGTTCCGGTCGGCGTCGGCGCGCGGGTCTGAGGGCAGGGAAATTCGGGCTGACCGCGCACGAAAAGGTCGGGGCTCGAGCCGCGGATGCTGCTGGTGTCGCGCCAGTGCCTGCCGTTCGCGGCGCGCGGCATCGATCAGAAGGGGCTGACCGGGCGACACGAGGCGCGTTTCTTCACGCCCGCGGTGGTGATGAAGCTGCACGACGCCGCGCGCATCGATTTTCGCGAGCAGGTGCTGCCGCTGGTGACCCGGGAAATGGCCTTTGCCTATCGTGGCGCGGCGCAAGGCGCCGCGATCGATCCCGACGGCTTCGAGCCGACCGCGGACGAGCTGCGGGCCATCGGCGAGATCCTGTGGCCGCTGCGTCGCAATCGCGAATTCGTCGCCCTCCACGAAGCCGGCCTGATCGACGTGGCCGGCGGCCCGGGCAGCGAGGTGACCGGCGACGACGCGCGGGCGCGCTTCCGAATCGAGGCACGCTACGGCGGGCGTACCGAGCGCTGGTTCGCCGACGTGCTGGTATCGGCGCGCCTGCACAGCTACAGCCCGCTGACCGACGCCGCGCCGCTGTCGGCCGCGCTGCTCGCGCGCGGCATCGTGCAGCCGTACGAGAACAGCGGCTATCACCCGGGCGGCATCGCGATCGACGCGGGGCTGCATCCGATCGGGGCCGACGCCGAGAGCCGCGAGCACGTGTGGGCGATCGGCTTCCCGGTGGAGGGCGCGCATTTCTACACGCACGCGCTGCCACGCCCCGGGATCGCCTCGCGCCAGACGCGCGACGCCGAACGCTGCGTGCTCGCGCTGCTCGACACGATCGCGGCCGGCGAGCCGCGGTGCGCGCATGCCGGATCGCGACGACGCGGAGCTGGCCGTCAATCCGCAAGACCTGCTGCCTGCGCTGGCGCTGGCGTTCGCCGTTTCGGCGGCCTCGGGGCTCGGCGTCTGGTTCCTGGCGATTTCCGTGGCGACGGCCTCGATGTGGATGGCCTACACGGTGTTCTGGGCGATTCCGCCGGCCTGCCTGAAGGGCGAGAACGCGGCGGGCGGGTTACTGAGCCCGATCCTGATCGGCTGGTTGCGTACCGTGAGCGGCGACCTGCGCGTGAGCCCGTGGTTGATGAGCGGCGTGATGGCCGTCGACCCGCTCGCCGGACGCGCTCACGGCATCCCGCGTGATGGAATCCTGACGCGGTGCGGGGCCGCTGTCCGCCCGCGCGCCTTCACCAGCGCAGCACGCGCGGGCCGATCAGCGCGCCGAGCGCGGCCGGCGCGGCCATGCCGAGCAGGTACCAGACGCCCCAGAACGGCACGCCCATCTCGGGGCAGTGCAGGCAGTAGACGAGCGTGGCGAGCGCGCCCGCGAACAGGCCGCCCACCGCGCCGGCCAGCGCGAGCCGGGTGGGCGCGAGGCCGCGCAGCGCCATCAGCGTGGCGGCGAAGCCGGGCGCGGACAGCATCGCGATCGCGAACGGGCAGACCTTCCAGGTGGCGCCGAGCACCAGCGCGAGCCGCTCGCCGGCCGGCGTCGCCGCCAGCATGGCGGCCGCGGCGATCCACACCGCTGCCACCGGCACGGCGATCATCA
>JASLEG010000009.1 GCA_030151225.1 Burkholderia sp. | reverse complement strand
CGCGCCGGCCCCCGATCTGGCCACGACGGCGGCACCGTCGCCGCGCCGCGACTGGGACGCGGCCACGCGGCAAGCCGCGCAGCGCATGCGTGCCCGGACCCTGCTCGAACGCCCGGCGCTGCCGGCGCGCCAAGCCGGCCGGTTCACCACCGCGTCGCTCGCCTCGGCCAGCCCGGGCCACGTCACGCTCGGGTCGATGCTCGAGGCCGAGCGGTTTCGCCCCGGATTCGCGACACGGCGCGAGACGCGCTTGCATCTCGGCGAGCCGGGGGCAGGTGACGACCGTGCCGGTGACGTCGGTGACGTCGGTGGCGAGCCCGATCCGAGTGCCGCGCTCTATCCGTCCGCGCAACGGCTCGCCGCCACGATCGCAGGCTCGCCGGCCGAGATCGCCGGTCGCTGGATGCGCGCGGCGCCGAATCCCACTGGCGACGGCGAGTTGTCGCCGAAGGGCGACCTGCGCCCGATCTTCCTGGCCGCCGTGGAGGCCGCGTTCGCGCGCAGCCCCGACGTGCAGCTCGCCTATGCCACCTACAAGGCCCAGCTCGCCGACGTGGACGAGGCCAAGGGGCGCCGCTGGCCGCAGCTGCAGCTGTCGTCGAATTCGAAGGCGCTGGAATTCGGCGGCGCGTCGGGCAATCGGCTCAATCGCGGCATGGCCGTGACCGCCAACGTCACCACGCCGGTGTTCGACTGGGGCTATCTGTCGAGCACGATCGGCAGCCGCGAGCAGACGGCCGATGCCGGCAAGGAGTATTACGACGCGCAGCGCGAGAATTCCGCCTACACCGTCACCACCACGCTGGCCGAGCTGGCCAAGCAGCGCCTGCTGATCGGCATCAGCCAGCAGTTCGTGGACCGCATGCAGCAACTGGTCACCATGCTGAGCCAGATCGTGGCCGTCGATCATGGCCGCGAGAGCGAGCTGACCCAGGCACGGGCGCGGCTGCTGCAGGCGCAGGCCGCGCGCGACGGCGTGGCCGCCAAGGCGCGCGACACCGAGCTGAGCCTGCGCAAGCTGGTGGGCGATCAGCCGCTCGCGCTGCCGAACGCGTCGGCCTGGAATATCGCGCCGGCACGGCTGCAGCGCCTGCTGTCGAGCATGGACGCGCATCCGCAGATTCGGCAGGCGCGCGCCGAGGCCCAGGCCGCGCTGCTGCAGGCCGACGCGGTGCGCGCCGCGTCGAAGCCGGCACTGAACTGGGTGGTCAGCAAGACCACCGGTCGCGACGAGATCGATCGCCACCAGCCGTTCCAGACCATGCTCACGCTGAGCTGGAACGCGTTCCAGGGCGGGGCGGCGAAGGCCGCGCAACTGGCCGCGTACGAGCGCGCACGCGCGAGCGAGCAGAAGATCCGCCAGGCGCGGCTCGATCTCGAATACTCGATCCGCGCGGCCGACGAGGACGCGCGCACGCTGCTCAGGCGCGCCGATCTGTACGGCAACCTGGTGGGCGAGACCGACCGCGTGCGCAAGGATTTCTTCGACCAGTGGTATCACCTCGGCAAGCGCACGCTGCTCGACGTGCTGCAGGCCGAGAACGACCATTACGGCAATCGCGTGAGCGAGGTGACCACGCGCTTCGACGGCTACGAGGCCGTGTTTCGCGAGCTGAGCAGCGCGGGCGAACTGATGGGCTGGCTGAGGGGAACGGTATGAGCGAGGTGTTTCCGACCGACGGCCGGCCCGACGCGCCGCTGCGCATCGCGCTGCTCGATCCGCACGAGCTGGTGTGCTACGGCCTGCGCATGCGGCTCGAACAGGAATCCGGCTGGCAGGTGGCCGGCACCTACCGGCGCGCCGAGGCGCTGGTCGATGCGCTCAACACCGGCATGCAGTGCGACCTGGTGACGATGAACCACGTGCTCGACCACGGCACCGGCTTCGGGCTCGTGCAGTTCCTGGTGGCCAATCATCCGTCGATCCGGATCCTGATCTGTTCCGAATGCGAGCGCTCCGACGCCATCTCGCGGCTGTTCGAGCTCGGCGTGAACGGCTTCATCGGCCGCACCCAGTCGCTCGACGATCACGTGCAGGCCGTGCGTCGGGTGGCGGCCGGCAACACCTACTTCAGCGCGCGCATCGCGGGTGGGCGCACGTCGCGCGACGGCGGCACGGGCCTGCTGCGGCCGCGCGTGGACAGCATCGAGACCGCCATCGGCCATCCGGACCTGACGAACCGCGAACGCACCGTGCTGGAGCATTTCCTCGGGGGCATGTCGCTGACGCAGATCTCGATTCGCGTGAATCGCAGCTACAAGACGATCAGCTCGCAGAAGCAGTCGGCGTATCGGAAGCTCGGGGTGCGCAACGATGCCGAGCTGTTCGCCAAGCTGTCGGGCAAGGACGGGCAGGAGCGGTGATGCAATGAAAAACCGCCGGCGCCCGATGCGGGGCCGGCGGTGAGGGCGCGGTGCGATTACGGATTTACCACTGATACGCCATGCCGCCGCCCGCCGTGTTGCCGCCGCCGGACAGGCCCACGCCGGCCTTCAGCTTCAGGTTCTCGGAAATGCGCGCCTCGCCACCGAGCGCCACCGCCTGATAGCCGCGATAGCTGCCCATGCCGATCCCGAACGAGATCGTCTTGCCCGGATCCACGCCCGGGATCATGGTCAGCGCGGTGGCCGCCGCGATCCCCGAATACGCGTTGTGCGCCACGTCGTTGATCTGGCCTTGCACGCCGCGGATCTGCTGATCCGTGTAGTCGCGCGCGGTCATGCCTTCGGGCAGATTGCCGAGCTGCGCGCGCAGCGCCTCGTTGAGCTGGCCGAGATTGACGGCGTCGCCGTCTTGCTCGCCACGGCCGACGTTCACCACCTTGTCGCCGGCCGCGTCCTTGCGGAACCAGCGGCCGGGCTTGCCGTTACCGGGGGCCGTGCCGCCGTTGCCGGGGTTTTCACCGCCGCCGCCGGGGTTTTCACCGCCGCCGCCATTGCCGGGGTTCTCGCCGCCGTTGCCCGGATCGCCGCTCTCGCCGCCGAGGCCGGTCTGCTCCTCGATGTTCTTCACGCGATCACCGATGTGGCCCACGCGCGTGGAGAGCGCGTCGAGCTGGCCGAAGTTCACCGCGTCGTGGCGGTTCACGCCGTCCGCCACGTTGGCGAGCCGCACCGGCACCGTGGCACCGAGCCCGCCGAGCGTCACGCTGGTGTGTGCCACGTCGTCGTAGCGCAGTGTGCGCGGATCGTCCATGCCGGCGCTGGCGGCGGCCTGGATCGCGCTTTCCACCGTGTTGTAGCGGTCGCCGTTCACGAGGATCGAGGTGCCGCTGAGCTTGCCGTCGGCATCGACCTTCGTGCCGCCACCGATCGCGTCGGCCGCGCTCCGTGCCGTGGCGTACAGCTGCGAGCCGTTCACCGCGTCATGGCTGGCGGCGTTCACCGTGCCGTTGGCCACCCCGGACAGCACGCGTTCGCCGTCGGTGCCGGAGAAGTCCACCTTCCTGCCGTCGGTGCTGCCGGCCACCGTGATCGCGCGCGTCGTGGCGTCCTGCTGCACGAGGCCCAGCGAGCCGCCGGCCACCGAGTCGGCGAGGTCGGTCAGCGCCGCGCCCACGGTGCGGTGGTTCTTGCCGTTCACCTGGTAGGTGGGGGCGGTGTAGTTGCCCTTCGCGTCGAAGGCCGCGCCGCCACCCAGCGACTGCACCACGCCGTGAAGCTGGTCGCCCGTCACCGCGTCCGTGCTGCCGGCGGCCACCCGGCCGCCCGTCACGTTGGTGATCCGGCGCGTGGCACCGGTCGCGCCCACCGACACGGTATCCGCCTCGGTGGCCACGCTGTTGGCGCCGAGCGCGAGCGCGTTGGTGGCCGCCTTTTCCACCGTTGCGTTCTGGCCGAACGCGATCGCGCCATTGCCGAACACGCCGGCGCCCGAGCCGATCGCGATCGCCCCGGCCGTGGCGGCATCCGCCGCGTGGCCGAGCGCCACGGTTTCGGCGCCGCCGGCGTTCGCGGCGGGGCCGGCTGCCGTGGCGTTGACGCCGCTGGCCGTGGCCGGATCGTCGGCCTTCACCGAGCCCTTGGCCACGAAGTAGGCGCCGTCCGCGCCGGCCGCGGCCGCCGCCTGGATCGCGCCTGCCACCGTGTCGTACTGCTTGCCCTTCACGGCGATCGTGGTGCCGGTCAGCTTGCCGTCCGCGTCCACGCTGGTGCCGCCGCCGATCGTGCTGGCGGCGCTCTGTGCAATGGCATGAAGCTGCGAGCCGTTCACTGCGTCGTGGCTGGCGGCACTCACCGCGCCGTCGGCCACGCCGGACAGCACGCGCGCGCCACCGGTGCCGGTGAAGTCCACCGTCTTGCCGTCGACATCCTTCGCCACCGTGATCGTGCCGGTCTTCTCGTCCTGGCGGACCATGCCGAGCGCGGCGTCGGAGAGCGTGTCCGAGATGTCGGACAGCGCCGCGCCCACGTTGTCGTAGGTGTTGCCGTTCACCGAATAGGACGGCCTGGTGTAGTTGCCGTTCGCGTCGAAGGCCGCGCCGCCGCCGAGCGATTGCGTCACGCTGGAAAGCTGGCCGAACGTCGCCGCGTCGGTCGCGCCGGTGCCGGCCGCCACGTTGACGATGCGGCGCTCGGCATCCTTCGCGCCCACCGATACGGTGCCGGCCTTGTCGGCCACGCTGCCGGCACCGAGCGCCACGGCATTCGTGGCGTCCTTGCCGATCAATGCGCCCGAGCCGATCGCCACGGCGTTCCCGGCGTTCACGGTGGCGGCCGTGCCGAGCGCGATGGCGTGCTCGGCGGCGGCTGCCGCGCCGTCGCCGATGGCGGCGGCCGAGTCCGCGCTCGTCTTCGCGCCGTTGCCGAGCGCCAGCGAGTTCTTGCCGCTTGCCGTCGCGCCGTTGCCGAAGGCCGATGCATAGGTGGCGCCGGCGGTTGCGCCGTAGCCCACCGCAGTGGCCAGTGTGCCGTCGGCCAGCGAGGTCGCGCCGAGTGCCAGGCCGCCCATTTTGGTGGTGTGCGCGGCTTGCCCCAGCGCGACCGAGGCGAGCGTGCCCTCGACCTGCGCGCCGTCGCCGATGGCGACGTTGCCGGCGCCGTTGCCGGTGATCTGCGCGTTGCGGCCGAGCGCGATCGCGCCTTCACCGTTCGCCACGCCGGCGCCGGAGCCGATCGCGATCGCGCCGCTCGCGGCCACGCTCGCCCCGTGGCCGAGTGCCACGGCCTCGTCGGCATCGGCGTGCGCCGCCGGGCCGGCCGCCACGGCGTTCTTGCCGGTGGCGGTGGCGGGATCGTCGGCGGCGGACGCGCCCCTGGCCACGAAGTAGGTGCCGTCGGCAGTGCCGGCAGCGACGGCCGCGAGGGCATCGGCCACGGTATTGACGGTCTTGCCACGCACCACGTAGGCGGGGCCCGTGAATGCGCCGTCCGCGCCGATGGCGGCATTGCCGCCGAGCGCGCCTGCGACGGCGTCGAGCTGGGCGACGGTGGCCGCGTCGGTGTCGCCGCCGCCGGCTGCCACGTTCACGATCCTGCGTTCCGCGCCCGCCGCGCCCACCGACACGGTATTGGCCTGGGTGGCAGTGCTGCCTGCACCGAGTGCCACGGCGTTCCTGGCGTCCTTGGCCACGCTCGCGCCGGCACCGATCGCGGACCCCAGCTCCGCGTTGATTACCGTGTTCGCGCCGAATGCGCTGGCGTTGTTCGCCGCCGCATTGGCGCTCGTGCCCACCGCCATGGTGTTGTTTCCGGTGGCCGAGGCGCCGGTGCCCAGCGCGACCGCGGCACCGGTTTCACCGGTGGAATCGGCTTTCGCGTTCTTGCCCATCGCCACGTCGGAGGCGGCGATGGCCTTTGCGTTGTTGCCGAGCGCCGTGGCGGAGGTGCCGCTCGCCAAGGCACTGCCGCCGATGGCCGTGGAATATTCCGCGTTGGCCGTGGTGGCCGAGCCGAGTGCCAGAGCCGACGCGCCTTGCGCCAGCGAGTCGGGGCCGAGCGCGACGCCTTCCAGGTTGACCACGTGCGCGTTCTTGCCCAGTGCAATCGCGGCGAGATTGGCTTCGACCAGCGCACCGGCGCCGATCGAGATATTGCCGGCTCCGTAGCCGGTGATCTGGGCCGAATGCCCGATCGCGATCGAGTCCGTGGCACTGGACGCCGCCTGCTGACCGATCGCGATACTGCCGTTGTAGCCCGAACTCGCGCCATGCCCGATCACGATGGTTTCCTTGCCGACGGCCGCCGCCGACGAACCGATCGCGACCGAGTTCTCGCCCGTGGCCTTTGCCGGATCGTCCGCCGCGGCAGCGCCCTTCGCGGCGAAATACGTGCCGTCCGCCGCCGCTGCCGTCACGGCCTGAATCGCCGCATCCACCGTCTTGAAGGTCTTTCCCTTGACGTCGAAAGCGGGCGCCGAGAACTTGCCGTCCGCATCGAGCGTCGCGCCCGCACCGAGCGATGCGGCCACGTCACGCACCTGACCGACGGTGGCCGCGTCGGTGTCGCCACCACCCGCTGCCACGTTCACGATCCTGCGCTCCGCGCCCGCCGCGCCCACCGACACGGTATTGGCCTTGTCGGCGGTGCTGCCCGCGCCCAGTGCCACCGAATTCGTGGCGTCCGTGGCGACGCTCGCACCGGAGCCGACGGCGGTGCCGAGTTCCGCGTTCACCGCTGCGCTCGATCCGAGCGCGGTGCTGCTCGCCGCCGATCCCTTCGCGCTCGTGCCGAACGACACGCTGCCGTCACCACTTGCCGTGGCGGCCGAACCCAGCGCCAGCGCGGAACGACTCACGCCGGTGGAATCCGCCTTCGCGTTGCTGCCGATCGCGATGTCGGAGCCGGATGCGGCATTGCTCGAGGCACCGACCGAAACGGCTTTTTCGGCGGCGGCTTTCGCCGTGTCGCCGACGGCGACGGACGAGGTGCCGCCCGCCGTCGCGTTTTTCCCGAGCGCCGCCGCGTAGTCGCCGCTCGCTGTTGCCGACAAGCCGAGGGCCGTGGCGGATGCGGCGGATGCCGTGGCGTTGTAGCCGATTGCCGTGGTCGAACTCGCGGAGGCGTTGGCGGACAGGCCGATCGCGATACCGTTCTTGGCGCTCGCGACCGCAGCAGGGCCGATCGCCGTGGTATAGCCGCCCGTCGCCTTGGCCTGTTCGCCCAAGGCGACGCTGGCATTGCCGGAATTGCTCACGGCGTCCTTGCCGATCGCCACGTTGGCGGCCCCGCCCGCTGCCGATGCCCCGGCACCGAGGGCGACTGCACCCGTCGACGCGGCAGCTGCGCCATGCCCCATCGCGACCGAATCGTCACCGGTCGCGCTCGCCGAGGGCCCGGCGGCGAGCGAGTTGGCGCCGGTTGCCGTGGCCGAATCACCGCCGGCATCCGCGCCCTTCGCCACGAAGTAGTTGGGCGTGTCGTCGTCCGTCGACGGCGTCGCGCGCGTGGCCGCCGTTTCGGCCTTGTCGTCGGCCGCGGCTTCGTCCGTGCTTTCCATCACCTGGCGGTCGACATCGCTGTCGGCTCGCGCCACCTCCATGCCGGCCCATGCCGAACTGGCTGCAATCGCCGCACAGACGGCGCGGTGGATCAGGGTTGCCTTCATCGTTACTCCCATCGCTGCGAAAACTGGCAAAGCTAATGGGTTTCCTGTTCGGGATATATCTGATAAGTCAGATATTCCGCGATTCGAATAAAAATTGATTAAAAATCGGATTTTTCGAGAAAAGGATATTGAAAATATTTTGTAACGTTTCTGATTCGTCAAATTTTCAAGCATCGAAAAGCTGCCTACCATTTCGCTGCATCTGATTTCGATTTGAGAGTTTTCTGGATTCATGGAAATCCAGGTTCGGATAGCTCCTAATCGAACTCCGCAATTTTATCGAGCCATGTCGAATCGCCGAAATGACTGCCCCCCTCGCAATACCTATCGAATCCACCGTCATGAAACGATCCCTTTTCACGCTGGGCGCCGTGCTGCTGCCGTCGATCTGCGCCGCCAACATGCTCGTGTATCCGATGGACGTCACGATCGGCACGAGCCAGGGCTCCACCGCGTCGCTGCGCGTGTATTCCAAATCGGAAAGCACCCAATACGTGCAGGTCGGCATCCAGCGCGTGGTGGATCCCGCCACGCCCACCGAGCATGAAACGCCGGCCGCGCGCATCGGCGACGACGCCGTGGTGGTGTCGCCCGCCAAATTCGTGTTGCCGGCCGGCGGCTCGCGGCTGGTGCGCGTGATCGCGCTCGGCGCGCCGAAGGACGAACAGCTCTATCGCGTGTACCTGCAGCCGGTGGCCGCGCCGCCGGAAGCGGCGGCCGATACCGCTCAGCCCGCCTCGGGCGTGAAGAGCGCCGTGAGCTTCAACCTGATCTGGGCACCGCTCGTGCACGTGCTGCCTAGGCAGGGCGCACCCGCGCTCACGGTGTCGCGCGACGGCGTGCTGTCGAACACCGGCAACGTGCGGCTCGGCGTGATTCGCGCCGGCGCCTGCAGTTCGGAATCCGAGGAAGCCTCGTGCATCTGGCGGAAGGTCGAACGCAGCGTGTACCCGGGGCAGACCTACCGGCTCGAGCCCACGCCGCCCGCCACAGCGCCCGCCGTGTGGCGGGTCCGATTTCGCGCCGGAGACGACCGGAAACCGCAGCAGGCGGTGATTCCGGGCGATGCCTCCGTCGCGCCCCGCGCCGCTGGCGCACAACCCGAGGTGCCGGCGGACACAACCGACCCGTCCACCGGTTCCGACCATTAACAGGAAATCGTCATGAATTACTTCAAGCTGCTCCCGATCGCCGCGGTCGCGCTGTTCTCGCTGAACGCGTCCGCCGTCCAGAAGGACATCACGGTCAGCGCGTCGGTCGACACGACGCTCGAAATGCTGTCGGCGGACGGCTCGGCACTGCCGGCCACGATGCAGATGCAGTACCTGCCGGGCTCGGGCCTGCAGGCCACCAAGGTGATGACCAAGGTCTTCACGAACGACATCAGTAAGGACATCCAGGTGAGCCTCGCCAACGAGCCGTCGCTCGCGAACATGACCAACAACTCCGGCGATGCCATTCCGCTGGCGGTCACCTTCAACGGCCAGGCGCTGACCACCACGCCGGTCACGTTGGCCGCCAAGACGCTCTTCACGGGCAGTGACGTGTCGCAAGGCTCGAATCCGATGCAACTGTCGATCGAGCAGAAGACGCCCGCGGCTGTCACGGCCGCCGGCAACTACCAGGGCGTGGTCAGCGTGATCCTCACGCAGGCAGCGGCTTCGGGGGGCGGCGGCGGCAAGTAAGCCGTTTCTTCCTCCCCGGGTTGCCTCTCGGCGGACCCGGCGAGCGCCGTCCCCGTGACGGCGCTCCTTTTCATCCACCGCGTTTGCTTGCGCGCTTGATCCTGTTTCCGATCCCATGGCTCCGTTCCCGCTGCGCAAAACGACTCTGGCCTGCCTGTGCGCGCTCACCGCCGCCGAACTGCTGCCGTCGACGGTGCATGCCGAAACCGTGCCGGCCGGCTTCGAGGACATCGTGGCGGGGCACGAGGAGCGCGTCGAGGTGGATCTGCTCGGCAAGTCGCTGGGCCTGTTCTCGGTGTTCGTCACGCCCGAAACGGTGCGTTTCGAGCATCCGCAGGAACTGCTCGACGCGCTGGCCGGGCAGGCCGACCTGGAGAAACACGGCGAGCAGATCGCCGATGCGCTGTCACGCGAGATGGCCCGCAACGGCAATCTCGCTTGCCAGGGCACGGCCGGCGTGGACGGCTGCGGTTACGTGGAAACCGCCAGCGCCGCCGTCATCTACGACGAGAGCAACGGCGCGCTGAACCTGTTCCTCGCCAGCGGCTGGC
This sequence comes from Burkholderia sp., assembly GCA_030151225.1. Lineage (GTDB taxonomy): Bacteria > Pseudomonadota > Gammaproteobacteria > Burkholderiales > Burkholderiaceae > Burkholderia. The sequence goes on along the minus strand of JASLEG010000009.1, from coordinate 3,249 downwards.
TGGCGCCCGAAGCGAAGCCGAAGCCGTATCACACGCTGTCCGCCTCGATCGACAACGCGCTGATCCACGCCCAGACCATCAACCTGTCGGGCGGGCGCGGCTATCGCAGCCTCAGCATCGCCGGCACCGGCGCGCTGGGCATCACGCCGCAGAGCTTCATCGGCGGCAACTGGAATTTCAGTCACACCGGCTACGGCCACAACGCCGACACGCACGTCGATCTGCAGGATCTGTATTACCGGCACGACCTGGGCGCGGCGCATTACGCGCAGGTCGGCCGCATGGACAACCGCAATCTGGCGAGCGCGCTGGGCGGCAACTTCGGCTTCACGATGCTGCCCACCGGCATGATCGACGGCATGCGCGTGGGCACCACGCTGGCCTACCTCGATCCGGCCGCCGCGCAGCAGGGCACGCCCGTCACGCTGCTGCTGCCGCGCGATGCGCGGGTGGACGCGTATCGCGGCAACGAACTGCTCGGCACCTTTTACCTGAAGGCCGGGGTGAACCCGCTCGACACCTCGCGGTTCCCGGCGGGCAGCTACCCGCTGAGCCTGCGCGTGTTCGAAAACGGCGTGCAGGTGCGCACCCAGGTCACCCCGTTTTCGAAGACGGGTGGCGGCGTGGGCGATCGCTCGCGGCAATGGTTCGTGCAGGCCGGGCGCCTGGCCGACCCCGATCCGGGCAAGCCGTCGGGCCTGGCCGCCGCCACCGGCGTGCGCGTGCCGCTGCCGGGCGGCGCGGCGCTGACCAGCGGGCTCGCTTCGGTGCGCGGGCGCCTGTACAACGAAACCTCGGTGGAGTGGAGCCACGGCTTTTCGGTCGGCACGCTGTCGATGGCAGCCTCGTATTTCCGCGGCAGCGACGGCTCGCGCGGCAACACGCAACAGGTGTCGTTCACCGACGGCATCTCGTTCAGCGTGTACCGCTACCAGATGCGCGGCGCGGCGTGCCACGGCGTGCGCAGCGATTACCGCGACATCGGCTGCTACGACACGCTGAACGCCACGATTTCCGCGCCGATCGCCAGCTGGTCGGCGCTGGTGGGCTACACCTACAACAAGAGTGTCGGGCACAGCCAGTTCGGTACCCAGGACATGACCGGCGCGCCTTGGCTGTCGCGGCCGGTGCAGACGCCCGGCGATCGTGTGTCGCGCGCGCTGCAACTCGGCCTGTCGCGCTCGGACACCTGGCACAACATCAATTTCAACACGCAGCTCGGCCTGTTCACGAATCGCGGCGGCGGCGGCCAGCGCGATTACGGCGGCTACGTGGGCGTGACGCTGACGTTCTCGAAGCCGGCGTCGGCCGAGCGCGGCGCCTCGGTGTATTCGTCGGCGGGTCTGAACGTGCGCTCGGAGCACCGTCGCACCACCACCAACTACACGCTCGACCGCAACTACACGTGGCAGGGCGATACCTATCGCGAGCTCGACCTGAGCCTGTCGGGCTACAACACCGAAACCTTCACGGGCCAGGTGCAGGGCCGCTGGAACGGCCGCTACGGCGACGTGCAGACGGCCGTGGCGAACAGCTATGCGCGCGATCAGCAGAACAGCCCGTCGGTCACGGCCAGCTATGCGTCCACCTTCGCGGTGGCGAAGCAGGGGCTGCTGCTGGGCGCCTCGTCGTCGCAGACGGATCCGATCGCCGGCTTCGCGGTGCGGGTGGAGAAGCGCGACGGCGCGAGCGGCATGGCAGCCGAGGCGCGCACCTCCGCCTCGCAGCCGGTGCGGGTGGGCTTCGGCCAGCGCGCGCTGCTGCCGGTCACGGCCTTCACGCCGGTCACCACCGAGGTGGAGGACGCCGGCACCGAGGCGCGCGACGGGCTGACCAGCGTGACCGAGGGCCTCGGCAAGCGCAACGTGTTCATGACGCCGGGGCACCTGTTGCAGCGGAGCGTGAAGGCGAAGGTGATCTACACCTACGTGGGGCAGGCGGTGACGATGAACGGCATGCCGCTTTCGCACAGCGTGATCCTGAATGGCTCGGTGCCGCCGCTCGACGACGACGGCGGCTTCGTGGCCGAGTTCGATCGCCGGGAGAAGGAACTGTTCGTGGTGGACGGGCCGTCGCTGCTGCGCTGCCCGCTGCATGTGGAGCGGCAGCAGGACGTGATCATGAACGTGGGCACGGTGCGGTGCGAGGTGGCGGGGCCGGACGTGCTGCCGGCAGAACTACGCAAGCAGGCGCGGGTGCAGGCGCTGCTGAAGCAGCACTACGTGATGTCGATGCGGGTTCGGGGCAGGGAGCCGCGGGGCCCGTTGCCATGAAGCGATCGTCACGCGCCCGCGGCTCTCGCCAATCCATGAATCCCTGATCGAATCCACGATGCATAAATCACCGTTTGTTGTATTTGTATTGGCATGTCTGATGTTGCTGATTGCGCCGACCGTCGCGCGCGCCGACGTGATTCCTCCCGTGGATCGCGCGTTTACGATCGATGCCCTTATCGATCGTTCCGCTCCCGGCCAGGATCTGACGATCTGGTACCGGGAAATAGGAAGTGCGGACAGCACCAACGATATACGCTACGGCTACAACGCCTGGATATGTACGTCCGCAACCGATGATCAGTTCGGCCGGTGTACCACGAAAGTCACTTACGGCGGAGCAACCGGAGAGAGTCCGATCGACCTGCGATTCACCGAGGCGAGAACTGGGGCTGTGACCAGTCTGCGAGTCATGGCGGCCAAACCGCTGTATTTCTCGCCCAAAAAAACCTGGTTCGGAACGTGGGCAATGGGCGTATCGACAGCCTATGACGCCGACTACGACGGCGTCGGCATCAATGCTCGGATTCCCGGCGGGGAACTGAAGAAGTTTCCCTCCGGAGGCCAGTGGAAAGCGACGCTAAAAGTGAAACAAATGCAGTTTGTCAAGAAAGTCGCCTATTACCTGTCCACCTTTACCGCGCAGATCACGATCAACGTCACCGACAAGAACAACATCCAGGTCTACCTGCCCGAATTCCCGACTGCCACCCCGCGCGTCGACCTGAACCTGCGCCTGTCCGGCGCCGGCGCGAAAACCACGCTCTCCGGGCGCAGCAACCTCGACATGTGCCTGTACGACGGCTACAACTCGGAAAGCACGTGGTTCGACGTCTCGGCGAGCGACGACAAGACGATTACTGGCCGCGATGCGAACAGCTACTCGGTGCTGTCTGACGGCGCAGACGGCAGCGACGCCACGAAACGCATCGACTACAACGTGAACCTGAACTACAACGGCACCAACCTGCCGCTC
>JASLEG010000364.1 GCA_030151225.1 Burkholderia sp. | reverse complement strand
CCCGTTGATGTTGTCTTATACAAGAAGATATCAATATCATCCCGATATTGGATGTCATTCAGGTCATCGGTTTTGGTCGGGTGGAGAATATATTTCGCCAGAGAATCTAAAGTGGAAGTAAAGGTTGGGAGTGAACCCACGTCAAAATCCACTACGCGATAGACCGATGCGTCAAAGACATATTCAACGATATCCCCAACCGAGACAGTTGCTGGACTAAACGACGCCACGTATTCGCCGTTGTGGAACGCATATGTGTATCCGTATCCTCGGGACCTGGCGATGTTAAATGCGGTTGTCAGTGCAGCAATAGCATTGGTGGTAGCCATCACCCCACCTTGCACTTCAATCTTGATGGCTTCAGAGGACCGTGTACTATTAAAATAAGCGTTTGAATAAAGTCGAAGATTGATGGGTTGGGTATCAAGACTATCTATTTTCTTCAGCACCTGTACGGCAACAATGTAGTTACGGTCCACGGTACGCGCCAACCAGCAACAACTACGGGGATATTGGCGACCATCGGACAGGAAGAAATCCGCTATTTGGTTTTGCTGCATGCAAACGTCAGCAAAATTGATCCACGTATTAATAGTAGTGGGGAGATTGAGTTGAGGTGGGAAATTGCTACCAATCTGATACACGTGGAAACTAGTAGAAGCCACCGGCATCGCAATCTTATCCCACATCAAACTCATCTTGTCTTTGACCCCACCAATGGGGGTCATTCGACTCATCTCCAACACTACCTGTCGGTCAATACTGGGATTGCACCAGACGTGATGTCTAGCGTGGTCCAACAGGTAGTCAATCATTAGTTATCTCCACGAGCAAGGAATTGATTAAAGGCTAAATTAAAGCCTTTGACGGCATCTTGTTTAACATAATGCTTGATGGATGTAATCAGAGGAATTTTATTGAAGCTGGTATCGTTGAGCGCACCTGCTAAAATAGCCAGGAAAGTAGGAGGATATTCAACCGCGCACGCCAACACTTCTTTTGGATTCATCACTCCAAAAAATCCATTTGTTGTCATTGAATAAAAAAGGCCTACGTCGTTGAGGCGTTCCAATTTCGGGCCGTAATCGCCGCTACCCAATACTGCGACTAGTTCACGCAGATTAGAAGGGATGTGATTCGGAATGGAATCCAAAACTTGTTGTAGGTTGATACGCAAAACCCTCGAAATCTTATTGGCAATTCGCGTAGCTTCATCTTCGGAAATCGGTTTTTCCATATATAAAGAAGTAAAGTAGTAAGCCAATACCACAGGTAATGCCAGTTGGGCAGCTGGGTCCAAACCAAGCGCTCGACTGATTTGATCGGATAACCATCGGCTAAACGCAATCAGTGGGACATCAGATAGCGCAAAAAAAGCATCGGCACTATCTGGCGACCAATAATACTGTAGGATAGCTCTGTTTACAGTGATTCCTGCGCCGCCATATGGGTCGACGTTAATCCCAGTATCAGTGATAGTCAAGTATCTTTTGTAAGGTCCGCGTAAATCCACAACTACCTGTTTGCCGCGTACGCTATCTTCCAAAGTAACCGGGTGTGGGAACACCGGAATTTCTGTCGGTTCATCACCAATTACCGCCAACAACCAGGGCATATCAGGATGAATCGTTTTTAATTCTTTTTTGATGTTGGCCATATGCAGTGCATGTTCAACGCGCGGGAGATTGAAGGCCTTCCCGATGGAGGTGTCGTACGGCGACCGAAACATGATGTTTTCCTTATATATGCGTTGCGTTATCTGAAAAAATACGGGCTAGGCACAAATGTCGTAATTATGTGCGCGTGTGGCTTTTTACCAGCACCCACACGGAAAAAACCTAGTCTATACAATTAAAGAAAACCCCTTCATCGTCGGAGGGGCCGAGGAAGGAGTTATTAATGGCTACCATCGTTAATGCCGCTCCAATGGCCATCAAGCTAGGGGTACTGGATCAAAGTGCCCGTTCCACTAGCGTGGGGATTAACTTTACCCCAATCCATATGGCCTTGGTGCCCCTGTTCACCCAGCGTGGTCCGACAGTACCTACGCAGGTGGCGAGTAGCGTTGACCGAACCACTCTGTATGGTTCTGACAGTTTTAATCTTCTGAGTAAGTGGGCTAACCACGGTACCATTCTGTCGAATGTATTGGTAACCCAGTCTAACCCGCAAATCATCCTACGCCTGAAACCTACGGATGCTCCAGATCCGGCAACTGCTCGTATGTCTCTCGAAATCGTTGCGGCTCAAGTCCCGCTTTATGAGCGTGATGCGGACGGTGCGTATATTACTGACAGTTCTGGCAACCCCATCCCCACCGGACAAACGGTGGCTGGTCACATCCTGAAATGGGTGGCTGGCGAAGCAACTAACGGGATCGGTGGCGGTACCACTACCACCGGCACTCTCGTTTCCGGCGGCACTACTTCCATGCGCTATCCTATCTTCGAAGACCAGGTTTCTGATTTCGGGGCATATGGTAATAACGTGGGTCGGCGTCTGTGGTGCGCAACAGCAAAATCCAGTGAACCGGTCGATAGCGATATCGTCGAAGAACAGGGTACCGCACTGTATCGCATCCAGTACGTTGAGCGTAGCTCGGCAACCTCCACAGCTACAGTAACTCAAACTATCGATGGTGATACATACGTCGAATTCAGCTTCAAGAAAGGCGCCATTAATACCAAAATTGAACAGAACCTGTATATCGACAATCTGGTACTGGGCAAATATCGTGATGTGGACAGCTCCACGTCAAACACCCCGATTTATGGTCCGGTGGAAACCATCCACGTATATCACAGTAACGTGGCCACAATTCTGCAACAGCTTTATGCCGCTGAATGTGCGTACACTGGTGTGCAAGAGGTTGATGGTGATGAATATCTGATTAACTTCTTCGATGGTCTGGACGTCAACGGCAATCCGTACGAAACCATCCTCGTGCAAGGCGCACTTGATGGCGCGGATACCCTGAACTCCTCCACCACGCATTATTCGCTGGGCGGCGGTGACGGAACCATGGATGATGCTGCATATGCCGCACTGGTCACCGATGTCATGACCAACTTCGAGACGTCGGATTACCATCTGATGGACATGGCAAAATATCCAATCACCCACATTTGGGATACCGGGTTCGATATCGCCACGAAGAAAACCCTGCTACTGCCGATGTCTTTACGTAAAGACATCGTGTCCGTTCTTTCTACTCAGGATATCAACACTGTCCTGAACAACAACAACGCAGAAACATCCATCGCGACAGCGCTGCGCACGGCGGCCTTGCAGTACCCAGAATCTGAGTACTACAATACCAAAACGTGTCGTGCGGCAATCATCGGCCATGGTGGTACTCTGATTGATGATAACGCTGCGCCGTTGGTACCGATGACCATCGACCTGGCAGACAAAGTTGCGGCGTACATGGGGTCTCAGACAGCAGTGTTGACTCCAGGTAAAGCGTTTGATATTTATCCGAATAACGTTGTCACAAAAGTGCGCGATGTAAACCTGACATATAAAGCTACACGTGTACGTCAGTCTAACTGGGCACTCGGGTTAACGTGGGTTCAGCAATTTGACCAACGCCAGCTGTTCTACCCGGCGATTCAAACCGTCTTTGATGATGATACCTCGGTACTGAATAGTTTCCTGGTAACGTGCATCGTGGCGTACTGCGAGAAAATCGTTGAGCAGACCTGGAAGCAACTTACTGGCCGTAGCGACCTGACTCAAGCACAGTTCATCGAACAATCTAATGCGCTGATCGCTGATGCGGTTAAAGGGCGTTTTGATAACCGCGTGACTATCGTGCCGGAAACGTTCTTTGATACCAATGATGTTGCGCGTGGGTATAGTTGGTCTTGCTATATCTACATCTATGCGAACGTCATGAAGACTGTGAGTACTACAACGCTAATTACCCGTCGTCTGGAAGACCTGCAAACGACTTCCTAATGACCTTCGGTTGGGGGTGGATGAACACCCCCAAACCCAGGAGATAAACAATGGCTATTCCACGTACGAAAGATGTCTTTTTGAATAACACAGCCTATACGACGAATACTCAGGCTGCTGCCATTGACCTCCAAGTAGAAGGTCAAATGGGGCACCACACGATTTTTGCGAACATGTTCGCAAATACGACTTATGTGAGTCGTAACGTCGTGTGTATTCTGGTGCAGGCTCCGAAAGGTTTCTCTTATTTTCCTGACGCTTCCAAATATATCGGGGCTTTGAAAGTCCTGGTAGAAATGCACGCTCGTCAAATCGAAGGCCTGCAGGCCGGCGTGAAAGCTGAGTTTGTTGAGAATCAAATTGATGGTTCTGGACAGATTCAGGAAGATATCAGCAACACCACTCGCGATCGTTCTACCCCAACCTTCACCTGGCTTGAAAAACCCGGCAAACCAATTCGTTGGTTCCTGGAAGCCTGGATTACTGGTCTGGGTATGGACCCGATCACTAAAATCCCGAACGTCATTACCCTCAACGCCTCCAGCAAACCAACTGACATGCTGGGTGACGTAACTGGTGCGACGATGCTGTTCTTCGAAGCCGACCCGACGTTTACTACCGTTAATGAAGCATGGCTGTGTACCAACATGTTCCCTGAAGGTACTGGTGATGTTGTTGGTCGTCGTGACCTCACTGCTGCCGGACAGAACCAGGAAATCCAGGTTCGCTTTACTGCAGTGACCCAACATGGTTTCGGCGTCATGTCTATGGCTCAGAAAGTGCTGAACAGCATGAACATGGAAGGCACCAACCCAAATCTGCAGGAAGCGTTCATCAGCTCGATTGCAGCGGACGTGTCGGCCATTACTTCTGGTTATGCAGAATCTGTGGCAAACATGCCGAGCACATCTATCTAATCCAAGGGAGGCTTCGGCCTCCCTTTTATGCCGAAATCAAAAAAAAATAAACAACATAAAAAAGCTAGAGGCAAATGCCTCTAGCTATATTACTCAGTTGGTTCTTCTTCAATGGGTGGTTTCTTTTGTTTGTTGGCGATGTCATAGGTCAATACTACGGCCCAACCTCCGACAGCAACTCCCGCTAAAAACCACACCAGCTCTTTACTCTTTAGTAGTTTCAACATCTGCCGTTTTTACCTCCTCCGCAGTAGTTTCGTCTACGACGACAACCGCGGCCTTCTTACGGCCATGAATGCGGCCAGAGAGATACCCCAGACCAAACCCCCCAAATGCAGCAGCGCCGATGCCTGCGACCATCAGTTGTTTGTTGGATACGGCGGACAAAACAGATTGTAGTTTAGTAAACATAATAGTACCTTTTGTTTAAGTGGGTTATTTTGTTGTAGCTTTTTGTTTCTGAGCTTCTAACTCATCGCGCAAGTCCATGTTCTCTTTCATTACCCGCCAGCAAAAGCGGCCAACTTTAATTCCATAATAGAGAGCAACAACTTTGCCAAATGTGTCAAAAGAAATCCAATCACGTGATGCGTTCATAGTTGTTACCCCCTACGTTGTTTGGCGCGTGCCGTGGTTTGTGTAAAGAAATCGAAACCAGATTTAGTTTTTGGTTTTGGTTCTACGTATACTTGCTCGATGATATCATCCAGGTCGTGAGACTCATAAACGACCTGACCATCTATTTTAACTTCGACGGTAGGTACGGGTTCCAGATGTCGAGGAGTTGTTACAGAAAAACCATTGATGTATGCTTGTATGAAAATTAACATGATTTACTCCTCGAATGGATGCTGTACTACAGTTTGTTAAAATAGAAGTCGTAACTGCCCAGATTAGTAATGACGTGTAGCGTTTGGATTGGGCAGCCGACGATTCTTACTTTGCGAGTGTCGCCTTGGTTTAATTTGACGGGAAGCTGGGCTGGAATCCAGCAATCTCCATCAACGGTCATCAAGAAATCTTCGACTACTAACCCATCCACATAAGACTGAATTTCGTAGTCGACAATTGGTCGAGGACCGTCAGAAACGACATGCGGGATAATAGAGATATTACCCGGTTCTGCAGTGGCTTTTACAAAAGGCAATAATGCAAAAGTCACCAACATAAAAATAATAATAGTTCTCATACTTCTTTTCCTTATTGCTGTGGGTAGGTGAACTGTACAGTCCAGGTACCGGCATTGGTGCTGATTGTTGCTTCCAATGCTTTATCGCAACGGAAGAAATAAAAGCGATTATTCTGACCGTAGCGCATAGTGACGGGTAAAGCTGCCGGTGAGTTATACCCTGGCAACGTATGGTTTTCAAAAACACAGTTACCACGGTTAACCGTAATCTGATTGATGGTAATGATGTCTGCGGTACTGGTAACCTGCAGGCGGACGAACGGCTGATTTAACAAGTCCCGTTGTGAATATGCCATGATTTGAAATGGTGCCGGAATATCGGCGTTCTGGCCATTGTTTCCACCAGATGCGTACAGGTAACTGCTAACACCCAACAGCAGTGCTGCGACAGTAGAAATGATTTTGTGATTTTTGATAAAGCTAAAAATAGTTTTCATGATATTTTCTCTTAAAAGAGGACATAGAAGCCCTCTTTTTAAGAGGGCGCTTGTAAGGTGGTATTACTCCCGACGACCACTTAACGCGGCCAGCGTTTCCAAGTGGCGGCGTTCGTCAGCTTCTTTTTCTTCTTTACGGATGCGTTCTTTCTCGGCCTCTGCTTTGAGATTTTTCACGCAAAGCAAAATGATGAAACCAATAACCGGACTCAACAAGAATGCCCAGAAGAAGAAAGCGAAACCGTTGCGCCCTTTCCACGTATAAGAAACGACGCCGATGATGATGTCCAGAATCAGTGCAAATACTAATACTTCCATAATGTTTTCCTTACTTTTTTGATGGTTTAGAAATTACTGGTTATCCCAGTTCTTTAAAAGTTTATTACGTACAACATCACCAGTGACTGTACCTACTACTACCGAGGTAAGGATACCAGCCCACGCCGCACGACGTTCACCACAGCCTAACTGGATAGCAGTTTCACGAACGTATTTTCCAGCTTCTCCGCCTGCGATACCACCTACCACGCCAGCTACAATTACTTTCTTAATACCCATGATGTTTGCCTGCTCCCGTCTTGAATGTGTTCAATTATTCGAAATGATATAAGTCTGGGGGAGACGTTAGCCTCCCCGTTTTATGTTACGCTTCTTTTACGGCTTCGGCAGTTGCCTCAGCGACATCGCCCACAACTTCACCAACCTGTTCCATCACCTTAGCCGTGTGGAACTTTTGGAAATAAACCGCAGCACCTACGCCAGCAACTGCT
>JASLEG010000004.1 GCA_030151225.1 Burkholderia sp. | reverse complement strand
GGCGCCGGCCCGTTCCGGCTACCAGAGCGCCGTGTACCGCGCGGGCGGGGCCGAAGCCCGCCAGTCGGCGCAGGCGAGCGCGCTGGACGCGCCGCCGGCCTCGAATTCGATGCGTTACGCGAAGCCCGGGATCCTGCGTGTGTCCGCGCGCCCGAGCACGCCGGCCGCCGGCGACGTGGCGCAGGTCAACGCCCAGGCTGCCGCACCGGCCGCCGCCAATCCGGTCAATCCGGCCCGGCCGGCGGCGAGCGCCGCTCAATCGGCCCCGGCCCCGGCCCCGGCCGCCGCCGTGCCCGAAGGCATGCAGGACCCGGAGCTGATCCGTCAGGCCGCGCAGGCCTTCCTGCAGCAGCAGACGGCCGGCCTGCCCGGCAAGGCGATCGTCACGGTGTCGCCGGCCTTCCCGCGCGGGCTGGCCGCGTGCACCGGGCTCGAGCCGTTCCTGCCGACCGGCGCGCGGCTGTGGGGTCGCGTCACGGTGGGTGTGCGCTGCACCGGTGCGAAGCCGTGGACGCTGTACCTGCAGGCCAGGATCACGGTGCAGGGCACCTATTACGTGGCCGCGCACCCGATCGCCACCGGCGACGTGCTGACGCCCGCCGACATCACGGCGCGCGACGGCGACCTGACCACCATGCCGCTCGCGATCATCACCGACCCGACCCAGGCGGTGGGCGCCACCGCGCTGATCCGCGTGGCGGCCGGGCTGCCGCTGCGCCAGGACATGCTGCGCAGCGCCTCGGCGGTATCGATCGGACAGACCGTGCGGGTGGTGGTGGCGGGCCAGGGTTTCTCGATTTCGTCGGAAGGCAGCGTGTTGAACAACGCGGGGCCGGGGCAGCAGGTACGGGTGCGGATGGCCGAGGGCCAGATCGTGACCGCGGTGGTGAAGGATTCGGGGACGGTGGAAGTCCCGTTATGATGGGCGCTCGGGCGGGCGCAACCGGAAAGTTTGCAGAGATTTGTTTCTGAAAGCCTTTATGGATGTTCGGGCGCTAAAGTTCGGCCGCAGGGTGCCGTTATCTCGCTCAAATCGTTCAGGAAGCCCATCGTGAAAATCGATTCCACCTCTGCCTCGACCGTCCGCCCGGCGTCCACCGACGCCGCTTCGTCGCGCTCCCAGGCCACCTCCGCCGGTACGGCGTCGTCCGCTTCCGCTGCCAGCACCTCGTCCGGCAGCGACGCGAACGTGAATCTGTCGTCGCTGTCGACGAACCTGCAATCCCTCGCGGCGTCGGGCTCCTCCGACATCGACACCGCGAAGGTCGAATCGATCCGCGATGCGATCCGTAACGGCTCGCTGTCGATCGATACCGGCAAGATCGCCGACGGCATCCTGCAGACGGCGAGCGAGCTGCTGCAAACGCCGTCCAAGCTCGGCTGACAGGCCGGGCCGCGTGGCGGCACCCGGTGCGTGGATGGTCCGCGCGCCCGTGTTTTGAGCGAGATGCAATGAAAGATGCCCTGCTGACGACGATCAACGACGAACACGCGACCGTCGAGGCATTCGCGTCGCTGCTCGCCTACGAGCAACAGGCGCTGACGGCCGCCGAACCGGACACGCTGCCCGACATCATCGCGCGCAAGACCCAGCTGGTCGAACGCCTCGCGACGCTCGAGAAGCAGCGCGACGTGCAGCTGGTGGCGCTCGGCTACCCGGCCGGCCGCGCCGGCATCGACGCCGCCGCCGAACGCGATCCGAGCGTGGCGAGCCGCTGGAAGCTGCTGCGCGACGCCACCGAGCGCGTGCGTCACGCCAATCTGAACAACGGCATGCTGATCCGCATCCGCATGGACTACAACGAGCGCACGCTGCAGGTGCTGCGCGCGCAGCCGGCACGCGCCGGCCTGTACGGCCCGGACGGGCGCGTCTCGAACGTGGCCCGCTGAGCGCCGAACCGAGTCGTTCCGCTACCCGTTTCCCCTGAAGCCGGTGCGTGTGGCCCAAGGCCATGCGCGCCGGTTTCGCTTTCTGGGCGGCGAGTTGCGTGGCCGGATCAGGCCCGTTTCGCGAGACGGCGGCCATCGCGCAGGTAGCCGTGTCGCGCGTAGAACCGATGTGCGTCGGCGCGGGCGTCGCCGCTCGTCACCTCGCACTTCACGCAGCCGGCGGCCGCGAACCATGCCTCGGCCGCCGCCACGAGCGCGCCGCCGGTGCCGCGCGAGCGCCGGCCCGCGTCCACCACCAGGCTGGTGATCCGGCCGAGCCGACCCGCCGCGTGGAACAGCGGCAGCGCGTGCAGGCTGATGCAGCCGATCACCGCGTCGCCCGCCACCGCCACCAGCACGCAGTCCGCCTCGCTGCCGGCCAGCGCCGCGAGCTTGTCGGCGATCAGCGCCGGGCTCACCGGGTAGCCGAGCTGGGCGAGCAGCCCCGCCACCGGCTCTGCATCTCGCGGCTCGGCACGGCGAATCTCGGCATCGGGCTCGCCCGCGCGGCCCGCCACCCCGGCCTCAGACATCGGCCTCGATCGCCAATTCCGCCGCCACCGCGCGCACGCGCGCCTCGTGCACCGCATCCTTGATCCGCTCGGGCCGGTCGCGGCAGCTGGCGGCCACCTGCCCCGCGTCCACCGCGCGCGCGGCCAGCAGCGCGCGCCGCAGCCGCTCGGCCTGCGGATACGGCTGGGTCTCGAGCCCGAGCCGGCCGCGCGCGTCGGCCTCGCAGGCCTGCAGCATCTCGGCGAAGCGCGCCGGCTTGCGCAGCGCGTCGGCCCGCTCGAGCAGGCGCGTCAGCGCGGCCGCGCCCATCACCATCACCTGATGCAGGCCGCCGTGCTCGCGCGCCACCAGCAGCGCCAGGTCGCGGCACTCGTTCGGCACCCGCAGCCGTTCGCACAGGGGCTTGAGCAGCTCCACGCTGCGGCCTTCGTGGCCGATGTGGCGCGGCAGCACGTCGGCCGGCGTGGTGGCCTTGCCCAGATCGTGGGTCAGCGCGGCGAAGCGCACCGGCAGCGAATAGCCGTGCTTCGCGGCGTGGTCGATCACCATCATCACGTGCACGCCGGTGTCGACCTCCGGGTGGTAGTCGGCGCGCTGCGGCACGCCGAACAGCGCGTCCACCTCGGGCAGGATCCGCGCGAGCGCGCCGCATTCGCGCAGCACCGCGAACATGCGCGAGGGCTTCGCCTCCATCAGCCCGCGCGCGAGTTCCTGCCAGACGCGTTCCGGCACCAGCGCGTCCACCTCGCCGGCGGCCACCATCTCGCGCATCAGCGCGAGCGTGTCCGGCGCCACGCCGAAATCGGCGAAGCGCGCCGAGAAGCGCGCGATGCGCAGGATCCGCACCGGATCCTCCACGAAGGCCGGCCCGACATGGCGGAAGCGCCGGGCGGCCAGATCGTCGCGGCCGCCGAACGGATCCACCACCGGGCCCACCAGCGTGCCGTCGGGGCTGACCTCGCGCGCCATCGCGTTGACGGTCAGGTCGCGCCGCAGCAGGTCCTCCTCGAGCGTCACGTCCGGCGCGAAGTGGAACTGGAAGCCGTGATAGCCGGCCGCCGTCTTGCGCTCGGTGCGCGCGAGCGCGTACTCCTCCTGCGTGCGCGGATGCAGGAACACCGGGAAATCCTTGCCGACCGGGCGAAAGCCCTGCGCGGCCAGCTGCTCGGGCGTCGCGCCCACCACCACGTAGTCACGGTCCTGCACCGGCATGCCGAGCAGTTCGTCGCGGATCGCACCGCCCACCGCATAGATCTTCATGCTTCCTCCTTCTGCCGCGCGCCGCGTGCCATGCACAACCGGCGCGCGGCGCCCGATTTCACTGCTCGAACACACGCGTCTCCCGCATCGCGCCGGCATTCCATTCCGACACGGCGGGCACGGCCATGATGCGCTCGACATACGCCGCCGCCGCCGTCGACAACGCGGGCGCGTAGGTCACGAAACGCATCGCCACCGGCGCGTACATCGCGTCGGCGATCGAGAACTCGCCGAACAGGAACGGGCCGCCCGACGCGGCCAGGCAGTCGCGCCAGATCGCATCCACACGCTCGACATCGGCGCGCGCGGCCGCACCGAGTTCGCGGCCCGGCAGCGACGCGCGGATGTCGAGCGGCATCTCGCTGCGCAGCGCCACGAAACCCGCATGCATCTCGGCCGACACGCTGCGCGCCCGTGCCCGCGCGGCCGGATCGGCCGGCCACATGGCGTGCTCGGGATGACGCTCGGCCAGCGTCTCGGCGATGGCGAGCGAATCCCAGACGGCGAGGCCCGCATCGTCGACCAGACACGGCACCCGCCCCGACGGCGACACGGCGAGGATGCGCTCACGCGTCTCGGGGGTGCGCAGCTCGATCAGCGTCTCGTCGAACGCGATCCCGAAGTGCCGCATCAACACCCACGGTCGCATCGACCAGGAAGAATAGTTCTTGTCGCCAATCATCAGTTGCATCGTCGCGCCCTTGCTGCCGGTTGGAAAATCGATGGGAAACGCGGGGAGCCGCGGGGAGCCGCGTTGAGCCCGATGCGCGCGGCGGCCGGTCGGCGGGACCGTCGGCCGGAAGCCGGCCCGGCCCTCAGCGTCGCCCGCGCCAGGCGTCGTGGCGTGTGCCGCCGGTGCCCAGATACGCGGGCGCGACGCCCTCGATGCCGGCCGGCCGAATGCCGAGCTCGGGCGCGAGCGGCCCGCTCATGACGTTCGGCACCCGCATCGAGGCGAGATTGTCGCGCGTGATCAGCTCGCCGGGCAGCCGCTCGAACACGGCCGCCTGCAGTTGCGCGAGCGCATCGGGCAGGCGCACGATGCGCGCCGAATGGCCGCTCAACGTGCCGCAGTAGCGCACCAGCTCGCCGAGCGTCCAGACCCGCGGGCCGCCGAGCTCATACGTTCTGCCCCCGGCCTCGCGCAGCGTGCACGCCGCCTGGATCGCCTGCGCGACATCGCCCACGTAGACGGGCTGGAAGCGCGCCTCGGGCATCGCCAGCGGCAGCACCGGAAAGCGCCGCTGCAGTTGCGCGAACAGCGTCAGGAAGGCGTCGCCGGGGCCGAAGATCACCGAGGGGCGCAGCACCACCACCTCCAGCGCGCCGTGCGAGGCGGCCGCGGCCGCATGCAGCGCGGCCTCGCCGTCGCCCTTCGAGCGCTGATACATGCTGGGGCCCTGCGAATCGGCGCCGATCGCGCTGACGTGCACGAGGCGGCGCACGCCGGCCTCGAGGCAGGCCGCTGCCAGCGCCGCCGGCAGCGCGACGTGCGCCTGCCGGAAGCCTTCGCCGTAGGGCGTGCCGCGCCCGCCGTGCAGCGTGCCGACCAGGTTGACCGCCACGTCGGCGCCGGCCAGCAGCGGCGCCAACTCGTGCGCCGCGAAGCCGCTCGCCTGCATCACGTCCACGGCCATCGTCGCGAGCCGGCTCGCGCGCTCGCGGCGCCGCGTGAGGATTCGCACCGGGGTGCCGGCGCGCACGAACGTGGCCACGAGCCGCGTCCCGACGAAGCCGGTGCCGCCGACGATCACGATGCGCGGACGATCCATGAGCGAGTCTCCGTCAGACGATGACGATCGCATGCGGGCCCGCCGCGCACCGCTCGGCGGCGGTGTGCGACGCTACATCACGCCAGGTGACGCTCAGGGCGCCACGTAGCCGAGTCGGGCCTTCAGCGATTCGGGCTTGCCTTCGAACAGCGCGGCGTAATAGGTGGTGTTCGACAGCACGTTCTTCACGTAGTCGCGGGTCTCGTTGAACGGGATGGTTTCCGCGAAGATCGCGCCTTCCACCGGCTGCGAGAGCGTCTGACGCCACTGGCGCGGCCGGCCCGGGCCGGCGTTGTAGCCGGCCGTGGCCAGCACGGCCGAGTCGTCGAACTTCTGATAGATGTCCGACAGATACCAGGTGCCGAGCTGGATGTTGGTGTCGATGTCGTGCATCTGCTCGCGCGAGATGCCGCCCATGCCGAGCTTCCTGGCCACCAGCTGCGCCGTGGCCGGCATCAGCTGCATCAGCCCGCCCGCGCCCACCGACGAACGCGCATTGGTGATGAAGCGCGATTCCTGGCGGATCAGGCCGTAGGCCCACTCGATGTCGAGGCCGTTGGTCTGCGCGTAGCGCTCCACGATCGGCCGATACGGCGACGGGTAGCGCAGCGTGAAGTCGTGCATGGCCGTGGTGCGATCGGCCGTGTTGACGGTGCGGTCGAGCAGGTCGATGCGCTTGGCGTACTCGGCGGCGGCCAGCAGCTGGCGGTCGCTCATGCCGCGCAGCGGCCAGTTCCATTCGCGGTTGCCCTCGAGGCGCAGGTTCAGCGCGTAGAAGCGGCGCGCCAGGTCGAAGCCGGGCACCTTGCTCATCGCGTCCACCTCGGCGTCGGTCACGGCCGTGCGCGGCGGGATCACCGTCTTCTGGCCGAGCTCCTCGGCCGACAGCTGGCCGTAGAAGTCGAAGCGACCCGCCACCTGCAGGAAGTCGCGGTTCGCGCCCTGCGCGTCGCCGGCCTGCTTCAGCGCGCGGCCGTGCCAGTACAGCCAGGACGGCTGCGCGCGCAGCTCGTCGGGCATCTGCTCGATCGACCAGCGCACCATCGGCCAGTCGCCGGCCAGCAGCGCGGCGCGCGTGCGCCATTCGTAACCCTGGGTGGAGAGCGGCGCGCCCGACGACTGCTTGTAGTACTGCACGGCCATCGGCGAGCGCTTGACCGCGGCCTGCAGTCCGATCTCGCCCCACGCGATCGCCTGCTCCGGCTTCGAGAGCTGCGACAGCGTGGCGAGCTGGCCGGCAGCCTGGTCCGGATCGTTGCGGGCCATGCGCGTGATCGCGATCAGCGCGAGCTGGCGCGACACGGCATCGCTGCCCACGCCACGCGCGAGGAACAGCGGCGGCACGCTGGCGGCCTGGTCGAGGCCGGCCGGGCGCGGGCCGAGCGTGTCGGCGATCTTGCCGGCAGTGGCCGTGTAGTTCTGTTCGTAGGCGACGCGGATCTGGGTCCACACGTCGTCGGTCGTGAACTGGTGGTTCACCACGAGCGCCGAGATCAGGTCGACGCAGGCGTCGCCGTAATACTTCGGATCGACGAGCAGATGGCGCGCCATGTCGGCCACGTTCTCGCCACGCGAGACACGCGACTCGAGCGAGTAGCACTTCACCTGGGTGTCGTCGTCGAGCACGAAGCGCTTGTACTGATCGTCGAAGTTGCGCCAGTCGTGGCGCGCGCCGAGCACGAGCAGGTAATCGTTGCGCAGGCGGTCGGCGATCGCCTGACCGTCGTAGCGCTGCAGGAAGCTCAGCACCGGCGCGTCGGGCGCGTCGAGCCGCGCGTGGCCCGAACTGTCGAACAGCTGCGGCTTGATCTGGAAGTATTCGAGGTAGGACGGTGCCGGGTAATTCGGAATCATCGCGGCGAGCTGCGCGGCGCGCGCCGGATTGTTGGCGCGCGCGGCTTCGCGCAGCTGCACGAACACCTGGTCGTCGTTCGAGGACACGTTATCGACGGGTTGCGCGGCGCAGGCGGCCGCACCCGCGGCCAGAATGGCTGCCGACAGCATCGTGGCGGCCGCGCGATATACTCGGGCGAGGCTGATAGACATCGTTTTGACTGGAGCACGAAGTGAGCGAGAGCATAGCACGCCCCCCCGTCGCAAATCGCAAGCAGACACTGCGCGAAACGCTCGCGCCGCTGCGTCGCGAAGCGAGCGGCGAGCCGGCCGCGAATGCCGCGCTCGGCCGGCGCATCCTCGATCTGCTCGGCAAGCATCCGCTGCTCACGGTGGGCTTCTACTGGCCGCTGCCGGGCGAGTTCGACGCCCGCGCCACGATCGCCGCATGGCTGGAAGAAGACCCGCGACGCCGCGCCGCGCTGCCGGTGATCGCGCAGCCGCATACGCCGCTCGCGTTCCGCACCTGGACGCCCGACGCGGCGATGCGCACCGGCCATCACCGCATCCCCGAGCCGGCCGACGGCGCAGCGGTCGTGCCCGACCTGCTGCTGATTCCGTGCCTGGGTTTCGACAAGGCCGGCTTCCGGCTCGGCTACGGCGGCGGCTATTACGACCGCACGCTCGCGGCCTGGCCGAACGACGCGCTGCCGGCCACCATCGGCGTGGCCTACGAGGCCTGCGCGATCGACGCGCTGCCGCGCGAGTCGCACGACCGGCCGCTCGACTGGATCGTGACCGAGTGCTTCGCCTACCGCTCGGGCGCCGCGGGCTGACGCGGGCCGGCCGCCGCTGCGCCGGCCCCGCCGTCTAGAGCGAAGCCGCCGCGCGCGCCGCCGTGTCGTACAGGCCCGAGGCGCTGCGCAGCAGTTGCGCGGCCTCGCCGATCTGCGCATTGGTCAGGCCGCTGTCGCGCAGCGTGTCGATCAGGCAGCGCTCGCGCACCTCGCGATAGCGCTCGCACAGCGCGCTGCCTTCCGGCGTCACCGAGAACAGCACCTCCTTGCCCGATTTCTCGCCGGCCACGTAGCCGCGCGCCACCAGCTTCTTCAGCGCGTAGGTGGCCACGTGCGTATCCTCGATGTTCAGCACGAAGCAGATGTCGGCCAGCTTCTTGGCGCGGTCGCGATGGCCCACGTGATGCAGCAGCGACACCTCGATCGCCGTCATGTCCTTCGCGCCGGCCGCGGCCATGCAGCGCACCATCCAGCGATTGAAAGCATTGCCTGCCATGATCAGGCCGTATTCGAGCTCGGACAGCTCGACGCTCGCCTCCGACACGAGATGGCCGGACGACACGATCCGGGTGGGATGGCGCGGGGTTTGATCGGGCACGACGGGAACCATTGAGGGCGGGAAACTGCCGCAGTGTACGCCAGAACGCACCGCGCTCCCGGCCCGGAAAAGTTTTATTTATCGACAATTTATCGATAATTTATTGATGATGTATCATCCGATCCACCCGATGCCCGCGAGGCGATCATGACCGCTCCCCGTCTCTATCCGCTTGGCGATACCGCCGTCGTCTGCGAAGCGCCGCCGCCCGCCACGCTCGACTGCCAGCGCCGTGTCTGGGCCGTGGCCGACGCCGCGCGCGGCTGGCCGCACGTGGTGGACGTGGTGCCGGGCATGAACAACCTGACGATCGTCTTCGATCCGTTCGAGACCTCGGCTGCGGCGCTCACGCCGCGCGTGGACGCGGCCTGGCAGGACGCCGATCCGGCAGCGGTGCCCGGGCGCGAGGTGGCGATTCCGGTCGCCTACGGCGGCGAGGCCGGCCCCGATCTGGCGGCGGTCGCGAAGCACACGGGCCTGAGCCCGCGCGAGGTGGCCGAGCGCCACGCGGCCGGCACCTACGTGGTGTTCTTCATCGGCTTCCAGCCCGGCTTCGCCTACCTCGGCGGCCTCGACGCGGCGCTGCACACGCCGCGCCGCACCGTGCCGCGCATCGAGGTGCCGGCCGGCTCGGTCGGCATCGGCGGCGAACAGACCGGCATCTATCCGGCCGCGGCGCCGGGCGGCTGGCAACTGATCGGGCGCACCGCGCTCGCGCTGTTCGATCCCGCGCGCACCCCGCCCACCCTGCTGCAGCCCGGCGACCGCGTGCGCTTCACGGTGGCGGAGGTGCAGCCATGAGCACGCGCTCCGCTTCCGGCATCGAGGTGCTGCGCGCCGGCCCGCTTTCCACCATCCAGGACGCGGGCCGCCGCGGCTACCGCCACCTCGGCGTGGCGCTCGGCGGCGCGCTCGACACGCTCGCGCTCGAGGTCGGCAACCGGCTGGTGGGCAACCGCCCCGACGCAGCCGCGATCGAGATCACCTTCGGTCCCGCCACCTTCCGCTTCCCGCGCGCCACGCGCATCGCGATCACCGGCACCGGCTTCGGCGCGATGCTCGGCGAGCGCCGCGTGCACGCCTGGTGGAGCCTGCCCGTGGCGGCCGGCGAGACGCTGGTGCTGCAGGCCGCGCTGCACGGCATGCGCGGCTACCTGTGCGTGGCGGGCGGCATCGACGTGCTGCCGGTGCTCGGCTCGCGCAGCACCGATCTGGCCTCGCACTTCGGCGGCCTCGGCGGGCGCGCGCTGCGCGACGGCGATCGCGCGCCGGTGGGCCCGCTGCCGGCAAACGCACCGGCCTCGCTCGGCCCCGACGCGCCCGAATTCGGCGTGAAGGCGCCGGCCTGGTGTGCCTCGCTGATGCCATCCGACGACGCACCACGCCGCCATCGCCCCATCCACGCGCATGCCCCGCACGCCACGCCGGTGCGCGTGCTGCCGGGCCCGCAGTACGCGAGCTTCGCGAGCGCCGCGCAGCAGGCGTTCTGGGACGAGGAATGGCGCGTCACGCCGAACAGCAACCGGATGGGCTATCGGCTGGCCGGCGCCGCGCTCGTGCGCGAGTCGCGCGACGAACTGCTCTCGCACGCGGTGCTGCCCGGCACGATCCAGGTGCCGCCGAACGGCCAGCCGATCGTGCTGATGCACGACGCGCAGACCACCGGCGGCTATCCGCAGATCGGCACGGTGATCCGCGCCGATCTCTGGAAGCTCGCGCAGGCGCGGCTGAACCTGCCGATCCGCTTCGTGCCCGCCACGGCGGATGCCGCGCGCGACGCGCTGGCGGCCGAGCGCGCCTACCTGCGCCAGATCGACGTGGCGATCGCGATGCGCGAGGAAGCGCACCAGCGCAGCCACGCCGCCGGTCACCAGGCGGCCTGACGGATCCGCCGCGCCATTCGACTCAATGCACGACTCACCGCACGACGGGACAACATCATGGAAATCGATCTGAACGCCGACCTCGGCGAAGGATGCGGCGACGACGAGGCCCTGCTCGGCCTCGTCACCTCGGCCAACATCGCGTGCGGCTGGCACGCCGGCGGCGCGCAGGCGATGCGCGACTGCGTGCGCTGGGCCGTCGAGCGCCGGGTGGCGATCGGCGCGCACCCGAGCTTCCACGATCCCGAGAATTTCGGCCGCAAGGAAATGGACCTGCCGGCCAGCGAGATCCACGCCGGCGTGCTCTATCAATTGGGCGCCCTCGCTGCGATCGCACAGGCGCACGGCGGGCGCGTCGCGCACGTGAAGCCGCACGGCGCGCTGTACAACCAGGCCGCGCGCGACCCGCGCATCGCGGAGGCGGTGGTGGCCGCGATTCGCGACTTCGATCCGGCGGTGGCGGTGTTCGGCCTGGCGGGCAGCGGCTTCGTGGCGGCCGCGCGCGCGGCCGGGCTCCATGCCGTGGAAGAGGTGTTCGCCGATCGCGGCTACCGCGCCGACGGCTCGCTCGTGCCGCGCAGCGAACCGGGCGCGCTGGTGCACGACGAAGACACCATGCTCGCGCGCACGCTCGAGATGGTGCGCGCCAGGCGCGTGCGGACGGTGACGGGAGAATGGGTGCCGCTCAACGCGCAGACGGTGTGCCTGCATGGCGACGGCCCGCATGCGCTGGCCTTCGCGCGCCGCATCCGCGACGCGCTCGAGGCGGCCGGCGTGACGCTGGCACCGCCGCGCGGCCACCGCGCCTGAACGATCGCGCCCCGGAAATGAAAAAAGCGCCCCGGAGGCGCTCGGCTTTTTAAATGCAGGTTTCCCATGCCGGTCGAATCGCGGATTAAGCCCCGCCATTCAATATCGTGACATCCGTTAATGTCGGCATCTATTACCGCCTGAACCGGACCTCATAAAACTACGTCCGCCGCCGCCCGTGATACAGCCCCGGACGGGCGGCGGACGCCCAATTCAGACCACGCTCTCGCGTGCCTCGTAATACTTGTGGATTGGCCTCCGCGTACTACCACCGGCATCCTGCCGGCACGTCGAAACGTGCCGGCATCGCCAGCCTCGCGCTTGTTCTTCTACTGCTTCCCCGTAGTGCTGTGGTTTTTTCCGAATTAACTTCGGCTTGGATTGGAGAATAGTTTTGACAATGTTTCATGTCAATCTCCAAATACAGGGAATCGGTAAAAGTGTGGGTTTTCCCCATCACTAATAGGCGTCGACGCGAAAACCTTGCCGCTTTAACAGTTCGATAACACCCTTTGGGCCGCCAAGATGCAGCGCGCCGATCGCCACGAAGATCGGCCGGTTCGGCGCGGCCAGCACGATCGAGCGCGCGGCGAAGCGGCGGTTGCGCTCGTAGAGGATCTTGTTGTCGATCGCGTCGGCCACCGGCCGCGAGCGCGCGATGCGCTCGGTCTTGGCGCTGGCCCAGGCGGCCAGTGCGTCCGCGTCGCCGATGCGCCAGAGCCGGTGCAGCGTCTTCACGTCGGCCGCGTTCTGGGCCGGCGTCTGCACCATGTCCTGCGCGAGCATCTCGCGCTGCTCGGCCAGCGTGAGGCCGGTGAACGCGCGCATCTGTTCGGCCAGCGTCTCGAGGCCCACCACCCGCGCGCCCTTCTTCTTCAGGAACACGTTCTGGAGCTGCGCCTCGGTGCCGTACTCGGTCTGCAGCCCGGCCGACAGCGAATCGTAAGTCTCCACCACCAGCGCGGCGAGCCACGGGCGCATGCGGCGGATCCCGTCGAGCGCGGCCGGGTTGCCGCGCAGCCGGCCGGCCAGGCGTTGCCACAGCGGCTCGGGCAGCAGCCTCGGCAGGCAGGCATAGCGGCACACGCCATATTTGGTGACGTCGTCGCCCGATTCGAGCAGATCGTCGGGCGACAGCTCGAGCGCGAGCACGTTGGAGGCGGCGAGCGCGCCGAGGATCGGTGCGCGGAACGGCTGCGACGGCGGGTAGTCGTCGGGGTCGCCCACGTGCAGCGTGCCGAGCAGGTAGATCGTGGTGCGCGCGCGCGTGGCCACGTAGAACGGCATGCGCGCCGGCTGCAGCCGCACCGCGCCGCTCGACACGGTGGGATCGGGCGGCGGCGAGTGGAAGCCCGGCAGCGACAGGGTGGGCGACAGGCGCGCCGAATTCAGCGGCGCATGCACGCCGGCGCCCTGCGCGAGGGCCGGGCCGCCCGGCCAGATCAGCCCGGCCGCGAGGCAGGCGCCGGCCAGCATCGCGCGCGCCACGGCCGGCACGCACCGCCGGATGCGGCACGCCGCGCGCCGGGGCAGACCACCGCGCAGGCCACGCAAGCCGCGCAGCCCGTCCATCCGCAGGCGGCGCAGTGCGATGCGCCACGCATCGCGCCGCGCCGCCGCCCGTGCCTCAAGCATTACCGTCACCCACCTCCTCGGCGCGATGGCAGGCCACCTGCCGTCCATCGACCTCCCGCAGCGCGGGCACCTCGGCACGGCAGCGCTCGACCACGTACGGGCAGCGCCGGTGAAACGCGCAGCCCGAGGGCGGATTGAGCGGCGAGGGCAGCTCGCCTTCCAGCTTGATCTGTATGCGCCGGTCCGACTCGAAGATCGCCGGCGTGGCCGACATCAGCGCGCGCGTGTACGGATGGCGCGGCCGCGCGTAGATCGTGCGCTTGTCGCCGAGCTCCGCCACGCCGCCGAAGTACATCACCATCACGTCGTCGGCCACGTGCTCGACCACCGACAGGTTGTGCGAGATGAACACGTAGCTCGTGCCGAACTGCTGCTGCAGGTCCATGAACAGGTTCAGGATCTGCGCCTGGATCGACACGTCGAGTGCCGACACCGGCTCGTCGGCCACCACGATCTGCGGGTCGAGGATCATCGCGCGCGCGATCGCCACGCGCTGGCGCTGGCCGCCCGAGAACATGTGCGGATAGCGCTTCGCGTGCTCGGGACGCAGGCCCACCGTGCGCATGATCTCGGCGATCCGGGCCGCGCGTTCGGACGCGCCGAGCGGCGTGTTGATCGCCAGCGGCTCGCCGAGCGTCTGCTCGACGGTCTTGCGCGGGTTCAGCGACGCGAACGGGTTCTGGAACACCATCTGCACGCGGCGGCGCAGCGCGGCCACCGTGTCGCGATTCGCGCCGGCCACGTCCTTCCCGTCGATGCGCAGCTGGCCCGCGGTGGGCGTCTCGATCATCGTGAGCTGGCGCGCGAGCGTGGACTTGCCGCAGCCCGATTCGCCCACCACCGCGAGCGTGCGCCCGCGCGCGAGCGAGAACGACACGCCGTTCAGCGCCTTGACGGTGGCCTGGCCGAACATGCCGCGGCGCACCGAGTAATGCTTGGCGAGCCCGTCGGCGACGAGCACCACATCGTCGGCTGCCGCCTGCTGGCGTGCCGGTGCGTGGACTGCATTCATCGAGCACCTCCCGACGGTTCGATCGCATGAAGATTCAGCGGCTTGATGCAGCGAGCCCGGACCGCGGCGTCGCCGGGCACGAGCTCGGCGAGCGCCGGACGCGACGCGTGACACGCCTCCGACACATACTTGCAACGCGGCGCGAACAGACAGCCGGACGGCCGGTCGTCGCGCCCCGGCACCATGCCCGGCAGCGCGGCGAGCCGCTCGGCGCCCGCGTTGTGCTCGGGAATCGCCGCGAGCAGCGCCTCAGTATACGGGTGATGCGGGGCGGCGAAGATGTCGGGCACGCGATTGGTCTCGATCACCTCGCCCGCGTACATCACGGCCACGCGCTGCGCGACCTCGGACACCACGGCCAGATCGTGCGAGATCAGCACCAGCGCCATGCCGCGCTCCTTCTGCAGCGACACGAGCAGATCCATGATCTGTGCCTGGATGGTCACGTCGAGCGCCGTGGTGGGCTCGTCGGCGATCAGCAGCTTCGGGTTGCAGGCCACCGCCATCGCGATCATCACGCGCTGGTTCATGCCGCCCGACATCTGGTGCGGGAAGGTGTCGATGCGGTTCTTGGCGTCGGGGATGCCCACCTGGTCGAGCAGCTCGAGCGCGCGCTTCTTCAGCGCCGCGCCGCGCAGCCCCTCGTGCAGCTTCAGCACCTCGCGGATCTGGTAGCCCACGGTGAAGCTCGGGTTCAGGCTCGTCAGCGCGTCCTGGAACACCATCGCGATGTCCTTGCCGACGATCCGGCGGCGCTGCCGCGGGCTCGCCTTGAGCAGGTCGATGCCGTTGAAGGTGACTTCGTCGGCGCTGACGATGCCGGGCGCGTCGACCAGGCCCATCAGCGCCATCATCGTCACGCTCTTGCCCGAGCCGGATTCGCCGACGACGCCGACGACCTCGCCGGGCGCCACCGACAGGCTGATGCGGTCGACGGCGGGCAGGCCGTTGAAGTCGACCGCGAGATTGCGGATGGTCAGAAGATCGCTCATGGTCAGGCCATCCGTTTCAGTTTCGGGTCGAGCGCGTCGCGCAGGCCGTCGCCGAGCAGGTTGATCGCGAGCACCGAGATCACGATCGCGAGGCCCGGCATCGTGACGATCCACCATGCGTTGTCGATGTAGTCGCGCGCCGAGGCCAGCATCGCGCCCCATTCCGCGTCGGGCGGCTGCACGCCGAGCCCGAGGAAGCCGAGCGCGGCGGCGTCGAGGATCGCCGACGAGAAGCCGAGCGTGGCCTGCACGATCAGGGGCGCCGTGCAGTTCGGCAGCACCTGCGAGAACATCAGCCGCGCCGTGCCGGCACCGGCCACCCGCGAGGCCATCACGTAGTCCTTCTGCAGCTCGCCGAGCGCCGAGGCGCGCGTGAGCCGCACGTAGCCGGGCAGCGCCACGATCGCGATCGCGAACATGGTGTTGGTGATGCCCGGGCCGATGATCGCCACCACCGCCACCGCGAGCAGCAGCGAGGGCAGCGCGAGCAGCACGTCCATCACGCGCATCACGGGCGTGTCGGCCCAGCGCTGGAAGAACGCGGCCACGAGGCCCAGCACCACGCCCGGAATGAGCGCCAGCACCACGGACACCAGGCCGATCCAGAACGACATGCGCGCGCCGTACATCAGGCGCGAGAGGATGTCGCGGCCGGCTTCGTCGGTGCCGAGCACGAAGCGCCAGTTGCCGCCCTGCAGCCAGGCCGGCGGGATCTTCACGAAATCGCGGTATTGCTCGATCGGGCTGTGCGGCGCGACCAGCGGCGCGAGCAACGCGGTGGCCACCAGCAGCAGCACCACCACGCCGGCGCCCACGGCGCCGCGGTTGCGCGAGAAGTGGCGCCAGAATTCTTGCAGCGCGAGCGTGCGGCCGCCGGCGGCGACCGACGGCAGCGCGTCGGTAGGTTGGCTCATCGAATCACCTCGTATGGCGAATGCGGGGGTTGAGCACGCCGTAGAGCAGATCGACGACGAGATTGACGACCACCACCAGCGTGGCGATCAGCAGGATGCCGCCCTGCACGACCGGATAGTCGCGGCGGCCGATCGCGTCGATCAGCCATTTGCCGATGCCGGGCCACGAGAACAGCGTCTCGGTCAGCACCGCACCGGCCAGCAGCGTGCCGACCTGCAGGCCAATCACGGTCACCACCGGAATCAGCGCGTTGCGCAGCGCGTGGACCACCACGATGCGTACCGGCGACAGCCCCTTGGCGCGCGCCGTGCGGATGTAGTCCTCGCGCAGCACCTCGAGCATCGAGGAGCGCGTCATGCGCGCGATCACCGCCAGCGGGATCGTGCCGAGCACGATCGACGGCAGGATCAGGTGGCTCAGCGCCGAGCGGAACGAGCCCTCGTCGGGCGCGAGCAGCGCGTCGATCAGCATGAAGCCGGTCACGTGCGGGATGTCGAATTCCACGTCGATGCGGCCCGACACGGGGGTCCAGCCGAGCATCGACGAGAACACCATGATCAGGATCAGGCCCCACCAGAAGATCGGCATCGAATAGCCGGTCAGGGCGGCGCCCATCACGCCATGGTCGACGGCCGTGCCGCGCCTCAGCGCCGCGATCACGCCGGCGGGCAGGCCCACCACGAGCGCGAACACGAGCGCGCAGATCGACAGCTCGATGGTGGCCGGAAAGCGCGCGAAGAACTCGCCCAGCACGCTCGTGTTGGTCACGATCGACTGGCCGAGGTCGCCGTGCAGGGCGCGGCCGAGGTAATGGACGTACTGCAGCGGCAGGGGCTCGTCGAGCCCGAGGCGGTGCATCGCCTCGGCGTGCATCGCCGGGTCGACGCCGCGCTCGCCCATCATCACTTCGATGGGATCGCCCGGTATCAGGTGAATCAGCGCGAACGCCAGGATGGTGATGCCGATGAAGGTCGGAATCACCATGCCGATGCGGCGCAACACGAATCGCAACATGGCGGGTCTCGAATGATCGTGGGGATGAAATGCGAACGGCGACGAGGGGCCGAGCCCCCCGTCGCCGGATCAATTATGGTGCAGACGTTCCAAGCAGGCGAATCGCTTCCGCTTACTTGACGCTCACGCCGTCGAAGCGGATGTAGCCGAGCGGATCGATGCGCTGGTCGACCACGTTCTTGGTGGTCGGCTGGTAGACGGTCGAGTTCGCGATCGGCGAGAACGGCACCTGCTGCGCGAAGATCTGCTGCGCCTGCAGGTAGATCTTCGAGCGGGCGTCCTGGCCATTGGTGACGCGGCCCTTCTGGATCAGCGCATCGAACGACTTGTCGCACCAGCGCGAGAAGTTGTTGCCGTTCATGGCCGAGCAGCCGAGCAGCGTGCCGAGCCAGTTGTCGGGGTCGCCGTTGTCGCCGGTCCAGCCGATCAGCATCGCATCCTGCTCGCCCGAGTGCGCGCGCTTCATGTACTCGCCCCACTCGTAGGTGACGATCTTGGCCTTGACACCGATCTTGGCCCAGTCGGCCTGGATCATCTCGGCCATCAGCTTCGCGTTCGGGTTGTACGGACGCTGCACCGGCATCGCCCACAAGGTGATCTCGAAGCCGTTCGGGAACCCGGCCTTGGCGAGCAGCGCCTTCGCCTTGGCGGTGTCCATCGGCGGCATCTTCAGGTTCTTGTCGAACGACCACTGGGTGGGCGCCATCGGTGCGTCGGCGGCCTGGCCCGCGCCCTGATACACCGACTCGATGATCGCCTTCTTGTTGATCGCCATGTCGAGCGCCTGACGCACGGCCAGGTTGTCGAGCGGCTTGTGCGTGACGTTGTAGGCCAGATAGCCGAGATTGAAGCCCGGCTGCGACGGCGTGAGCAGGCTCGAATCCGCCTTCAGCGTGGCGATGTCGGCCGGACGCGGGTAGCTCATCACCTGGCACTCGTTGCGCTTGATCTTCTGCACGCGCACGCCGGCGTCGGTCGTGATCGAGAAGATCAGCTTCGAGATCTTCACCTCACCCTTCTTCCAGTAGTCGGGGTTGCCGTCGAAGCGGATCGTCGCGTCCTTGGTGTAGCTGCGGAACGTGAACGGGCCGGTGCCGATCGGCTTCAGGTTGATGTCGCTCGCGCGGCCGGCCTTGAGCAGCTGGTCCGCATATTCGGCCGACAGGATCGACGCGAACTCCATCGCCATGTTCTGGATGAACGGCGCGTTCGGCTCGGACAGCGTGAAGCGCACCGTGTACGGATCGACCTTCTCGACCTTCGTGATGAGCTTGTCGAGGCCCATGTCGGTGAAGTACGGGAAGGCGACCGGGTAGGCCTTGCGGAACGGCTGGTTCGCGTCGAGCATGCGCTCGAAGGTGAACACCACGTCGTCGGCGTCGAAATCGCGTGACGGCTTGAAGTAGTCGGTGGTCTGGAACTTCACGCCGTGGCGCAGGTGGAACGTGTAGGTCTTGCCGTCGGGCGAGACGTCCCACGATTCGGCCAGGCCCGGTTCGACCTTGGTGCTGCCGCGCTCGAATTCCACGAGGCGGTTGTAGATCGTGAAGGTGGCCGCCGAGAAATCGGTGCTGGTCGTGTACTGGGCCGAATCGAAGCCGGCCGGGCTGCCTTCCGAGCAGTAAACGAGCGTCTTGTTCGGGATCTGCGCGTGGGCTGCGCCCGCGGCACCGAACGTTGCCGCTGCAACGGCCGCCATCGCGACGCGCAACAGACGATCTGATTTCATTGTGGTATCTCCAGGTCTCGTGCCGGCTGGCGCCAGCGTGCGGCGATCTTACGCGAGCTTTCGCGCGGGAAACAAGCCGGCCAAATATGCGGCGGCCAAACGCTTGCGCACCGATTTCCGGCGTGCTTGCGCGCCGCTTGCACCCGCCGGCCCGCAGCGCTGCGGGCGGCCCCATGCGTGGCGTGCAAGCTCGCGCCGTTTGCGCCGCGCGACTAAACACCCCAGCCCGCGCGACGTTCCGACGCGCAAAAAACCGGTCAAGGCCGCGCTTCAGCTTTCCGCGCCCGGCGCGAGGCGCGGCATGCAAGCTACGGCGATCACCGACAGCACCAGGCCGGCCATCACGTAGTAGGTGGGCGCAAGCGGCGTGCCCGTGGCGCGGATCAGCCAGGTCACGATGAACTGGCCGAATCCACCGAACAGCATCACCGCGACGTTGTAAGCAAGCGACAGCCCGGTGGAACGCACGTTGGCCGGAAACAGCTCGGCGATCATCGCGCCGAACGGCCCGTAGTAGCCGGCCAGCGTGACGGCCAGGATGCCCTGCACGAGCACCAGCCGGCCCACGCTTGGGGCGGCGTCGAGCCAGATGAACAGCGGGTAGATCAGCACCAGCGTGGCCACCAGCGACCACAGCGACAGCCACTTGCGGCCGATGCGGTCGGACCACGCGCCGGCCAGCGGCGAGAGCACCATCAGCAGCAGCCCGGCCACGATCAGCGCGTAGAACGACTGCGCGTAGGGCAGCTTCAGCTGCTTCACGGCGAAGGTCGGCAGATAGAACATCAGCACGTAGATCGTGACGGTCAGCGCGATCACCGCGCCGAGCCCGCACACGATCTCGCGGCCGTGCTGCGCGAACACCTCGCCGAGGGTGGCGCGGCGTGCGGTCTGACGCGCGGCCAGGAAGGCCTCGGAATCGGCCAGATGGCGGCGCAGGTAATAGCCGATCGGGCCGATCAGCAAGCCGAGCACGAACGGCACGCGCCAGCCCCAGGCGCGCAGCGATTCGGGCGTGAAGCCGTGCGTGACGAGCGTGCCCACCAGCGCGCCGGCCAGCAGCGCGGCGGCCTGGCTCGCCATCTGCCAGCTGCCGTAGTAGCCGCGGCGCGACAGCGGCGCCGCCTCGATCAGCATCGCCGTGGCGCTGCCGAATTCGCCGCCGGCCGAGAAGCCCTGCAGCAGCCGCCCGAACACGATCAGCAGCGGCGCGCCGATGCCGATCGCCGCGTAGGTGGGCGCCGCGGCGATCAGGAAGATGCCGGCCGTCATCAGCAGGATCACGAGCGAGAGCGCGGCCTTGCGCCCGGCGCGGTCGGCGTAGAGGCCGAGCAGGATGCCGCCCACCGGCCGCATGAAGAAGGCCACGCCGAAGGTGGCGGTAGTCAGCAGCAGCGACGCGTATTCGCTGGAAGCGGGGAAGAACAGCTCGGCGATCACCACCGCCATGAAGCTGTACACCGTGAAGTCGTACCACTCGAGCGCGTTGCCGATCACGGCGGCGACCACCGCGCGATGGCCGGGCGCGCGCCCTGCGGTGTGGGTCGTATCGGATGCCGTTGCCATGCGTCTCCCGGTCGTCGTGTCGGCCGCACGGCGCGATTTCGCGCCGTGCGGTGGAGCGAGTGTAGGGGAGCGGCCGAGCCGATTACAAGCGGCACAAAAAAACCCGGCGGGGCTGCGCGGGGCGCCCGGCCGGGTTTCGTGCGGATTTGACGCGACGCGTCAGACCGCTCGGCGCATGCCGGTGATGCGGCGCGTGCGCTCAGGCCATCTTCGTGAATGCGCTGCACCAGCCCTTCGCCGCGACGTCCTTGCCCGGGAAGGCGACGCAGGCGGCCGAGGTGGAGCCCTTCTTGCCCTGGTACATCGAGCAGGCGGCGCAATCCTGGCCGGCGGCGAATTTCGGGAACTTGGCCTTGTCGACCTTCGCGGCATCGGCCTTGTAGCCGAGCGCGACCGCGGTCGGATCGGTCTCGGCGAGCATCGGCGCGGCGAAGGCTTCGCGCGAGAGCGCCAGCGCGGACATCGCGCCCACGCTCGTGATCAGGAAACTGCGACGGGAGGTTTTCATGGAACGACTCCAGCTGGGGCTTTGTGGGGGACGGCCGCTCTGTCGGCGGCACCGGCGAAGCATACCGTCCCCTTCGCCGGCGTGCGCCGACGAATCCCGGAGATAAGCCCTGGCTGAATCGGCGGCGAGGGAGGCGGGGGCAGCGTGCTCGCGCGCGCTCCCCCGCCTCGCCTCAAAAGCCGATCGGGCGGCGCTTCGGCGCGCCGTCGTCGGCCCGGATGTCGCGCGGCTCCACCGCGTCGCGCCCGTCGAGCCGCGCCGCGCCGAAGGCGTGCAGCAGCGCGCGCCGCATGGTACGCGGCGGCACCGCCGCGAGCGCGGCCAGCGCCGCCTCGCCGAGCTGCTCGGGGAAGCGCCGGCCCCACGCGTGCGCGTCGCGGATCCCGGCGTAGATGGTCTGCGCGATGCGACGCGCGCCGGCCTCGTCGGGTGCCGGAATCTCGTACACGTTCATGCGGTTCAGGATCGGCTCGGGAATCGAGGCCGCGTCGTTCGCGGTGGCGATCCAGATCACGTTGCCGGCATCGATCGGCACCTCGGCGAACTCGTCGACGAAGGCGCTCGCCGTGTCGTGTTCGAGCAGCGCGTAGAGCGCGCCGAGCGGATCGTACTGCGCGTCGTTGCCGGCCTTGTCGATCTCGTCGATCGCGATCACCGGGTTCGAGTAGCTGCCGTTCACGAGCGCGTCGAACACCTTGCCCGGCTTCGCGTTCTTCCATTGCGAGGAGGCGCCCGACAACACCCAGCCGGCGGTCAGCGAACTCATCGGCACGTAGTGATAGGCGGTGCCGAGCATCTGCGCGAGCGCCTTGGCGAAGTGCGTCTTGCCGATGCCGGGCGCGCCCAGCAGCAGGATCGGCATCAGCTCGAGCCGATCCTCGGTCTCGAGGCACAGCGCCACCTGCTTGCGCACGTCGTCGAGCGGGCCCGCGAAGTTCGGCAGCGCCTCGGCCAGCGCGTCGAACGCCGGCATGCGCGTCGGCTTCACGCAGAAGCGCAGGTTGCCCGTCTTCAGCATCCGTTCGTAGGTGGCGCGCAACGCATCGCTCGCGCCGTCGTTCAGATCGTTGAGCGCCGTCCCGACCTGTTCCAGATCGTAGACCCGGCTGAACGACGCCACCGCCAGTTCCTGCCTCACCATCGCCGTCGACATCTCGCACCTCCTGCATCGCTGCCAGCCCGGTCGCGCCGGGCACGCCACCTTGCGCCGCCAACCCGCCGCGGCACGCGGCATCAGACCCCTCGCAACCAGTGTCGAGCAGCAAAAACCGCCGTGCAAGCCAGCACTCGATGCGGGCTGCTGCTAATTTCCGGGCGCTGCACGGCGCCCCGAGCGCGCGTATGATCGACTGTTCACCGTCGGGTGCCGGCTTCGGCCGCGCCGCCGGCACAACAAGGAACCGCCAGGAATCGCCGATGACCGAGCCCGCCACGCTGCCCGATCCCCTCGCCCATCGCCGCCGCCCCGCGCATCGCGCCAGCGGCGGGAAACCGAATGCCGCGCGGCCGGTCAGAAACGCTTTCGGTTCGCCCCTGCCCTCGATGTCGCATCCGCTTCGCACCTTTCCCCTGCCGCATCCGTTCACCGTCGCGCGCCGCGCCGTGATCGCGCTGGCGTTCGCCGCGGCCCCGCTCGCCGCGCACGCGCAAGCCAGCGCCCCGACCACGGCCGCCGCGCCGGCCGCTCCCGCCGCGCCGCAGCCGGTCGACTGGGAAATCCGCGTGCTGCACGACGGCCGGACCGTCGACACCTTCCACCACACCACCACGGTGGGTCAGTCGCGCACCGACACGCACGATTACGCGCTCACGCTGCCGGCCAACTGCACGGGCAAGGACGCCGAGATCGTGGCGAAGGTGAAGCCGCAACGCTCGCGCTCCGTGACCGTCGCGCCGCTCTACGCGGACGGCGGCACCGTCACGCTGCAGCTCGACGCGCAGGAAACCCTCGACGACGGCGACGGCTGCACGCTCGCGCCGCGCCAGATCTCGGCCAGCCATCCGGGCCTGGCCGTGCACGGCGACGGCTGGACCGACTGGGCGCCGGCCGACAAGAACGCGCACCTGCTGTACCAGGTGCGCGCCCACGTGGTGGCGAAATGACCGTGCACGCGAGCTCCCAGGCCCTGCCGTTCGCCGCGCCGCAGTCGGCCCCGAACGAGATCACCGCGGTCAGCTGGAACCTGCACAAGGGCCGCTCGCCGCTCGGCTTCACGGCGTGGGACCCGATGCGCCGCTGGGTCGAATCGACCCACGCCGACGTCTATTTCCTGCAGGAGGCGATGGCGCGCCGCATGCCGCGCCCGGTGCTCGCGCCGGGCTTCGGCGCGCCGATGGACGAACCCGTCGACGACATCTGGCATTGCCAGGCCACCGAGATCGCGCGCGCGCTCGACTGGCAGATCGCGCTCGGCCCGAACGTGTTCAAGCCGTCGTGGCGCCACGGCAACGCGATCCTCTCGCCGCATCCGCTCGATCTCGGCGGCAGGTGGGACATTTCAGCGCACCGCTTCGAACGGCGCGGCCTGCTCGTGGCGCGCGCCACGCTGGCCGGCAAGGCACCGATCACGCTGTTGTGCGCGCACCTGGCGCTCACGCGTGCGGCGCGGCTGCGCCAGATGAGCTGGATCGCGCACTGGATCGAGCGCAACGCGCAGGACGGCCCGCTGGTGCTGGCCGGCGACTTCAACGACTGGCGCAACGATTCGGTGCCGCTGTTCGCCGAGCTCGGCATGTCCGAGGTGGCCACGCTGCTCGGCGAGTCGGGCCGCACCTTCCCGGCGTTCTCGCCGGCGCTCGCGCTCGACAAGATGTTCGTGCGCGGCCTCACCCCGCTCGAATGGCGCGCGCCGAGCGGCGACACGGCCTGGCTGTCCGATCACCTGCCCTACGTGGCGCGCCTGCGGGTCGACTGAGCGGCGCACGGAACTTCGGGCAGCGAAACGGCAGGATTCCGAACACTCGACGCGGGCCGCCCGGCCTGCAATTCCGCGCGCGTGCCGGGGTCAAGCGCGCGCCGCTCCCAAGCAGGGTAAAATACGGGGTTCTCCAAACGTCTGTTAACGGGTAGGCGTGCGCCTTCGAGCGCGACACGCCCGCCATCGGCCGGTCTGCGGATCGGGCCGGTGCCCTCGGTTTCCGCTTCGTTTTACGTATTCCATGAGCAAATTCGATACCGCTACCGTCCTGTCCGTCCACCACTGGACCGATACGCTGTTCAGCTTCACCTGCACCCGTGACCAAGCCCTGCGCTTCAACAACGGCGAATTCACGATGGTCGGCCTCGAGGTCGACGGCCGGCCGCTGGCGCGCGCCTACAGCATCGTCAGCCCGAACTACGAGGAGCATCTCGAGTTCTTCAGCATCAAGGTGCAGGACGGCCCGCTCACCTCGCGCCTCCAGCATCTGAAGGTCGGCGATCCCGTGCTGATCGGCAAGAAGCCCACCGGCACCCTGGTCGCCGACAACCTGCTGCCCGGCAAGACGCTGTGGATGCTGTCCACCGGCACGGGCCTCGCGCCGTTCATGTCGATCATCCGCGACCCGGACATCTACGAACGCTTCGACAAGGTGATCCTCACGCACACCTGCCGCCTGAAGGGCGAGCTCGCGTACATGGACTTCATCAAGCACGACCTGCCGGGCCACGAATACCTCGGCGAGATCATCTCCGAGAAGCTCGTGTACTACCCGACCGTCACGCGCGAAGCCTTCGACAACGAGGGCCGAATCACCGACCTGATCGCCTCGGGCAAGCTGTTCACCGACCTCGGCGTGCCGGCCTTCTCGCCCGAGAACGACCGCGTGATGCTGTGCGGCAGCACGGCCATGCTGAAGGACACCACGGAGCTGCTCAAGCAGGCCGGCCTCGTGGAAGGCAAGAACAGCGCGCCGGGTCACTACGTGATCGAGCGCGCGTTCGTGGACTGATCGGGCACCTTCACACGGCGCGTTGCGCCGTTCCGACAGTCATGAAAAACCGGGGCCTCGCGCTCCGGTTTTTTTATGTTCAAGTCATTTCGACCGGTTACACTTCGGTCCCGCACGTTACAAACCCTTGCGCACACACTGCGTGAAGCGGCCCTTTCCTCGTAAGAACTCCCATCGCTTCTTGTCGGATTTTTCTGACACGCCAACTCAAAACTTTTGTGTCTTCTGTGGGATAACGCCTAGACGCGCGGTCTCATTTTGACGTTCTGGGTTATGATTCGTCGCATATCACCCCTTCGGAACAGGTTTTATGCCGAGCCAGGAAGGGGTCGAACCAGATATGACCAAATGTAACTTTTGTTACCCGGCACACTTCTCGCGTCGTGCCGGCTCGATCGGATCGCCATCCTGCGTCGGATCGAGTGCGAAATTTTTGCCGGAAGGAGTCGCATGGACACGTCGCGTATCGCCACCGCCGCGAACGCCACCCACGAGCCGGGGGTTCACCCGGCTCGTGCCGACCTTCCGACGCTGCATTCCCCCGCCACGACGGCCACGAACGCCACCAACCTCGACGCACAGGCAGCCCGCATCGCCGAACTGTCGGCCGAGCTGGCCGCCGCCGACGAAACCGCGCGCCAGCACATCGCACGCGAGCTGCACGACGGCCTCGGCGCGGACCTGACCGGGGTGCGTTTCGCCTTCGCCAATCTCGACACCTGGCTGCCCGAGGACGCGCCGGACGGCTGTCGTCGCGCGCTCGCGCTCGCGCAGCAGGCACTGGACGCGGCGCTCGTGTCGTACCGGCTCGCACTCGACGAGGTGTCGCCCGCGCTCGACGCCGGGCTGGTGAGCACGCTGTCGGGCTGGGTGGCCACGTTCGGCGCGCGCAGCGGCCTGCGCACGAGCGTGGTGTGCGCGGCCGACGCTCGCCTCGCGCAGCTGAAGGGCGACGGCGCGCTGGCCGCGCTGCGCGTGGCGCAGGAAGCGCTCGCCAACGTCGCGAAGCACGCCCGCGCGAGCGCCGCCGACGTGCGGCTCGAAGCCGACGCGACGCATCTCGAGCTGATCGTGACCGACGACGGCGCCGGCCTGCAGGCCAGGACCCACGCCCCGGATGCCGGCGGCCGCGGCCTGCGCCACATGCAGGCGCGCTGCACCGCGCTGGGCGGCACGCTCTCGATCGCGCCGCGCGCCCACGGCGGCACCGAGCTGCGCGCGCGCTTCGCCTGGGCCCGGCTGGCCGCGCCGGCGCAAGCCGGATCGCAGCCGCGCTCGCCCCACCGGCCGGCCGTCGCGGCACGCGCTCGCTCGAACTGAAGGCTGCCGGATGTCCCTGAACCTGCTGCTCGTCGACGATCACACGATCGTCCGCCAGGGCGTTCGCCAGCTGCTGCTCGATCGCAACGTGGCGCGCGAGGTGGCCGAGGCCGAATCCGGCGCCGAGGCGCTGGCGCTGGCCGAGCGCAGCAGCTTCGACACGATCCTGCTCGACATCTCCCTGCCCGACATGAACGGCATCGAGGTGCTCAAGCGCCTCAAGCGCAAGCTGCCGGCCACGCCAGTGCTGATGTTCTCGATGTACCGCGAGGATCAGTACGCGGTGCGCGCGCTGAAGGCCGGCGCGGCCGGCTATCTGTCGAAGACGGTCAACGCCGCGCAGATGATCTCGGCGATCCAGCAGGTGGCGGCCGGCCGCAAGTACGTGAGCCTGGCGCTGGCCGAGGCGCTGGCCGAATACGTGTCGTTCGAGAACGAGCCGCTGCCGCACGAGAAGCTGTCCGACCGCGAATACCAGACGCTCTGCATGCTCGCCTCGGGCCGCCGGCTCACCGACATCGCGAACGTGCTGTCGCTGTCGGTGAAGACGGTCAGCGTGTACCGCACCCGCCTGCTCGAGAAGATGAAGCTGTCGAACAACGCCGAGCTGACCTTCTACGCGATGAGCAACAAGCTGCTCGACATGACGCCCGCGCCCGGCACCCCGCCTGACGCTTGACGTATCGTCGCGGGCCGCCCGGCCGATGCGAAAAACTCGGCGAGATTGTTTCCCCGCGATCGACCAAGAATAACGGGACACGCCATCATAAAAATATGAAACCCGGCCACATTTCGGTATTAGCCATAATGGCAATCGGCACTTCAATCGAATCGGCCTCGCCATTCCGGGAAAAAATTCCATATTTAAATGAAATCGATAATCGACACCTCCGATTACCGATTTCATTTATCCCGAAAACCTGACATAAATTACAGTAGCGGCGACGCATTTTCATCCAATATCATCCGTGCTCAAGACGGCTCGGCTTTCGATTCAATCCTGTTGATTTCCGTCGAAATATCGCGATATCGCAAGACCGTTGCCTGCAAAGGCTCGACCACGCCGAGTCGCCCCGCACCCGAGATCTCCGATTTTCACGCGAACATAATGACGAATTCCGATCGACGAAATTCATCCATGTCCTCGAGCGCTGACAAATCCGAAACCCGCGACGGTTCGACCGAACTGCCGCACGTGCATTTCGAAATCCAGGAATCGGCGTCGGGCGAACTTCGATCGGCTCAATTCGACGATTTCCATCATTACGGCGATTTCAGCAGCACCCACCAGCACGACGGTGCGATTGCGCATTACTGGTAATACGCACGACGCCGCTTCCCGTCAGTCCGGCGCGTGCCGGATTTCTCCTCGATGCCGTTCGCTCATGCACACGACTATTCCACCGGTAGCCGCCCTGTCGCAACGTCTGCTGAATCTCGAATACCAATGCGACGCCACGCTCGAGGCCGCAAAGGCATGGGTCACGGCACTGAGCGAGCAACGCCGGGCCGCGTTCCAGGCGCATCTCGAGGCGGCGGCCGTTCCGTGCGATGCCGCGCGCCTCGTCGACCTGCTGGCGGGCTGGGCCACGCAATGGCTGCAGCAGCATGACACGCGCCACGACGAAGCCGGGCATCCGGCCGTCGTGCGTCTGGTCGCCGCACAATACGCGCCGATCGGCCTGATGCCGGCGTGCATCCTGCAGGACTTCGCATCCGCTGCGAACTGCCACGAGCCGATCGCGGCGCACGCGCACGCGGCCCACCTCTGGCAGGCCGGCAACGGTACGCTGGCGCGCCATCACGGGGTGCTCTACCGCAACCTGCTCGAGCGCGCCGACCTGCATCTGCCGCGCGTCGACTCGGCCCTGTTCGCTTCGCAGGCTGGCCTGCTCCCGGCCTCGGCGGCGATGTCGGACTGGCGCCTCGCGCTGTCCCGATTTCCCGGTCGCTTCGCGCCCGAAATCCTCGGCGGCGCGCTGTTCGAGCTGCGGATCCCGATTCCGCCGCTGGTCGACGCGATACTCGCGGCGGATACCTGCGTGCACGCTCATCCGTACGCCTCCGCGCGACGCGATGCCGGGCTCGACGAGGCGCGGCGCCATCTCGAGGCGGCCATCGCCTGTCTGCTGACGGAAACCGGCGACGCGGCGGGCGCGCTGGCCGAGCGCGTCGCATTCGGCTTCTGGATGGCAATGAGCCAGCTCGGTGACTGGCAGGACGCGCTGCGCGCCCACGCCCGACACCACCTGCTCGATCCGACCCGTGCGATGGTCGAGCTGATCCGCCGCAAATCCCGGTTCGCCGACGGCTACCACGCGCGTCTCAAGCTCGCCAGGCGGGCGTTCGACGAATACCTGACGACGGACCCCGAGCACTTCGTGGAGGATCTCGCCCATTCGCGCTGGATCGCGCCGGGCGACCCCGACGGCAGCCTGCTGCTCAATCGGCTGGTGGCGTTCGGCGGGCCGATGTTCCGCGTGTTCTCCGACGACGAGGTCGCGACCATCCGCGCCTGGGTCGCCTCGCTGCCGCCGCGCCTGGCGGCAGCCTCGACTGCGCCTGCCGCCGCGGCGCCTGTCGTGGCGCCGGCCGCGGCACCGACGCCGATCGGCGGGCGGCGCGATCTGCG
>JASLEG010000261.1 GCA_030151225.1 Burkholderia sp. | reverse complement strand
CTGCTCGACGATCCGGCGATGGCGATCGGCGATGTGCCGCTGCTCGACGACCGCGATCGCGCGGCGCTGCTGGCGCTGAGCCGGGTGGATGCGGCGTATGAGGAGCTGCGGCCGGTGCATCGCGTGATCGCCGCGCAGGTCGTGAAGGCGCCGGATGCGATCGCGGTGGAATTCGGCGATGTGAAGCTGACGTATCGCGAGCTGGATGCGCAGGCGAACCGGCTCGCGCATCGGCTGATCGCGCTGGGTGTGAACGTGGAAACGCGCGTCGGGATCGCGGTCGAGCGCTCGGTGGACATGGTGGTGGGCCTGCTGGCGATTTTGAAGGCGGGCGCCGCTTACGTGCCGCTCGACCCCGAATATCCGCAGGATCGCTTGGCGTACATGATCGAGGACAGCGGTGTGGCGCTGCTGCTCACGCAAAGCCATCTGCGCGGCACGCTGCCGATTCCGGCCGGTTTGAACGCGCTCGACGTCGACACGCTCGATCTGTCGGGCGAAGCGTCGAATGATCCGGCCGTCACGATCGATGTGGAGAACGCGGCCTACGTGATCTACACCTCGGGCTCGACGGGCCGCCCGAAGGGCGCAGTCAATCGCCACGGCGCGCTGACGAACCGCATCGTGTGGATGCAGGAAGCCTACAAGCTCGATGCAACGGACACGGTGCTGCAGAAGACGCCGTTCAGTTTCGACGTGTCGGTGTGGGAGTTCTTCTGGCCGCTGATGGTTGGCGCGAAGCTGGCGGTGGCGAAGCCGGGCGATCATCGTGATCCGGCGCGTCTGGTGGCGTTGATCAACGAGCATAAAGTCACGACGCTGCACTTCGTGCCGCCGATGCTGCAAGCCTTCGTGGCACACGACGATGCGGCCCGATGCACGGGCCTGAAGCGCATCGTGTGCAGTGGCGAGGCGTTGCCGGCCGAGCTGGCGAATCGCACCTTGGAATTGCTGCCGCAAGTCGGCGTATTCAACCTGTACGGCCCGACCGAAGCAGCAATCGACGTGACGCACTGGACGTGCGAAGCGGGTGCGGACAACGTGCCGATCGGCCGTCCGATCGCGAACATCCAGACCTACGTGCTGGACGACGCGCTGAACCTCGCCCCGCGCGGCGTGGCCGGCGAGCTGTATCTGGGCGGCGCAGGCCTCGCACGTGGCTACCTGAACCGCCCGGGCCTGACCTCGGAGCGCTTCGTGGCGGACCCGTTCGGTACGAACGGCGAGCGCCTGTATCGCACGGGCGACCTCGCGCGCTGGAATGCCGATGGCGCGCTCGAATACCTGGGCCGCATCGACCATCAGGTGAAGATCCGCGGCTTCCGCATCGAGCTCGGCGAAATCGAATCGCAACTGTCGGCACAAGCCGAAGTACGCGAAGCCGTGGTGACGGCGCAAACCGGCGCAGGCGGTGCCCGCCTGGTCGCGTACCTGACGGCCGCCGAAGGCGCGACGATCGACATCCCGACGCTGCGCGCGAAACTCGGCGAAACGCTGCCGGACTACATGGTCCCGTCGGTGCTGATGGTGCTGGAGGCGCTGCCGCTGAACCCGAACGGCAAGGTGGATCGCAAGGCACTGCCGGCGCCGGAAGCCGAATCGGCCGCCGAATACGCGGCCCCCGAAGGCGAAACGGAGCAGGCACTGGCCGCGATCTGGTCGGACGTGCTCGGCATCGCGCGCATCGGCCGTCACGACAATTTCTTCGAACTGGGCGGCGATTCCATCCTGAGCCTGCAGATCGTGGCGCGCGCCCGCGAGGCGGGCTGGAAGATCACGCCGCGCCAGATGTTCGAGCGCCAGTCCGTCGCCCAGCTCGCGAGCGTCGCGCAACGCGCGCACGCATCGTCCGGCGCGACCGAAGCCGAGCAGGGCGACGTGCCGCTGCTGCCGATCCAGCGCGGGTTCTTCGACACGCCGATGTCGAACCGCCATCACTGGAATCAGTCCGTGCTGCTCGAGATCGACGCATCGCTCGACCTCACCGCGCTGTCGGCCGCGCTGGACGCACTCGTGGCGCGCCACGGCGCGCTGCGTCTGCGCTATGCGCAGGATGCCGACGGCACGTGGCGACAATGGTACGCGCCGGACGTAACGGACGCAGCGCCGGCCGGCTCGCTGTTGTGGCAACGCGAGGCCGCCGACGCCGCCGAGGCCGAGGCGCGGTACGACGAAGCGCAGGCGAGCCTGAACCTGCACGACGGCCCGCTGCTGCGCGCGCTGGCGATTCGCCTGCCGTGCGGCGCCTCGCGCCTGCTGCTGGCCGCGCATCACCTGGCCGTGGACGGCGTGTCGTGGCGGATCCTGCTCGAGGATCTGCAGGCCGCGTACGAACAGGCCCGCGAGGGTCGCGCGATCTCGCTGCCGGCGGGGGGCACCGGCTTGCGTGGCTGGGCGACGCGCCTGAACACGCTTGCCGCGCATGCCACGACTGCGGCCGAGCTGCCGTACTGGCAGGCGGTGCTCGACACGCGTGCGGCGCTGCCGGCCGATCCGGCGGCCGTGTCGGCCGGCACCGGCGACGCCGCGCGCGTCGTCTCGATCGCGCTCGCGCCGGAGGCGACGCAACAACTGCTGAAGGAGGTGCCGTCGGCCTATCGCACGCAGATCAACGACGTGCTGCTGACCGCGCTCGGTCGCGCGCTGTGCGCGTGGGCCGGCGACGACGCGATCCGGATCGACCTCGAAGGGCACGGCCGCGAGGATCTGTTCGACGACGCCGATCCGAGCCGCACGGTCGGCTGGTTCACGAGCCTGTATCCGGTGGTGCTCGACGCGCGCGGCGAGCCGGGTGCGGCGCTGATGCGCGTGAAGGAGGCGCAGCGCGCCGTGCCGCGGCGCGGCATCGGCTTCGGGCTGCTGCGCCATCTCGGCGAGGCATCGCAGCGGGCCGCGTTGTCGGCCGCGGAACCGTCGCAGGTGGTCTTCAACTATCTGGGCCAGCTCGACCGGCGCGCCGAATCGGGCTGGCGCCTGTCGGCCGAGCCCGCCGGCCGCATGCGCGACGCGGCCGCGCCCGCGATGCACGCGCTCGGTATCGACGCGCGCGTCGAAGGCGGCGTGCTGCGCCTCGATTTCGCCTGTCGCGACGCGCGCTTCGGATCGGCCGCCATCGAGCGGCTCGCGGCCGCGGTGCGCGCCGAGCTGATCACGCTGATCGCGCACTGCACGAGCGGCGCGAGCGGCGCGACGCCGTCCGATTTCCCGCTGGCCGGGCTCGCGCAGGCCGAGCTCGACGCGCTGCCGCTGGCGCTCCCGGAGGTCGAGGATCTCTATGCGCTGACGCCGACCCAGGCCGGCATGGTGTTCCATACGCTGGCCGCGCGCAGCGGCGGCGAATACGTGACGCAGCTGCGCGTGGACGTGACGGGCCTCGAC
Source organism: Burkholderia sp. (assembly GCA_030151225.1). Classification (GTDB taxonomy): domain Bacteria; phylum Pseudomonadota; class Gammaproteobacteria; order Burkholderiales; family Burkholderiaceae; genus Burkholderia. The sequence continues at coordinate 1,440 of JASLEG010000261.1, read as the reverse complement.
GCGGCCCGTTTCGAAGCCGCCTGGCGGGCCGCCAGCGCGCGCCATGCCGCGCTGCGCACCGGCTTCGTGCAGTCCGGCAGCGGCTGGCTGCAATGGGTGGCACGCGAGGCGGCGGTGCCGTTCGCGCATCTCGACTGGCGCGCGCAGCGCGCCGACGATGCCGCGCTGCGCGCGTTCGCCGATGCCGACGTCGCCCGCGGCTTCGACTTCGCGGTGCCGCCGCTGCAGCGCGTGACGCTGATCGCGACGGGCGAGCGCCGTCATCATCTGATCTGGACGCATCACCACGCGCTCGTCGACGGCTGGAGCCTCGCGCAACTGCTGGCCGAGGTGCTGCGGATCTATCGCGGCGACAGCCTGCCGGCGCCGCGTGGCCGCTACCGCGATTACCTGGCCTGGCTGGCCGGGCGCGACGCGCAGGCGGCGCAGGATTTCTGGCGCGCGCGGCTCGCGACGCTGTCGGGCCCGACCCGGGTGGCGACGGCCCACGCCGCGCGCGACGACGGCCCGCGCCGCGCCGTCACGCAGACCACGCTGCTCGACGCCGGGCTGACGGCGCGTATCGCCGCGTTCGCACGCGAGCAGCACGTGACCGTCAACACCGTGCTGCAGGCGGCCTGGGCGCTGCTGCTGCGCGGCCTCGGCGGGCAGCGCTCCGTGGTGTTCGGCACGGCCGTGGCCGGCCGTCCCGACACGCTGCCCGACGCGGACGGCACGATCGGCCTGTTCATCAACACGATTCCGACGATCGCGCGGCCGCGCGGCGCGCTGACGGTCGGTGACTGGCTGCGCGAGCTGCAGGCCGATTCGATCGCCGCCCACGAGCACGCACATGCGCCCTTGCACGAGATCCAGCGCTGGGCCGACGCGGCATCGGACGGGCTGTTCGACACCTTGCTGGTGGTCGAGAACTATCCGATCGATTCCGTTCTGACCGATGCGGCGCCGCAAGGGCTGAGCTTCGGCGTGCCGCAGGCCCGCGACGAGACGAATTACCCGCTGACGGTGGCGGTGCTGCCGGGCGAGCGCATGACGCTGCATTACACGCATGCTTCCGATCGGCTCGATGCGGCGACGGTCGCCGACTGGGCGCGACGCATGCAGGCCTTGCTCGGCATGCTGGTCGACGACGCCGGGCGCGCCGTGGGCGAGATCGCGTTCGTCGAGGCGGGCGAGCGCGCGGCACTGCTGGCGCTGAGCCGGGTGGATGCGGCGTATGAGGAACTGCGGCCGGTGCATCGCGTGATCGCCGCGCAGGTCGTGAAGACGCCGGATGCGATCGCGGTGGAATTCGGTGATGTGAAGCTGACGTATCGCGAGCTGGATGCGCAGGCGAACCGGCTCGCGCATCGGCTGATCGCGGCCGGCGTGAACGTGGAAACACGCGTCGGGATCGCGGTCGAGCGCTCGGTGGACATGGTGGTGGGCCTGCTGGCGATT
>JASLEG010000237.1 GCA_030151225.1 Burkholderia sp. | reverse complement strand
CGACGGCCGCCGCTACCGCGCCGAAGTGCTGGACGTGAAGATCGAACGCGGAGGACGCGCGCTGAGCGTGGCGGACGTGCTGGAACTGACGGTAAGCGAAGCGGTGGGATTGTTCGCCGCCGACGCCGAAGTGCTGCGCGTGCTGCAACCTATCGTGGATGTCGGCCTGGAATACGTGAAGCTCGGCCAGCCGGTGCCGACGCTCTCGGGCGGCGAGGCGCAGCGCCTGAAACTGGCGGGCTTCCTGGCGGAAACCGCGCAGGAAAAGGGCCGCAACGGCAGCGCCGGGCGCCTCTTCATGTTCGACGAGCCGACCACCGGCCTGCATTTCGACGACATCGCGAAACTCATGCAGGCGCTGCGGCGCCTGCTGGAACGTGGCCATTCGCTGATCGTGATCGAGCATAACCTCGACGTGATCCGCGCGGCCGACTGGATCATCGACCTCGGTCCCGAAGGCGGCGACGGCGGCGGCCTGGTGGTATGCGAAGGCACGCCGGACGACGTCGCCGCATGCGAACACTCGCACACCGGCCAGGCGCTCCTCGACTACGACGAGGCCATGGCGCCCGGCGCCGCCGAAAAGCGCGCAGCCGGCGTGCCGCTGCAGCTCGCCGCCGAGGTGGCCGCGGCGCGGCGAGCCTTGCAGGGCGAGGACGTGGTGCGCATCGTCAATGCGCGCGAGCACAACCTGAAGTCGCTGGACGTGGACATCCCGCACGGCCGCTTCAACGTGATCACCGGGGTGAGCGGCTCGGGCAAGTCCACGCTCGCCTTCGACATCCTGTTCCATGAAGGCCAGCGCCGCTACCTCGAATCGCTGAACGCCTACGCGCGCTCGATCGTGCAGCCGGCCGGCCGCCCCGAGGTCGATGCCGTGTACGGCATCGCGCCGACGGTGGCGATCGAGCAGCGCCTGTCGCGCGGCGGCCGCAAGAGCACCGTGGCCACCACCTCCGAGGTGTGGCATTTCCTGCGCCTGCTGTACGTGAAGCTCGGCATCCAGCACTGCATCCACGACGGCGCGCCGGTCACCTCGCAGAGCGTCGATTCGATCGTCGCGCAACTGCTGCGCGAGCATCGCGGCGAGCACGTGGGCCTGCTCGCGCCGCTGGTGGTGAACCGCAAGGGCGTGTACACCGATCTCGCGAAATGGGCCAAGACGCGGGGCAGCACGCATCTGCGCGTGGACGGCGAGTTCGTGCCGGTGGAGCCCTGGCCGAAGCTCGATCGCTTCCGCGAGCACACCATCGAGCTGCCGGTGGCCGACCTCGTGGTGTCGGCCGACGACGAAGCCGAGCTGCGCCGCCGCCTCGACGAGACGCTCGAGATCGGCAAGGGCGTGATGCATCTGCTCGCGCCGCTCGACGGCCTCGACCGTGCCATGACGGGCACCGGCTCCACGGCGCGCATCGGCCAGGTGAAGGTGCTGTCGGTGAAGCGCGCGTGCCCGGTGTGCAGCACCAGCTACCCCGAGCTCGACCCGCGCATGTTCTCGTACAACAGCAAGCACGGCTGGTGCACCACCTGCGTGGGCACCGGCCTCGCGCTGACGCGCGAGCAGCGCGCCGCCTACGACGACACCGTGCGGGAAGACGACAATCGCGGCCGCGAGCAGACGCTGCCGTCCGAGGAGCAGGAGCCGGAAGGCCTCGGCCACGAGCCGTGCCCCGACTGCGGCGGCACGCGCCTGAATCCGACGGCGCGCGCGGTCAGCTTCGCGGATCGCTCGATCGTCGAGGTCGCGCAGTGGACGGTCATGCAGACGCGCGAGTGGGTCGATGCGCTGAAGCTCGGCCGCCGCGACGCGCAGATCGCGCGCGACATCGTGGTGGAGATCGGCAGCCGCCTCGCGTTCCTCGAGGAAGTGGGCCTCGGCTATCTGGGCCTGGACCGCGCCGCGCCGAGCCTGTCGGGTGGCGAGGCGCAGCGCATCCGGCTCGCCGCGCAGCTCGGCAGCAACCTGCAGGGCGTGTGCTACGTGCTGGACGAGCCGACCATCGGCCTGCATCCGCGCGACAACCAGATCCTGCTCGGCGCGCTGCGCAAGCTGGCCGAGAAGGGCAACACGCTGGTGGTGGTGGAGCACGACGAGGACACGATCCGTCGCGCCGACCACGTGATCGACATCGGCCCCGGCGCGGGCAAGCGCGGCGGCACCGTCGTGGCGCAGGGCGGCGTGGCCGAGCTGGCCGCGCAGGCCGATTCGCTGACGGGGCAGTTCCTCGCGCATCCGATCGTGCACCCGCTGCAGGCGCGCCGCGAGGTGAAGGCCGAGAGCACGCGCAAGGGCGAAACCGTGGCCGCCGTGCCGCAGCGCTGGCTGACGGTGCACGGCGCCAACCTGCACAACCTGAAGGACGTGACGGTGGGCATTCCGCTGGCGCGGCTGGTGGCGGTGACGGGCGTGAGCGGCTCGGGCAAGTCCACGCTCGCGCGCGACGTGCTGATGACGAACCTGCTCGACGCCGTGGGGCGCTCCGTGCTGTCGTCGCCGGCCACGCGCCGCGCGCGCAAGGTGGCCGAGGAGAAGGCCGCGCCGGCCGGCAACCGCCGCGCCAGCGTGCTCGCGCGCAGCGCGCCGCGTCCCGCGCTCGACGTCGTGCATGCATGGCGCGGTTGCGAATCGGTCAGCGGCTGGGAAAGCATCGACCGCGTGCTCGAGGTGGACCAGACGCCGATCGGCAAGACGCCGCGTTCGTGCCCGGCCACCTACATCGGCGTGTGGGACACCATCCGCAAGCTGTTCGCGGACACGCTCGAGGCGCGGGCGCGCGGCTACACCGCGTCGCGCTTCTCGTTCAACACCGGCGACGGGCGCTGCCCGGCCTGCGAGGGGCAGGGCGTGCGCACCATCGGCATGAGCTTCCTGCCCGACGTGAAGGTGCCGTGCGACGTGTGCCACGGTCAGCGCTTCAATCCCGAGACGCTGGCCGTGACCTGGCGCGGCAAGAACATCGGCGACGTGCTGACGATGGAGATCGACGAGGCGGTGAGCTTCTTCGCGTCGATCACGCAGATCTCGCATCCGCTGCAGCTGATGAAGGACGTGGGGCTCGGCTACCTGACGCTGGGCCAGCCGTCGCCGACGCTGTCGGGCGGCGAGGCGCAGCGCATCAAGCTGGTGACCGAGCTGAGCAAGGTGCGCGACGAGGTGGGCCGCCGCGGCCAGAAGGCGCCGCACACGCTGTACGTGCTGGACGAGCCGACCGTGGGCCTGCACATGGCCGACGTCTCGAAGCTGATCAAGGTGCTGCACCGACTCAGCGACGGCGGCCACAGCGTGGTCGTCATCGAGCACGACCTCGACGTCATCGCCGAAGCCGACTGGGTCATCGACATGGGCCCGGAAGGCGGTTCGGCTGGCGGCCGGCTGGTGGCCGAAGGACCGCCGGAGCATCTGGTGGCGAAGCGGACGCATACGGGGATTGCGTTGGGGCCGGTGTTGGCGAGGAAGTAGGACGCTCACGCACGCTCGCCCGAGCGCGCGTGCACCCGAGCAGCTCGCTCAAGGCTTGCCCTGCGTCAGTGGCAATTGAACGTGACAGACGCGGGTCTGCCCTTGACCAGTTTCGGATAGCGGGCGACGCATACACCAGGCGTCGTCGCGAGCCGCCGCGTGAGCGTCAACGTGCCACCCGCATAGGTGCATTGGATCCAGAGACCTTGCGGGTACGGGCCCTCGAACTTCCAGGTGCTGCTGTTCTTGGTCGATGCGTCTGGTATCAGGGACGCCAGTTGCTCGGGCGGGCCATCGAACACTTCAGCGCTGTAGAGCGGTGCCGGATCGCCCTTGCCGGTCGTCCAGCCGTCTTCGGTTGGCGCGAACTTCAGCGCCTGCAAGGGAAACGAGGCGGGGCAATCGAGGGCTTCTGCCGATGCGGCCAACGAGGTCAGCGCGAGGCCCAGCGTCACGAGGACGCCTCTCGATGT
>JASLEG010000232.1 GCA_030151225.1 Burkholderia sp. | reverse complement strand
GAAGCGGTGGCCGGGCGCGGTGTCCGCGGCGTCGACGCCGAACGCGGGTACGGGCACGATGCGATCGTCGTGCAGCACGGGCAGGCGGTGCACCGGGCGCACGAACTTCACGTCGGAGCCGTCCGGGCGCTGATAGGTCATGACCTTCGGGATCGGCAGCTTCTCGAGCGTTTCGTCGAGCGCGGCCTGCAGCCCATCGGCGAGCGTCGCGCCGGCGGCCGAGTAGTTGACGAAGAACGCTTCGGCCTTGCCGTCCTGCGCGCGCTCGAGATCGGCGATCGACAGGTTCGGATGGCCGAGCGCCGCGAGCTTCTTCGCGAGCGGGGCGGTCGGCTTGCCTTCGGCGTCGAGCGCGACCGACACGGGCAGGACCTTTTCGCGGACCTGCTTTTCAGGCGCGACGGCGCGCACGTTCTGCACGACGACCGCGAGGCGGCGCGGCGTGGCGTAGCGTTCGAATACGAGTTCGCCTTCGACGAGGTCGCGCGCCGCGAGGCGTTGCGCGAGACCTTCGGCGAATGCGTCGCCGAGGCGCGCGAGGGCCTTCGGCGGCAGCTCTTCGGTCAGCAGTTCGACGAGCAGGGGGGCGGTATGATTGTGCGTCATGTTTGGAAGAAATCTCGTCTCGTCAGACCTGGTCGATCTTGCGTTCGACCTTGAGCGGCGGCGCCCATGCCGGCTGCGCGGCGTCCTGGGCGTCGGTGGTGAGGCCCGGCACGCCCGGCGGGTTGCCGAGCATCGGGAAGCCGAGCTTCTCGCGCGAGTCGTAGTAAGCCTGCGCGACGAGACGCGACAGCGCGCGGATGCGGCCGATGTACGCCGCGCGCTCGGTGACCGAGATCGCGCCGCGCGCATCGAGCAGGTTGAACGTGTGGCCGGCCTTCAGCACGAGTTCGTACGCGGGCAGCGCGAGCTGCGCGTCGATCATCTTCTTCGCTTCCGCTTCGTAGCTGTTGAAGAACGTGAACAGCAGGTCGACGTTCGCGTGCTCGAAATTGTAGGTCGACTGCTCGACCTCGTTCTGGTGGTAGACGTCGCCGTACGACAGGCGGCGCAGCTCGGGGCCGTTCGGGCCGTGCTCTTCCCACTCGGTCCACACGAGGTCGTACACGTTCTCGACCTTCTGCAGGTACATCGCGAGGCGCTCGAGGCCGTACGTGATTTCGCCGAGCACCGGCTTGCAGTCGAGGCCGCCGACCTGCTGGAAATACGTGAACTGCGTGACTTCCATCCCGTTCAGCCACACTTCCCAGCCGAGGCCCCACGCGCCGAGCGTCGGGTTCTCCCAGTCGTCCTCGACGAAGCGCACGTCGTTCTGCTGCAGGTCGAAGCCGAGCGCTTCCAGCGAGCCGAGGTACAGGTCGAGGATGTTTTCCGGTGCCGGCTTGAGCACGACCTGGTACTGGTAGTAATGCTGCAGGCGGTTCGGGTTCTCGCCATAGCGGCCGTCCTTCGGGCGGCGCGACGGCTGCACGTAAGCGGCGCGCCACGGCTCGGGGCCGATCGCGCGCAGGAAGGTGTGGACGTGCGAGGTGCCGGCGCCGACTTCCATGTCGATCGGCTGGAGCAGGGCGCAACCCTGTTTGTCCCAGTAGGACTGGAGCGTCAGGATGATTTGCTGAAACGTGAGCATGAGGGGCCTTCGTGGGCGCTGAGCGTTCGACGGAGGGCCCGGCGCGAGCAGGCTCGGACCGGCACTCCAGTCCGGCGCGCGGCTTGGATGGGCGTAAAACGCGTAATTTTACCGGATCGGCGCGTGCCTGCGGCCGTTGCGGCTGCGCGGGTCAGGCGGCGCGTGCCGCGGCGCGATTTTTGCGCGGGCCTGCGGGTGTCGACGCCGCGCGTTCGCGACCGTTTCGGCGGCCCGCCCGCGGTGCCGGGCAGTGCGCGCTGCGATCGCTGTGCGCCTGCGCGAGCGAGGTGGTGGCGCAGGCAACGATACGAGCCGGCGGTGCCGGGCCACGTCAAGGTAAGATGCCCGTCATGTCCCGTCAGACCGGTCGTCGGACCGCCGCCAGCCATGTTCAGACTGCCTGCTGATCCCGATTTTCCGCTGTATCCACCATTCCTCGACTATCTGCGCGAAGCCGTGGCCGCCGGTGAGGCCGGCCACGACGAGGCGCGCAAGCTGTGGCTCGACGCGGCCTCGCGGCTGCACTCGCTCGACTACGAGGCACTGGCCCGCTTCACCGTCACGCTGCTCGAACACCAGCGCCATGCCGACGCGGCCGAGTTCGCGATCTGCGTGTGGCGCGTCGAGCCGCAGGTGGCCGCGCTCGCGTTCAACTGCGGTTACGCGCTGCAGATGGGCGGCCGCCACGCCGAGTCGATCGAGCCGTATCGCCGCGCGCTCGCGCTCGATCCGAACTGGCCCTCGCTGCGCAACAACCTCGCGATCGCGGTGCGCATCGCGGGTGGAAACCCGGGCGAGGAGCTCGCGTTGCTCGAGGACGCCGTGGCCGCCAACCCGGGCGACGAGCAGGCCTGGATCAATCTGGTGGTGTCCTACCGCGCGCGCTACGACCTGCCGCGCTCGGTGGCGGCCGCCGAGCGCGCGCTCGAACTCGCGCCCGACAGCGCGCTCGCGCAGAACAACGCATCCTGCGCGTACAAGGAAGCCCAGCGCTGGGGCGATGCCGAGCGCTGCGCGCGACGCGCGCTCGAACTCTCGCCCGACGACGAGACCTTCCGCTTCAACCTCGCCATCATCCAGCTCGTGCGCGGCAATTTCGCCGACGGCTGGTTCGGCCACGAGGCGCGCTGGCAGGGTTCGAGCGAGCTGCGCGGACTGCATCCGGCGATCAGCGTGCCGCGCTGGCACGGCGAGTCGCTGGCGGGCAGGACGCTGCTGGTGTGGGGCGAACAGGGCATGGGCGACCTGCTGCAGTTCTGCCGCGCCGTGCCGCTGCTCGCCGAGCGCGTGCGGCGCGAGGGCGGGCGGCTGGTATGGAACGCGTTCCCGCAGATGGGCGCGTTGCTCTCGCGCAGCCTCGGCGAGCATGTGGCGCTGTACGGCAACGAAGTCGAACCCGAACACCTGCCGGGCGCCGACTATCAGCTGCCGATCGGCAGCATTGCCTGGCAGCTCGGCCTGCCCGATGCCGCGGCGGGTGCCACGCATGCGTATCTGCGCGCCGATCCGGGCGCGCGCGACGCGTGGCGCACGCGGCTCGCGGCCGAGGCCGCGCCGGGCGAGCGGCTGCGCGTGGGCCTCGCCTGGACCGGCAGCGCCGCGCATCAGCGCAATCCGTTCCGCAGCGTGGGCCTCGAGCGCTACGTGGCCGCGTTCGCGGGCATCGAGGGCGTGAGCTTCCATTCGCTGCAGCCGGGGCACGGTGCCGAGGTGGCCGCGGCGCGCGAGGCCGGCCTGCCGATCGTCGATCACACGGCCGAATGGCAGAGCTTCGACGACACCGCCGCCTATCTCGGCGCGCTCGATCTGGTGATCACGGTGTGTACCTCGATCGCGCACCTGGGCGGCGCGCTCGGGCAGGCCACCTGGGTGCTGCTCGACGTGAATCCGCATTGGGTGTGGCAACTCGAGCGGCGCGACAGCCCGCTGTATCCGTCGGCCACGCTGTACCGGCAGGCCGACTTCATGCAGTGGGCGCCGGTGCTCGACGCTGTGGCGCACGACCTGCGCGCGCTGGCCGGCGCAGGTGGCGGATGGCAGGACGCGTGAGCGTCAGCGGTGGCGGCGGCGCAACCGCGCGCCCAACCCGAAGGCCAGCGCCAGCAGCGTGAGCGCGAGCGTCAGCACGATCGTGTTGCCGCCCTTCGCGAAGGGCGTGAAGCCCTGGGTGCCTTCCACGGTCACGTCGAGCGCGCCGATCGTGAACGGCTTCAGGCGGCCGATCACGCGGCCGTGCGCATCGATCGCGGCGGTCATGCCGGTATTGGTCGCGCGCAGCATCGGCCGGCCGGTCTCGAGCGAGCGCATCCGCGCGATCTGCAGATGCTGGTCGAGCGCCACGGTGTCGCCGAACCAGGCCAGATTGGTCACGTTCACGAGCACGCCCGGCGATGGCGAATTCTCGCGCACCGTGGCCGCGATGCCCTCGCCGAACAGGTCCTCGTAGCAGATGTCGGCCATCACCGGCTGGTCGTGCACGAGGAACGGCGGCTGAACGAGCGCGCCGCGCGCGAAATCGCCGAGCGGCATCTTCATCAGTTCGACGAACCAGTGGAAGCCCCACGGAATGAACTCGCCGAACGGCACGAGGTGATGCTTGTCGTAGTGGTAGATGTGGGTCGAGCCCGGCGTCACGCCGTACAGGCTGTTGGTGTAGTCGACGATGCGCTCGTCGGGCAGGATCGTGTCGCCCACCGCGCCGAACAGCACCGAGGTGCCGGTCCTGTCGACGAAGCTGCGCACGGCCTTGGCGAACGGCAGCGGCAGGTCCTGGATCATCACCGCGATCGCCGTCTCGGGCGTCACCACCAGATCGGCCGGCTTCTCGGTGATCATCGCCGTGTACATCTTGATCGCCGCGTCGATGCCGGCCTGCTCGAACTTCACGTCCTGCTTGACGTTGCCCTGCAGCAGGCGCACGTGCAGCGGCCGGTTCTCGGGCTGGGTCCACGGCACCAGCGGCAGCAGCAGGCCGCCCGCGATCAGCGCCACGGCCAGCGCGGCCGGCGCGAGCGCGCCGCCGGGCGAGGTGCCCGCCCCGCTCGCGAGGGCGCCGCCGCGCCGCGCGTTCACCACGGCGTTCACCACCAGCGCCGCGAACAGCGCCAGCACCCAGCCCACGCCGTACACGCCGGCCACCGGCGCGAAGCCCGCGAAGGGCCCGTCCACCTGCGGATAGCCGCTCGCGAGCCACGGAAAGCCCGTGAACACCGTGCCACGCGCCCATTCGCCGAGCGCCCAGGCGCTCGCGAACGCGAATGCGCCGTGCCAGCTCGGCACGAACGCGCGGCCCGCGCGCCGGCCCGAGGCGAAGGCCCAGAGCAGCGCCGACAGCGCCGGATAGAGGCACAGATACAGGCAGAACAGCACCAGCGCGCCGCCGGCGATCCAGGCCGCCATCTCGCCGTACACGTGCATGCTGATGTAGAGCCACCAGATGCCGGTCAGGAAGTTGCCGAAGCCGAACGCGGCGCCGGTCAGCGTGGCCTGCGCGCGCGTGCCGCTGCGTGCGAGCTGCGCGTAGAACCACACGAACACGAGCAGTTGCAGCCAGCCGCCGTGCGGCGTGGGCGCGAAGCTCAGCGTGTTGGCGGCGCCGGCCAGCAGCGCGGCCGGATAGTGCCAGCGCGGCAGCGCGCGGCTGCCGGCCGCGAAGGGAGCGCCGCGCGTCGCGCGGCTCGGAAGCGATTCGGCCATGAGGTCGGACAGGGAGGAGGGCTGGGCGGCGCGGCGGTCAGTCGTCGGCCGTCTCGCCGCGGCGGCCGGCGAGCGGGTCGCGGCGCACCAGCAGTACGTGGATCTGGCGCGCGTCGCCGCGCTGGATCTCGAAGATCAGCTTGCCGAGGCGCAGCTTCTCGCCGCGATGCGGCACGCGGCCGAAGTGATGGGTGATCAGGCCGCCGATCGTGTCCACCTCGTCGTCGGGGAAATCGGTGCCGAAGGTCTCGTTGAACTGCTCGATCTCGGTCAGCGCGCGCACGCGGTAGCGGCCGTCGGGCGCCGAGATGATGTTGCCGGCTTCCTCGTCGAAGTCGTATTCGTCCTCGATGTCGCCGACGATCTGCTCGAGCACGTCCTCGATCGTGATCAGGCCGGCCACGCCGCCGTATTCGTCCACCACGATCGCGAGGTGGTTGCGGTTCACGCGAAAGTCGTGCAGCAGCACGTTCAGGCGCTTCGATTCCGGGATGAACACGGCCGGGCGCAGCATGCCGCGCACGTCGAATTCCGCTTCCGCGTAGAAGCGCAGCAGGTCCTTCGCGAGCAGCACGCCGATCACGTTGTCGCGGTTTTCCTCGTAGACGGGATAGCGCGAGTGCGCCTTGTCCAGCACGAACGGGATGAATTCCTCGGGCTTGTCGGCGATGTTCAGCGCGTCCATCTGGGCACGCGGCACCATGATGTCGCGCGCGCAGAGGTCGGACACCTGGAACACGCCCTCGATCATCGACAGCGAGTCGGCATCGATCAGGTTGCGCTCGTGCGCGTCCTGCAGGATTTCGAGCAGCTCGCCGCGCGATTCGGGCTCGGGCGAGATGAAGTCGGTCAGGCGCTCAAGCAGCGAGCGCTTTTCGGGAGGTTTGTCGGTGGACTTTCGACTGGGATACGAATCGTTCATGGTGGTGCGTCCGGGCGGTGCGCGGACGCGTTGTCACGGAGTTGGCAAGGATACACCAAGGGCGCGGCACCACCGTGTCGGCCCGGGCGGGGCGACAGGCGGCCTGGCGGCTCGGGTCCATCCTAACCCGGAACCGGCGCCGCTCCCAAGGCGGGAAAAAATGTCGCCGGCGGCGGCGGCCGCTCAGCCGCAGCGCGCCAGCAGCGCTTCGAGCGCGCGGTCGGGGATGCCGTTCTCGCGCAGCGCCGTGACGGTGCGCGTGACGTAGTCGAGCGTGGTGCCGTAGCGGCCCTGGGCGCGCCGGAACACGGCGCGGAACGTCTCGTCGGGCAGCCGACCGGTATAGGTGGGCACGTCGCGGCGCATCACGAAGGCCAGCGCCCGCACCCGCTCGCCGGTGGCGAGCGTGCACGGCAGCCAGGCGGGCCGATACGAGCCCATCGGCATCTCGCGCTTCCAGAGCGTGTCGAGGTGCGGCATGGCGCTGGGCCCGGCGATCCGGAACGCCACGCCGCTGCACGAGCCGCCGCGGTCGAGCGCCAGCACGAGGCCCGGATGCTCGGGCGTGCCGCGGTTCACGCGCGACCACAGATACAGCCCGCGGTGGTAGCCGTGCACGCGGCCGTGCACCTGCTCGACGGTGGGCAGGCCCGGGTTCCAGATCAGCGAGCCATAGCCGAACAGCCAGAGGTCGGTGCGCCGGTCCCAGTCGGCCAGCGAGGCCTCGAGCGAGGTGGCCAGCTCGGCCTCGGTCAGCAGCCGGCCCTCGCCGATCGGCGGCGGGTAGGCGTGGGGAGCGGGGATCGGTGTGCTCACGGCGGGCAGGCGGATGAACGAGATAGGGACGTGAGTGGGCGCTTACTCGTAGGGATTCGCGAAGCCCAGCTTGGCGAGCATGTCGATCTCGAGCGCTTCCATCTCGGCCGCGTCCTCGTCGCCGAGTTCGTGGTCGTAGCCTTGCGCATGCAGCGCGCCGTGCACCAGCAGATGCGCGTAGTGGGCGACCAGCGGCTTGTCCTGTTCCTTCGCTTCCCGTTCCACCACCGGGCAGCACAGCACGAGATCGCCGATCGTGGTGCCGTCGGGCGCCTGCTCGTAGGCGAAGGTCAGCACGTTGGTGGCGTAGTCCTTCTTGCGGTAGCCGCCGTTCAGCTCGCGGCCTTCCTTCTCGCCCACGAAGCGCACGGTCAACTGCGCGTCCGCGAACAGCGCGGTGCCGAGCCATTCGGCGATCAGCTTGCGCTTGGGCAGCGCCTTGCGCACCTGCGCGGTGATTTCGTCGCCGTATTGCACGACGAGCTCGAGCTCGGGTTCACCGACCGGTTCGGCGGCGTCGTCGGCGTCGGCTGCGGCATCCGCCTCGGGCGAGGGCTCGGCGCCGACCGACAGCGTCAGGCTGTCGTAGTGCTCGGGACGCAGCGACAGGGTGGCGCGCTGCGAGATGTCGGCATGTTGCGCGACGATCGCGACCGAGGCTTCGCCGGAGCTGCCGGACAGGTCGAACATCAGCGCGCGGCCATCGGGGAAATCGATGCGCAGGGCCTGCGCGTCGATGGTCTTGACCTTGCCGCGCTCGTCGAACAGCGAGACGCGCGGTGCGCTCGGACGGGATTCGTGACGGGGCGACTTCGAGCGGGAGGATTTCATGGGGATGGGGGCAAACGCAATCGCCCGAGCATACACCAAACGACCAGGGCCGCCGGCCGCCGTGGCGGCGCGCCGCGCGCTCGCGGCCTCGCCCGGCCGGCCG
>JASLEG010000220.1 GCA_030151225.1 Burkholderia sp. | reverse complement strand
GCTCGCCGATCAGGCCGTGCTCGCCGATGGCATGCAGGAAGTTGACGATGGCGCGATGGCTGACGCCGACGCCCTTCGGCTTGCCGGTGGAACCGGACGTGTAGATCACGTAGGCGAGCGCATCGGCCGGCACGGCGACGTTCAGCGGCGAGGCCGGCGCGGTCGGCAGTTCACCGAGCCGCAGCACGGGCCCCGGCACCAGCTGCGCGGTTGCCTCGTCGGTCAGCACCACGGCCGGCTTCGCATCGTGGATCACCATCGCGAGGCGGGCGGCCGGATGCGCCGGATCGAGCGGCAGATAGGCGGCGCCGGTCTTCAGCACGGCGAGCAGGGCCACCACCATGTCAGCGGAGCGGCTCACACACACGCCCACCCGATCGCCGGCGCCGACGCCGCGCGCGCGCAGGGCGTGCGCCCAGGCATCGGCCCGGGCCGCGAGGCTCGCGTAGTCGAGGAACGGATCGCTGGCGTCGTCCACGTCGTGCACGATTGCCGGCGCGCGCGGCGTGCGCCGGGCCCGCGCGTCGATCCACGCGGCGAGCGTGGCGTCGGCATCGTGCCGCACGCGCCGCGTGTCGGCGTGAATCGCGTCGAGCGCCTGCAGGGCGTCGTCGTCGAGCATCGGCAGGTCGAGCGCGCGGCGCCGCGGCGCGGCCACGGCGGCGGCCAGCAGCGTGGCGTAGCGCGCGGCGAGCCGTTCGATCGTGCCGCGCTCGAACAGGTCGGTGCGGTACTCGAACATGCAGACTAGCTCGCCCGATGCGGCCGCCTCGGCATACAGCGAGAGATCGAACTTCGCGTGGGCGGCGTCGCCGGTGCGCAGCGGCGCGATCTCGAGGCCGGGCGCGCCGAGTGTGGCGGCCGGCGCGTTCTGCAGCGCGATCATCGCCTGGAACAGCGGCGAATGGCTGAGCTGGCGATCGGGCTGCAGCGTGTCGACGAGTTTCTCGAACGGCACGTCCTGATGCGCATAGGCGGCCAGCGCGGTGTCGCGTGCCTGGGCGAGCAGGTCGGCGAACGAGGCCCGGGTGTCGAGCCTGAAGCGCAGCACCAGCGTGTTGACGAACAGGCCCACCAGCGGCTCGAGCTCGGTGCGCGTGCGGCTGGCGATCGGCGTGCCGAGGCAGACGTCGTCCTGCGCCGCGTGGCGGCCCAGCAGCAGCGCGAAGCCGACCGACAGCGCCATGAACAGGGTGGCGCCGTGCTCGCCGGCCAGGCGGTTCAGCCCGGCCACGAGCGGCGCATCGAGCCGCATCGTGACGACCGCGCCGTCGTGGCGCTGCACGGCCGGGCGCGGGCGATCGGTGGGCAGCGTGAGCAGCGCGGGGGCACCGGCCAGTTGCGCGCGCCAGTAATCGACCTGGGTGTCGAGCCGCTCGCCGGCCAGCCAGCCGCGCTGCCACGCGGCGAAGTCGGCGTATTGCAGCGGCAGCGGCGCGAGCGGAACCGGCGCGCCTTCGCGCAGCGCCGTGTAGATCGACGTCAGCTCGCGCACGATCACGCCCATCGACCAGCCGTCGGCGGCGATGTGGTGCGCCGTGAGCAGCAGCACGTGGCGCGTCGGCGCGAGGCGCAGCAGCTTCGCGCGCAGCATCGGATCGCGGGCGAGATCGAAGGGCGCGACGGCTTCGGCACGCGCGGCGCGCACGGCCTG
Organism: Burkholderia sp.; assembly: GCA_030151225.1. Lineage (GTDB taxonomy): Bacteria > Pseudomonadota > Gammaproteobacteria > Burkholderiales > Burkholderiaceae > Burkholderia. The sequence goes on along the minus strand of JASLEG010000220.1, from coordinate 1,391 downwards.
CGCGTCGGGATCGTGGGAGCCGGACAGGTCCGTCATGTCCAGGCGGAAGTCGTCCGCGGCGGCGTCGATGGCCTGCACCGGCTCGCCGTCCTGCGTGACGATGCGCGTGCGCAGTACCTCGTGGCGCGCGAGCAGCGCGGCCAGCGTGCGTTCGAGCGCGCCGAGGTCGAGCGCGCCGTCGAGGCGCAGCGCCGACGGCAGGTGATAGACGGCGCTGCCCGGCTGCATGCGATCGATGAACCACAGGCGCTGCTGGGCGAAGGACAGCGGCGGTGCCGGGTCGCGCGGGGCGAGCGGGATCGGCTTGGCCGCCGCGTCATTCGATGCGCCGATGGCGGCGGCGTCGATGCGGCGGGCGAGCGCGACCAGGCCGGGCGCCTCGAACAGTGCCTGCAGCGGCAGTTCGCGGCCGAAGGCGGTGCGGATGCGCGAGGCGAGGCGCGTGGCCAGCAGCGAGTGGCCGCCGAGCGCGAAGAAATCGTCGTCGCGCGACACGGCGTCGAGGCCGAGCAGCGCCTGCCAGATCGCGGCGAGCCGGCGCTCGGTGTCGGTGGCGGGCGGCTCGCCGCCGCGCGAGGCCAGCGCGGCGGCGTCGGGTTCGGGCAGCGCGCGGCGATCGAGCTTGCCGTTGTGGGTGAGCGGCAATGCGTCGAGCACCACGAAGGCCGCCGGCACCATGTAGTGCGGCAGGCGCTCGGCCAGATGGGCACGCAGCGTGGCGGCCAGATCGGGGGCGGATTCGGTGGCGGGGTTCGCCTCGATGTAGGCCACGAGTTTGGCTGCGCCGGCTTCGCCGCGCAGCATCACCACGCAATCGGTCACGGCGGCATGCTCGCGCAGCGCGGCCTCGATGTCGCCGGTCTCGATGCGGAAACCGCGCAGCTTGACCTGGTTGTCGAGGCGGCCGAGGTAGTCGAGCGCGCCGTCGACGCGCTGGCGCACGAGATCGCCGGTGCGGTACATGCGCGAGCCGGGCGCGCCGAACGGATCGGGCACGAAGCGCTCGGCCGTGAGGTCGGGGCGATTCTGGTAGCCGCGTGCGAGGCCGTCACCGGCAATGCAGAGTTCGCCGGCGACGTTGAGCGGCACGCGGGCATCCATCGCGTCGAGCACGTACAGGCGCGTATTGGCCAGAGGCTGGCCGATCACGGGCTCGCGATGCTGTGCATCGAGCCGCGCGACGGCGGACCAGACGGTGGTTTCGGTCGGTCCGTAGAGATTCCAGACGAGCGGTGCATGCGCAAGCAACATATCGAGCAGATCGGCGGGCAGGGCTTCACCGCCGCACAGCACACGCAGCGGCGCAGCGGTGGCCGGCCAGCGATGCGAGGCGATCATGCGCCAGGCCGACGGCGTGGCCTGCACGACGCTCACGCCGCGCCGTTCGATCA